>DASSUC010000322.1:0-18750 GCA_035707405.1 Micromonosporaceae bacterium | reverse complement strand
GACACGCCACACAGGACACACCACGACCATCAACCGCGCCATGATCTGGCCCGGCGTGTCGCACACGACCATCACGCCCTACGCCATCTCCACCACGGCCACCCAGTGCGCGAGTCCCCCGGGAGAACCGAATACGTACGGTCGAACCGTCAGCGATATCCAGCGAACGCGCTTCGCTCTGCGACACCCCAGCCACCGAGACCACCGAGGAAGCGGTTCGCGCAATGCTTCAGTCGGTGGGCCGCCGGGGACTCGAACCCCGAACCTACTGATTAAAAGTCAGCAGCTCTGCCATTGAGCTAGCGGCCCACGGTTGATCCAGGCTACCCGACGCGGGCTGAAGATCTCCCTGGAGCCGCGCCGGGTCTCTGCGACGACACGTCCGGGCGGGACGATCACTGACTGAGGTTCCTCCCTGTTCCCAGCCGCCAGCGACCACAACATCGCTGGCGGCTGAGCACCGGAGGGCCCATGCGTACCTGCCGTTATGCCTCACTGGGCAAGCAGCATCATGATCCACCGAACGAGGACACAGATGGTCCCTACGTCAGCTTCCACGCGCGAGGCCGAGCCATGCGGTTCCATGTGGTTCTTCACCTCCAGCGCCGCCCCGTTCGGGTTGCTCCTGTTGACACCGTTGCTCTCGGGGCGGCTTGACCGTCAGGTCCAGTGAGGAAAACATCTGCGGTGGGACATCGCACACGGCGGCTGATGTGTGCGTCCTTTGACGTACGCATTCCCGACAGTGACCACCCGTGAAGACGTGGAGGAGACAGTGGACGGGCACCGCGGCGAACCGGACCCGTACCGGATCAGGACGCTGCGGGATCTCGCCGCCGAACTGGGCAAGCTCCGCCGGCGCGCGGCCAGGCCGGGCCAGCGGCAGCTGTCAGTGCGCGACCTCGCGGTGCGGACCGGAAAGGCGCCCAGCACGCTCGATCCGTACCTTCGGGGGGAACGGTTGTGCCCGGCCGACACGTACGAGGAGCTCCTGCGGGCGCTCGGCGTCGGCAACGACCGGCTCCGGCCATGGCTCGACGCCTGGGAACGGGTTGCGGAGTCCCTCCAGGCCGGGGCGCTCGCCCAGCCACGAGGCCGCCGGGCGAGCCCACTCCGGCACACCGAGGAGCTTCTCTACGAGCTGACCGGACCCGGCGCCGAGCCGGACACGCGTATCGGGGTCGTCACCGGGGACCTGCGCCGGGTCCACTGCGCCGAGGTATGGGTGAACTCAGAGAACACCAACATGAGCATGCCCCGGTTCGAGGAGTACTCCGTCTCCGCGATCATCCGGTACGAGGGCGCCCACCGGGACGAGACCGGGCTGGTGGTCGAGGACACGATCGCCGACGAGCTGGTCCGGCGGGTTGCCGGACGGACCCCGGTGGCTCCCGGCACCGCCATCACCACCGGCGCCGGCCAGCTGGCGCGGAGCAACGGCGTACGGTACGTGATCCACGTCGCGGCGGTCCACGGCGAGCCCGGCGAGGGCTTCCGGCAGGTCGCCGACGTTGCCAGGTGCGTGACCAACGCGTTGGCCGAGGCAGAGCGGCTGCGGACCGGCGACAGGCCGGTCAGGACCATCCTGTTCCCCATCCTCGGCACCGGGACGGGCGGCGCCGAGCCCGCCCCGACGATGGCCGCGCTGGTCGGCGCGGCCATCGACCACCTGACGGCCAGGGGCCGCGGCCACCTGCGGGTGATCTACTTCCTCGCATACACCGACATCGAGCTTGAGATCTGCCGAGCCGTCCTGGACGGCAACCCGCGGCTGAGCGCGGCTGGCTGACCCCGGGCTGGCCTGGGCTTGCGCAGGCAAAGGCGCGACGGCACGGGCTCCGCGGCGATGGCGGGCCGCGGTCCGACCCGGTCGCCATGCATGATCGCCAGCGATCCGGGTCAGTTATAGGACATCCGGCACTTCCACTCGCGCCGCAGGGCGCAGAACGTCGGCGGTAGGACCGGTCCGGATACCGGGCAGCCGGCAATGCATGGAGGTTATCGTGAGCGTCGACCAGTTCCGCACCATCATCGAGCCGTTCCGTATCCACTCGGTCGAGCCGATGCGGATGCTCACCCGCGCGGAGCGGGAGGCGAAGCTTGTCGCGGCAGGCTACAACCTCTTCGCCCTGCACGCCGACGACGTGCTGATCGACCTGCTCACCGACTCGGGCACAGGCGCCATGTCCAACGAGCAGTGGGCGGCCGTCCAGCGGGGCAACGAGGCGTACGCCGGAGCCCCGTCCTGGTTCCGGTTCGAGGCCGCAGTCAAGGAGCTCTTCCCGTTCAAGCACGTGCTGCCCACCCACCAGGGGCGGGCGGCGGAGAAGATCCTGTTCACCGTGCTCGGCGGGCCCGGCGTGGTCATCCCCAACAACACGCACTTCGACACGACCCGCGCCAACATCGAGGCGACCGGCGCGGAGGCCATGGACCTCGTCATCCCCGAGGGCCACCAGACACATAAACTTCACCCGTTCAAGGGCAACATGGACATCGGCGCGCTGGAGGAGCTGCTCAAGGAGCGGGAGCAGGACATACCAGCGGTCATGGTGACGATCACGAACAACTCAGGTGGCGGGCAGCCGGTCAGCATGGCGAACCTGCGCGAGGTCCGTGAGGTCTGCGCCCGGCACGGCAAGCCGCTCTACCTGGACGCCTGCCGGTTCGCCGAGAACGCCTGGTTCATCAAGACGAGAGAGCCGGGCTACGCCGGCGTCCCGATCCCTGACATCGTCCGCGAGATGGCCTCCCTGGCGGACGGGATGACGATGTCGGCGAAGAAGGACCCGCTGGCCAACATCGGCGGTTGGCTCGCGCTCAACGACGACGCCCTCGCGGAGCAGTGCCGCAACCTGGAGATCCTCACCGAGGGCTTCGTGACCTACGGCGGCCTGGCCGGCCGGGACCTGGACGCGATCGCGGTCGGCCTGCGGGAGGCCGTGGACGAGGACTACCTGCGCTACCGCATCGCGTCCACCGCGTACCTCGGCCAGGCCTTGGACGACCTCGGCGTGCCGGTCGTCGTGCCGTTCGGCGGCCACGCCATCTTCATCGACGCGCGGGAGATGCTGCCGCACATCCCGCCGCAGCGCTACCCCGGCCAGGCGCTGGCCTGCGCGCTCTACGTCGAGGGCGGCGTGCGCTCCTGCGAGATCGGCACGGTCATGTTCGGCCGCAGGCCGGACGGCACCGAGCGGCTGGCCCCCATGGACCTGGTACGCCTGGCCATCCCCCGCCGCACCTACACGCAGAGCCACATCGACTACGTCATCGAGGTGGTCGAGCGGGTGGCCCGGCGCGCGGGCACGGTGCCCGGGATGCGGATCACCTACGAGCCACGCCAGCTGCGCCACTTCACGGCCACCTTCGAGCCGGTGCCGCCCGCCTGACCGCTCAGGCGCTCTCCCGCAGCTCGAGCCGGTAGCTGGCGGAGACCTCCCGCGCCGCCGCGCCCCGGTGGCCGCCGATCAGCTCGGCGAGCAGCTCCACCGCCAGCCGCGCGATCTCCTCCTTGTCCGGGGCCACGGTGGTGAGCGTGGGGACCGAGAAGCGACCGTCCTCGATGTCGTCGAACCCGGCGACCGCCACGTCCTGCGGCACCCGCAGGCCGGCCTCGTGCAGGGCGCGCATCGCGCCCAGCGCGAGCGTGTCGTTGAAGCAGAAGACCGCGTCGGGCCGGGCGCCGGAGCCCAGCAGGGCGCGCATCGCGGCCGCCCCGTCCGCCCGGTGCCAGCTCGCCGCCGGGGCGACCAGGCCCTCGTCGTACGGGAGCCCGGCGGCTTCGAGCGCCGCCCGGTAGCCCTGCAGCCGCAGTCGTGCGGAGACGCCCTGGGCGGTGCGCTGCGCCCCGATGGCGGCGATGCGCCGCCGGCCCGTCCCGGCCACGTGGGTGACCATGCGGCGGGCCGCCGCGACGTTGTCGATCGCCACGTGGTCGGCCGGGCCGCCGTGCACCCGCTCGCCGAGCAGGACCATGGGCGGGCCGTCGGCCAGGGCCGCCAGGTCGGCGGCGGTGAGCGCGAGCGGGCTGAAGATGAGCCCGTCGATGAGGTGGTCCCGGATGCCGGCGACGACCACCCGCTCCTGCTCGTGGGAGCCGCCGGTCTGGTCGACGAGCACGGTCCAGCCGTGGTGCGCGGCCGCGTTGACCACGTGGCGGGTCAGCTCGGCGAAGTAGGGGATGTCGAGCTCGGGCACGGCCAGCGCGATCACGCCGGTCCGGCCCTTGCGCAGGCTGCGGGCGGTGAGGTTGGGCCGGTAGTTCAGCTCGGCGATGGCGCTCTCGACGCGCGCCCGGGTCTCCGGCCGCACGTGCACGTACCCGTTGACCACATTGGAGACCGTCTTCACGGACACGCCAGCGCGCTCGGCCACGTCCTTGAGCCTGTGTCGCACGCCGTCCCACCCCACTGTCCATATCGGCGCCGCATTTTACCGTGCTTTGACCCCTTTACAACGTTGCCTACAACGTTGTAGAACTGCCTCTACCGCCACGATCGGGTGACCTGGACAAGATCGAGAGGTGGGCTGGTGCACAGAGCTACGGTGACCGTCGATCCGGCCTTCCGCATCGGGGCGGCCGACCGCCGGCTCTTCGGCTCTTTCGTCGAGCATATGGGCCGCTGCGTCTACGGTGGAGTGTTCGAGCCCGGCCACCCCACCGCCGACCAGCGCGGCCTGCGCGGCGACGTGCTCGACCTGACCCGCGAGCTGGGTGTGAGCGTGGTGCGCTACCCGGGCGGCAACTTCGTCTCCGGCTACCGCTGGGAGGACGGCGTGGGGCCCGTCGGGGACCGGCCCCGCCGCCTGGACCTGGCCTGGAAGACCATCGAGACCAACGCGTTCGGGCTGGACGAGTTCATGGCCTGGGCCCGCCAGGCCGGGGTCGAGCCGATGATCGCCGTCAACCTCGGCACGCGCGGTGTCCAGGAGGCCTGCGACCTGCTCGAGTACGCCAACCACCCGGGCGGGACGAGCTGGAGCGACCTGCGCCGCAAGAACGGCGCGGTCGAGCCGTACCAGGTGAGGCTCTGGTGCCTGGGCAACGAGCTGGACGGTCCCTGGCAGGTCGGCCACAAGACCGCCGAGGAGTACGGGCGCCTGGCGGCCGAGACGGCGCGCGCGATGAAGCTGGTGGACCCCACGATCAGCCTGGTCGCCTGCGGCAGCTCCAACCGCCAGATGCCCACCTTCGGCGGGTGGGAGGCGACCGTCCTGGAGCACACCTACGATCACGTGGACTACATCTCCCTGCACCAGTACTACGACCCGTCCGACGGCGACCGGGCCAGCCTGCTCGCCTCCGGCCACGACATGGACGCGTTCATCAGCGACGTGGTCGCCACCGCCGACCACGTCGCGGCCAGGCAGCGCCACCGGCGCAAGCTGCGGCTCTCCTTCGACGAGTGGAACGTCTGGTACGCGTCGCGGCTGCCGGCCGACCTGGACCGCCGCGGCTGGGTCGAGGCGCCCGCGCTCATCGAGGACACGTTCACCGCCGACGACGCGGTGGTCGTCGGCGACCTGCTGGTCACGCTGCTGCGCCACGCCGACCGGGTGGGCATCGCCTGCCAGGCGCAGCTGGCCAACGTCATCGCCCCGATCCGCACGCAGACCGGCGGGCCGGCCTGGCGGCAGAGCATCTTCCACCCGTTCGCGCTGACCGCCCGGCACGCCCGCGGGCAGGTGCTGCGCACCGAGCCGGTCTGCCCACGGTACGAGACCAGCAAGTACGGCAGCGTGCCCGTGCTCGACACGGTCGCGGTGCAGGACGAGGGCGACGGGTCCGTCGCCGTCTTCGCTGTCAACCGGGACACGACCGACCTCGTGCTCGACATCGACCTGCGGGCAGTGCCCGGCCTGCGGGACACCGAGCATGTCGCGGTCACCGGCGGCAGCGCGGTCAACACCGCCACCGGGACCGGGGTGTCTCCGCGGACGCTCGACGCGCCAGTGCTCGACCAGGGGCGCGCGACCGTCCGGCTGCCCGCGGTCTCGTGGAGCCTGCTCCGGTTCACCAACCCATCGAGGAGAGAAGCATGAACCAGCACCCGATGAGCCGCCGGCGCCTGCTCGCGCTCGGCGCCGGGCTGGGAGCCGCCAGCGCCCTGACCCTCGCCGGCTGCGGCTCCGACGACGACGAGCCCGCGGCGACGGGCGGCGGCAAGGAGTACACCGGGCCGAAGGTGGACCTGAAGCTGTGGAACGGCTTCACCGGCGGTGACGGCGACATCTTCAAGTCGCTTGTGGACCAGTTCAACTCGGCGCACGCCAACATCGCCATCGCCGTCACCACGTACCAGTGGGATGACTACTACGCCAAGCTGCCCGGCGCGGTCTCCAGCGGCAACGGCCCGGACATCGCGGTCATGCACATGGACCAGCTGGCCACCAGCGCGGCCCGCAAGGTGATCCAGCCGATCGACGACGTGGCCGCAGCGCTCGGCCTGACCGAGGCGGACTTCGCGCCGACGGTCTGGAAGGGCGGCCTCTACAACGGCAAGCGCTACGGCATCCCGCTCGACATGCACCCGCTCGGCTTCTACTACAACAAGGCCGTCATGAGCAAGGCCGGCCTGGACCCGAACAAGCCGCCGACCAACCGCGCGGAGTACGAGGCGGCGCTGGTCGAGCTGAAGAAGTCGGGCGTGCAGGGCTTCTGGGTCAGCCCGTTCCAGTTCACCGGGGGCATGACCTACTACTCGCTGCTCTACCAGTTCGGCGGCGCGCTGTTCAACGAGGACGCGACCAAGGCGACGTTCAACTCCGACCAGGCAGTTGAGGCGTGCACCTGGCTCACCAAGATGATCAGTGACGGGCACTCGCCGGCCAACGTCGGTCAGGACGCGGACTACCTGGCGTTCAAGGGCGGCAAGAACGCGTTCAACTGGAACGGCATCTGGCAGGTCAACGACCTCAAGAAGAGCGCGGACATCCAGTGGGGCGTGGCCCCCCTGCCGCAGATCGGCGCGAAGAAGGCGGTCTGGGCCAACTCGCACAACTTCGCCATCGTGCAGCAGCGGCAGGTGGACGGCAACAAGGTCTCCGGCGCCAAGGTTTTCATCAACTGGCTCAGCCAGCACTCGCTCGACTGGGCGAAGGGCGGCCAGGTGCCGGCCCGCAAGCAGGTGCGGGACGAGGCCGGGTTCAAGTCGCTGACCGAGGTGGGTGCGCTCGCCACCCAGCTCGACGACGCCGCCTTCCCGCCGAGCGCGCCCGGCATCGGCGAGGTCATCTCGCTGTTCTACACCGCGTTCAACAACGCGGTGCTGGGGAAGAAGTCGCCGAAGGACGCGCTCAACGAGGGCGCCGCCCTGGCGGACAAGCTGCTCGAGGACAACCGGAAGAAGTACGGGTCCTGATGACCGCGCCCAAGGTGGTGGTGGCGCGCTCGACCGGCGCGCCGCCAACGCCGCCGCAGGTGCTGGTGTGGGGGGCGGGAAGGCGGTCCGCGGCCTTCACCCCGTACCTGTTCCTCGCGCCGTACCTGTTGGTCTTCGGGGTCTTCGGGCTGCTGCCGATCGTGCTGGGCGTGTGGATGAGCCTGCACCAGTGGGACTTCCAGCTGCCCAACACGCCCTTTGTCGGGCTGGACAACTATCGGGAGCTGTTCGAGCCCGGCTCACTGGTGTACGGGCACTGGTGGGAGAGCGTACGGGTCACCTCGATCTTCACGCTGGCGTCGGTGCCGCTGCTCATCGTGGTGCCGCTCGGCCTGGCGCTGCTGCTGAACCGCTCGTTCCCGGGGCGCACGTTCTTCCGCGCGGTGTTCTTCGCCCCGTACGTGCTGGGCGTCGCCGTCGTCGGCCTGCTCTGGCGCTTCCTGCTCGACGCCAACCTGGGCATGGTCAACTACGTCTTCGGCCTGGACACGCCCTGGCTGACCGCGCTGCCGTGGGCGTACGTGTCCCTGGTGGGGGCGACGGTGTGGTGGACCTCCGGGTTCAACGCCGTGATCTACCTGGCCGCGTTGCAGGACATCCCGGTCGAGCTCTACGAGGCGGCGAAGATCGACGGGGCCACCGCCTGGGAGCGGTTCCGCCACGTCACCCTGCCCGGCCTGCGACCGGTCACCCTGTTCGTGCTCATCACCACGATCCTGGCCTCGGCCAACCTCTTCGGCCAGGCGTTCCTGATCACCCAGGGTGCGCCGGGCACCAGCACCCGCCCGGTCGTGTGGTACATCGTCCACCGCGGCCTCTACGAGAACGACGCCGGCCGCGCGGCCGCGATGAGCGTGGTCTTCACGCTCATGCTGGCGCTGGTCAGCGTCGCGAACTTCCGTATCTTCCGCTACCGGGGAGACTGACGTGGCCCGCCGAGCCCTTCTCTACGCCGGCCTGGTCGTGCTGACGGCCGTCTTCGTCATGCCGCTGGTGTGGATGCTCACCACCTCGCTGAAGACCTACCCGGACGCGCAGCGGATCCCGCCCACCTGGCTGCCGGACCCGCCGTCCGGTTACGGCTACGAGCGCATCTTCGACCCGGGCTCGCAGAACCCGGTGCTGCGGTGGTTCGTCAACAGCATGCTCGCCGCCACCGCGCAGGCCGCGCTGGTGCTGGTGACCGCGTCGATGGCCGCCTACGCGCTGGCGCGGATGCGGTTCCGCGGCCGGGGCGTGCTGTTCGCCCTGATCGTGGCGACGCTGTTCGTGCCGCCGACCACTTTGATCATTCCCAACTTCCTCATCGTTGACGAGCTGGACTGGCTGGACACCCTCGCGGTGGTCATCGTGCCCGGCGCCGCCAGCGCGTTCGGCGTGTTCTTCCTGCGCCAGTTCTTCCTGTCGCTGCCCCGCGAGCTGGAGGAGGCCGCGCTGCTCGACGGCGCCAGCCAGTGGCAGGTCTTCACCCGGGTGGTGCTGCCGCTGTCCCGGCCCGCCCTGGCCACCCTCGCCGTGCTCGCCTTCCTCACCAACTGGAACGACTTCCTGTGGCCGGTGTTCGTGCTGTTCAGCACCGACTCGCTGACCCTGCCGGCCGGGCTGAGCCTGCTGCAGAGCGCGTACGTCACCGACTACCCGGTCATCATGGCCGGCGCGGTCCTGGCCAGCGTGCCCGCGCTGGTGCTGTTCGTGCTGGCACAGCGCCACGTCATCCAGGGCGTCTCCCGTAGTGGGCTGAAGGGATGAGGCGCCGCCCCTTCGTCCGGCTGGCCGCCCGGTTGGCCGCCGCCACGGCGCTGCTGCTCGCCGGCTGCGGCGGCGGGCCGGGCGATGGCGGGCCGGGCGATGGCGGGCCGGATGGCGGCCGGTCCGGTGGCGCCGGGCCGGACCGGCAGCGGACCTTCACCAACCCGGTCCACGCCGCCGACACCCCGGACCCGCAGGCGATCCAGGTCGCCGGCGTCTGGTACCTGTTCCACACCAACAACCGGCAGCACAACGTCCCGGTGCTCACCTCGCCGGACCTGGTGACCTGGGCGCCGGCCGGCGACGCGCTGCCCACGCTGCCCGGCTGGGCCGACCCGGGCCGGACCTGGGCGCCCGAGGTGGTCGCGCTCGCCCCCGACCGGTACGCGCTGTACTACACCGCTGCGGCAAGCGCGGCCGGGCGGCAGTGCATCGGCGTGGCGACCGCCACCGCACCGCAGGGGCCGTACCGGGACGCCTCGGCCGGGCCGCTGGTCTGCCAGGCCGGCGAGGGCGGGTCGATCGACGCCAGCCCGTTCCGCGACGGCGACGGCGCGCTGTATCTACTGTGGAAGAACGACGGCAACGCGATCGGCATGGACACCTGGCTCTACGTGCAGCGCCTGTCCGATGACGGCCGGTCCCTGCGCGGGGCGCCGACCCGGCTGCTGCGGCAGACCGAGCCCTGGGAGGGTCACCTGGTCGAGGGCCCGTTCCTCTGGCGGCACGAGGGCAGGCTGTTCCTGTTCTACGCGGCCAACGCCTACGACCGGTCGTCGTACGCGGAGGGGTATGCGACCTGCGGGACGCCGCTCGGCCCGTGCGAGAAGGCGCCGGAGAACCCGATCCTGCGTTCGAAGGGCCCGGCGTCCGGACCGGGGCACGCGTCAATGGTTGTCAAGGACGGCCGGACCTGGCTGCTCTACCACGCCTGGCCGGCCGGGGCGGAGGGCTCCACCGACCCGGGCCGGCAGCTGTGGCTGGACGAGGTCACCTGGGAAGGTGGCCGGCCCACGGTGCACGGCCCCACGAGCGAGCCGCAGCCCCGGCCGTAGAGCGCGCCGCTTCCGCTGGCGCATCGGGCGTGGGCGCGCCAGGAGGCGCCAGCCCTGGCTGGTCGGTCCGGACCGTCGTGCTGCTCGGGTGACAGCCCGTTGACCAGGCCAGGGTGGCGCCTCCTGGTCGTACTGTGTGTTTCGCTGAGCCTTCCGGCGTCGTGTCTGGCTGAGCCTTCCGGCGTTGCGGCCGGCTACAGCCGGTCCTGCTACGGCACGCTTCGCCGACCGTAGAGGCCGGAGACGAGGGCGACACCGACTGCCGCCAGGATGACCTGGATGACGATCTCGATCCAGTCGACTCCTGACGTGTCGGCCCAGCCGAAGCCCCGGGCGATCAGCGTGCCGAGCAGCGCGGCAACGATGCCGATGACGATCGTGAGCCACACCGGAATGTTCTGGCGGCCGGGGAGCACCAGCCGGCCGAGCGCTCCGATGATCGCGCCCACGATGATGGCGGAGATGACGCCACCGACGGTCATGGGTACCTCCCAAAGAGTTTCGCGATTTCCTGGCACCGTGTTGCCCGACCGCCGCAATACTCAAACCGCCTGGTGAGACGGGCAGATCGGGTGCACCTGCTCACCTACCGCGCGGCGCCGACCCGGTCCGCGTGTTCCGCTACCGCACGGCACAGGCCGGCCACCCGGATTTCTTCGTACGCAAGGCGATCGGCTGGGCGCCGCGGGAGTCGTCCCGACCGGGATCGCCACCTTGTAGCTGGTGAGCACGCGCATGTGGTCCCATGATCGTTGGACGGCTACCGCGAAGAAACGCCGGAGACCTTGTCGGTAGGTGTCCAGCGATCAAGCGGGTGAGCGCCGCCGCGGAGGCGGCGGCGCTCACGGTGCGCGGATGCGGTGCGCGTCGAGTGGGTGCGGACGGTGGTGTCGCGGGGTGCTGCCAGCGGCAAGAGGTGAGCCGCCAGCAGTCAGAAGGTGACCAGGGGGTCTCCGAAGAAGTCGGAGATGAAGTTGATGAAGAAGAAACCGAAGAACAGGACGTTGGCGACGAGTATGACGTAATGCCATGGGCGGGGGCGAGCCGGGCGGGGCAGCTTGCTGTTGAGGTACATCAGCAGGAACGGGTAGATCAGCGCCCCCAGGTTCGACATGTTCGCCGACCACTGCACCAGGCTGACGGGCAGCGCGAGGTGCAGGATCACCGAGATGATCACGAGCAGCACGAGCATGAACGGGTAGTAGAACCGGCGCGGGTCGCCCTCCAGCAGCCTTCGCAGGCGGGGGCTGTTGGCGTGGGCGGCGTCGGTGGTCACCCGTACCATCGCCTCGAAGATGCCCAGCTGGGTGCTGAAGAGGATGAGCACGCCGAGCAGCAGCGCGGCGTAGAACAGGAACCGGCCGTACTCGGCGTCCAGCGCGGTGGCGACGAACGTCGGCACGCTCGCCGTGGTGGGCTTCTGCCCGGACACGTCCACGGCGTGCGCCATCAGGATCGTGGGCAGCAGCATGCCGAGCATCGCGCCGATGAAGAAGACGCCCCACATGTCGGTCAGCAGGAACCGGTACCACCGACGCCAGCGGGCGGTGTTGGCCGGCGTGTCGGCGAAGGTGATGCCGACGTCGCGCAGGTCCCGGCGCTCACCCCGCAGGCCGGAGATGAACCCGGACCGGTAGCCCATGCCGTAGCCCTTGTCCCGGTAGTGGCCCATGACGTACCAGTTGAGGCCTGAGGCGAGGGCGGTGAACCCGGCGAGGGCTCCGAGCTGGGTGGCGGTGATCCCGGCCGGTGGCGCGGCCGGGGTGAAGAACCCGCGGATGCCCTCCCACCACAGCTCGAACGGGACCACGAACAGGTCGATGAGCAGCAGCCCGATCAGGATCGCGCCGACCATCAGCCAGTTGGCGAGCTCCAGGGCGCGGCTGATCCGGCGCGCGGACGCGGCGATGAGGAACACCACGACCAGCAGGGCGATGGCCCACAGCCGCGGCTCCTCCGCGCCGGAGGGTGCCACCCGGCCGTGGACCAGGGCGTAGACACCCTGTCCCGCCGAGGCGGCCCAGCCGCCCGCGATGAACGCGAAGATGATCACTAGTACGGACAGCGGCACCCAGAGCAGGTAGCCCGGCGGAACCCGGCCCCACCCGACCACCGGCACCTCGCCGGTGGCGAGGACATACCGGGAGCACTCGACGTTGTAGAACGTCTGCAGGATCGCCGAGATCAGGATGACCCAGCCAACCCCGACAAAACCGAACTGGCCGACCGCCTGCGGGCCCAGAAGCCACTCCCCGCTGCCGATCGAGATGCCCAGTGCGATGAGGCTCGGGCCTACGACGTACATAAATAGTTCTCGAGGTCCGATCCGGCGGACGCGGAAGACCTCTTCTGGTTCTGGCAGGTCGTCCACTGCTAAAGCGGGACGACTCACACCTAGCTGGTAGGAGCGGACATCAGCGGCTTGGTCCATGAGGCGCCTCCAGTCGAGAACCTCCTAAACATTTAATGATTTGCCTACCTCTGTGGACAGCGCAATACGAGCCCGACGAACGGAGCCGGAAAGGCTCCGGCCGGGTCGGCCCGATGGTCCGGCCCGGCCGGGCTTGCCGGATTTCGGGTCAGGGGTAACCTGGCGGACGCGGAGCCGGTGGGGCCGCCTCCGGCAGCGGGGCATGGGAGCGTACGGATGGGTACGGATGGACTGCCCGGGATCGAGCCCGTGCCGCTGGCGCTGGAGCGCTCGCGTACCGCCGACGGCGTGGTCCGGCTCTCCGTCTGCGGTGAGGTGGACATGGCCACCGCCGCCCAGCTCACCTCCGCGCTCGCCGAGGTGCTGGCGGAGCCGCAGCTGACCGCCCTCCTCGTCGACCTCGACGAGGTGGGTTTCCTCGACTCCACCGGGATCGCCGCGCTGCTCGCCGCCCTGCGCCAGGCCAACGGCGACGGCATCGGCTTCGGGGTGGTGAACTGCTCCGACATGGTGCGCCGGGTACTCGAGATCACCGGTGTCTACAAGGCACTCGCCGGCGGCAACGGCTGACCAGGCGACCCGCACCCGGCCCGCCTCAGGCGGGTTACCGGTGCACAGCGCGGGGTACGAACCGGCGTACGCGCGTCCGGTCGGGTGCCCGGCGACGGTGAGGAGCCGGGGCAGCCGCACGCCCGCGCAGCGAGGAGGACGAGTCGTGCCCCCAGCAGCAGTGGTCGTGGTGGGTGCCTCCGCGGGTGGGGTGGAGGCGCTGCGCGTCCTGGTGGCGGGACTTCCCGCCGGCTTGGACGCCGCGGTGCTGGTGGTGCTGCACATCCCGCGCCGCGCGCCGAGCGCGCTGCCCGCGATCCTGAACCGGTCCGGCCCGTTGCCGGCCGCGCACGCGGTGGACGGGGAGCTGCTCGATGCGGGGCGCATCTACGTCGCTCCCCCCGACCATCACCTCCTGGTCTCCGCCGGGCGGGTACGCCTGTCCGCCGGGCCCTCGGAGAACGGGCACCGCCCGGCGGTCGACCCGTTGTTCCGGTCCGCGGCACAGTGGGCCGGGCCTCGTACGGTGGCCGTGGTGCTGTCCGGCTCCCGTGACGACGGCACCGCCGGCGCCGCGGCGGTGGTCCGTCGCGGCGGGCGGCTGCTGGTGCAGGATCCGGACGAGGCGCTGCACGCGTCGATGCCGCGTAGCGCGATGGAGCTTGTCGGCGCCGAGCGGGTGGTCGGGGCGGCGAAGCTGGGAGCGGCACTGGCCGAGCTGGTCGAGGAGGTGACCCAGGCTCCGCCACCTGCCGTGCCGGAGGCGGAGGGCGAACCGTTCGAGGGGGCGGTGCCGCCCGGCGAGAACCTGTTGATCCTGGAGACCGCCATGGCGAACATGGAGGACCTGACCACCGACGAGCTGTCCGTACAGCCGTCGGGGCTGGCCTGCCCGTCGTGCCACGGGGGGCTGTTCGAGCTGCCGGGCGAGCCGGCACCCCGGTTCCGCTGCCGGGTCGGGCACGCATGGTCACCACAGAGCCTGCTCGACGAGCAGGCGGAGGCCTTTGAAGGGGCACTGTGGGTAGCCCTGCGCAGCCTGGAGGAGAAGGCAGAGCTGTCCCGGCGGTTGGCGGACCTCGCGATCTTGCGAGGCAGCCTCGACCGGGCCGAGCAGTGCCGTACGTCCAGCGCCGCGGCGGAGGAGGCCGGCCGGCTGATCCGGCAGCTCATCGTCCAGCTCGGCAAGGTGGACGAGAACGCCTCCGGCGCCGCCAGCTTCGGCGAGGCGGCGCGCTGAGCCGACCGCCCTGCCGGGCAGCGTCGATGCAGCAGGGGCGGGCCAGACGGGTACGGTGATGGTGTCACGGCGCCCGCGTTCCTGGTCGGGCGGCCGCACAGGTGACCTGGAGGTTCCGGTGAACCAGCGCGAGCCTCAGTTTGAGGCGCTGCTGCTCTACCTGAAGGAGGCCCGGGGCTTCGACTTCACCGGCTACAAGCGCTCCAGCCTGATGCGGCGGGTCGGGCGGCGGATGTCTGAGGTCAAGGCCGACGGGTACGCGGAGTACCTGGACTACCTCCAGGTGCATCCGGACGAGTTCACCGTTCTGTTCAACACGATCCTGATCAACGTGACCGACTTCTTCCGGGACCCGGAGGCCTGGGAGCACCTCCGCGAGCACGTGCTTCCGGCGATGCTGTCCGGCCGGGAGGGGCATCCGGTGCGGGTGTGGAGCGCCGGATGCGCCTCGGGCGAGGAGGCATACACCATCGCCATCGTGCTCGCCGAGATGCTGGGCGCCGACGAGTTCCGCCGGCGGGTGAAGATCTACGCGACCGACGTCGATGAGGAGAGCCTGGCCCAGGCCCGCCAGGCGTCCTACAGCGAGCGTGACATCGGCGGCGTGGCGGCGGACCTGCGGGAGCGGTACTTCGAGTCGAACGGCAACCGCTACACCTTCCGCCCCGACCTGCGCCGATCGGTGATCTTCGGTCGTAACGACCTGGTGCAGGACGCCCCGATCTCCCGGGTGGACCTGCTGCTGTGCCGCAACACCCTGATGTACTTCAACTCGGAGACCCAGTCGCGCATCCTGTCCCGGTTCCATTTCGCCCTCGCCCCGCACGGCTTCCTGTTCCTCGGGAAGGCGGAGATGCTGCTCAGCCATACCAACCTGTTCGCGCCGATCGACCTCAAGCACCGCCTGTTCCGCAAGATCCCACCCGTCAACAGCTCCAACGGTGCGGTCTTCGGCCACGCGACGCCGCCCTCCGGCGAGGAGCTGAGCAGGTTGGACCGGTTGCACAGCGCGGCCTTCACGGCGAGCCCGGTCGCGCAGGTGGTGGTGACCGCGGAAGGCCTGGTCGCGCTCACCAACCGGCAGTCCGAGACCACGTTCGGCATATCCAACAAGGACGTCGGGCGCCCGTTCAACGACCTCGACCTGTCCTACCGCCCGGTCGAGCTGCGCGGCTACATCGCACAGGCGCAGCTGGAACGCCGGCCGATCCGGCTGACCAACGTGGAGTACGTGTCCTCGCCGGGCGAGATGCTCTACCTGGAGGTACAGATCAACCCGCTGGTCGACAGCAGCTCCAACCTGCTCGGCGTGGCGCTGATCTTCACGGACGTGACCTCCTCGCAGCGGCTGCGGGACGAGCTCGAACAGGCCAACCGGGACCTCGAGAACGCGTACGAGGAGCTGCAGTCCACCAACGAGGAGCTGGAGACGACGAACGAGGAGCTGCAGTCCACCGTTGAGGAGCTGGAGACGACGAACGAGGAGCTCCAGTCCACCAACGAGGAGCTCGAGACGATGAACGAGGAGCTCCAGTCGATCAACGAGGAGCTGCGGACCGTCAACGCCGACCTGCGCGACCGCACCCTGGAGCTGGACAAGGCCAATGCCTTCCTGGACGCGATCCTGGCCAGCATGCGCGCCGGCGTCGCCGTCCTCGACCGGGACATGCACGTGCGGCTCTGGAACCGCCGCGCCGAGGATCTCTGGGGCCTGCGCCCGGACGAGGCCATCGGGCAGCACTTTCTCAACCTGGACATCGGCCTGCCGACCGACCGGCTCCGCCCGATGATCCGCCAGCTGCTCAGCGGCGGCTCGGAGGCTCAGGAGCTGCGGCTGGGCGCGGTCAACCGGCGCGGACGGAGCATCGAGGTACGCGTGGTCGGCACGCCGCTGGGGCGTACCGGGGACTGGGCGATCCTGCTCATGGACCAGGCCGGCTGGACCTCGGAGATACTGCCGCCCGCCGAGTATCGGCAGCTCACGGCGGAGCAGCAGGCGCCGTCCGGTGGCGACGGTGCCGCCGCGGGGAGGTCCACGGCCGGCACGGACGCGTAGCGGGACCGGAGCGGGCTCAGTCGTCGGCGGCCGGGAGGGACCCGGCGAGCTGGGCAAGGCCCGGAGCCAGTGCGTCGTACCCGGCGCTGGTGAGCTTCTCGTCCTTGCGCAGCTCGGCGAGGCGGTCCTGCAGCTCGGCCACCTTCTCGGCGGCCTTGTCCAGGTCGCCCCGGCCGACGAGGCGTTCGATCTCGGCCAGCTTCCGGGTCAGGTCACGGGCTGAGCCGGCGCTGAGCTGGCCCGCCCGGGCCTGCTCAGCCACGCCGGACTGCAACGCGGCCACCAGGCCGCCCAGGCCGGTCGCCAGCGGGGCGGCGGTGGTCGTCGCGGCGCCTGGCGGCACGCTCGCCCCGGACCCGGCCGACGGCGGCGACCGGTCCACCATCAGCATGGCGACCACCACGCCGGCGAGGACCGCGGCACCGAGGGCCACCGCGGCTACCGCGGCGAGCCCCAGCCGGGGACCGCGCTGTGCGGGCGCCGGAGGCGCGTAGCCGTACTCCTCGTCGAAGCTCACCGCGGGCATCGTGCGGGTGGGCGACACCACCGCGGCGGTAGCCCGGGCCGCATGCTTGGGTCCGCTGCCCGCGGCCGCGGCCGGGTCGGGGACGGCGGCCTCGCCCGCGCCGAGCCGGCCGGAGAGCATGCGCAGCCGGGCCCGGACCTCGGCTGCGCTGGCCGGCCGCTCGGCCGGGTCCTTCGCCAGCAGGCTGAGCACGAGGGCGTCGAGGCCGGTCGGGATGGCGGGGCGCACGGAGGCCGGCGGCACCGGTGGGCGGTGCAGGTGCTGGTGGACGACGCCGATCGGGCTCTCCCCGGTGAACGGCGGGGAGCCGGTGAGCATGGCGTAGAGGACGCAGCCCAGCGCGTAGAGGTCGGTGCGGGCGTCCACCGGGTCGCCGCTGGCCTGCTCGGGCGCCATGTAGTCGGTGGTGCCGACCGCGGTCCTGGGGTTGGTCAGGCTGGCGCGGGTGGCCTCGGCGTGCTGGAGGCGGGCGATGCCGAAGTCGCACACCTTCACCGCGCCGAGGGGCGTGACGAGGATGTTGGCGGGCTTGATGTCGCGGTGCACCACGCCGGCCTCGTGCGCGGCGGCGAGGGCGGCGCAGGTCTGCTCGGCGATGTCGACCGCCGGTTCGGTGTCGAGCGGCCCTCCGGCGAGCATCGCCGCCAGGCTGTGCCCCTCCACCAGCTCCATCACCAGGTACGGCGTGCCCTCATGGTGACCGAAGTCGTAACCGGCCACGATGTTGGGATGGTCCAGGGCGGCCACGGTGCGTGCCTCACGGTGGAACCGCTCGAGGCCGGATGGCTCGGCCAGCCCGGCGCCGTCGAGCACCTTGACCGCCACCGGGCGCCCCAGCAGCGTGTCCTGGGCACGCCACACCGCCGCCATGCCTCCCCGGGCGAGGACCTCGTGCAGCTGGTAACGGTCACCCAAGAGCTCTGGCACGACGCCCACCCTTGCATACCCGCCGGCCGGCGGCACGCCCTGCCGGTCCGTGCGCCGTCACCCTGCCACGACGTCGGCGACCACGACCGTGATGTTGTCCGGCCCGCCGGACTGCAAGGCCAGTTTGACCAGGCACTCGGCGCACTGCTGCGGATCAGGGTGGGACTGCAGGGCCTGCGCGATGGCCTCGTCGGTCACGTAGTCGGAGAGGCCGTCGCTGCACAGCAGGAGCCGGTCACCCTCCTCCGGGCGCAGCGTGGCGCAGGCGGGTGCGACGTGGTCGCCCTGCACCGCCCGGGTGACCATGGACCGCTGTGGATGCCGGCGTGCCTCCGCCGCGGTCAGCACCCCCCGGTCGACCAGGGACTGCACGAACGTGTCGTCCCTGGTGACCTGGCGTAGGACCCCATCGCGGAGCAGGTAGCCGCGAGAGTCCCCGACGTGCAGCACCGCGAGCTCGTCGGCGCGCAGCAGCACGGCGGTCACCGTGGTGCCCATGCCGTCGCGGCTGGGGTCGCAGTCGGCGGCCTCCCTGATCTGCTGGTTCGCCACGTCCAGCGCGCGCCGCAGGTCCAGTAGCGCCTCACCCCGTCCGGACGCCTTCTCGAGCGGGACGAGCGCCTGGACCACCAGGTCGCTGGCGAGCTCGCCGGCCGGCAGGCCGCCGATGCCGTCGGCCACCGCGAGCAGCCGGCGGCCGGCGTACGCGGAGTCCTCGTTGTTCGTCCGGACCAGGCCGAGGTCGCTGACGGCGGACGAGCGCAGGGTGAAGCTCATGCGGGCAGCCTTCCAGGACACGGTGGCGGTGTCTCTACGAACTACTACGTATCGT
>DASSUC010000321.1:0-5788 GCA_035707405.1 Micromonosporaceae bacterium | reverse complement strand
CAGCCAGTCCAGCGCCTTCGGGGCACCGCGATGCGGCGTGCCGACCGTCACCAGCGCCCGGCAGTACGGCGCCCCACCCAGCGGGCCCAGCCAGTAGCGGGCGACCAGCCCACCCATCGAGTGGGCCACCACGATCACCCGCCGGCGGCGTGCCTGCGCGCTCAGCCCGGCCAGGCGTGCGCACACGTCCGCGGCCAGGCGCTGCGCCGCGTCCGCCACGCCGAGGCGGAAGTCGTACGGGAACAGCACCAGGTCGGCACCGAGGTCAGGGTCCTGGTCCGGGCGGGAGACGTCGACCCGTACCCGGTGGAAGTTGTTCTCGATCTGGCGGACGAGGCCGTCGTAGCCCGGCACCACGAGCAGCGGCGGGATCACCGCCATCGTCGACAGCAGGCCGACCGGACGCAGCTGCGGATGCTCGGCGAGGCTCAGCCGCTCCGGCCACACGACGGACGCGGCGAGCTGCCGCAGTCCCTGGCCATACCCGGCGCCGCCATCCGGGCTTTCCAGGACACTGCCACCGATGCCCGGGACCACCACCACCAGATGCCCAAGCGGCTCCACTCCAGGCCTCCTGTCGATGCTTTCGCCGGTCCCAACGATCCCAACCCGAGGCCGCAATGGCGCACCGGATGCGGCCGGCTGTCGGAAAGATGACGCCTGCGCAGCCGGGCACCGCCACGACTGTCAACGACCCCGGGGAATCCGCGGTGCGCCTGCGCATCGGGGCTGGTAGCGTCCTACGCATGATCTCCTGAGGACACTGCGCCGCGCGCGCCAACGCCCGCTGCCGCGACCACGCTCAGGTCACTTTGCCGGCAGCCGGCGCCCAGTCCCCATCAGTGCCCTGTCGCCGGTCGGCCCCGGCTGCCCCTATCCCCCAGTCCCCGAGGAGATGACATGCCTGAGCCTCATACCCCAGAAGATGTCGAGCCGGACGAGGCGGCCGAGGCGCCCCCACCGGCGAACCGGGCCGAGCGGCGCGGTCGCGCCAAGGGCAGGACGCAGGCGCACGGCGCGAGCAAGGTGCCGCCACCGGCCAGGCGCAACCTCGCTCCCGGCCCGCGCCAGTGGTCCAACCGCCGCAGCGGCGGCTGACGAGCACCGCATCACCGAGCCCCGGCCCCGCACCTGACAGGGCCGGGGTTTCGTCATGTCTTACGCCCGGGTTAAACGTTCCTTAGAGCTTGGTCGATGCCTTGAGGGCACCTCCGGCACCCGCCTACCGTGCGTTATCAGCGCAGGTGAAGCGCCATCTCCCGGGAGATCCCGGGGCGGCGAGCCGGACGCCGGCGCGGCGGCCCGACCAGAATCGAGGACGGTACGTGACAGACCGGGGATCGTACGGCGCGGACCGCGCTGCCGAGCGGGAGCGCCGTCGCCGCGAGATCAACCGCTACTTCGGCTGGGAGGACGACGAGCCCGCGCCGGAGCAGCGCCCCGCGCAGCACCAGCGGCACGCCCAGTACCGGCCGGACGGGCAGGTGTACCGCGCCGGGGACGCGCACTGGACGGACGAGCGCCAGACCGGCATCGTCGACCTGTCCGACTACGAGGACGACAACCTGCCCAGGCAGCGGAACGGGTGGCGGCGCCGGCACACGCTGGCCGCCCTCGGCGGTACGGCAGCCGTGGTGGCGGGCGGTGCCGCGGCGGCCAGGAACCGGCAGGCCCGCGAGCTCCTGGAGGAGTGGCTCGACCGGCCGCCGAGCTCGCCGCCCAAGGTCGACGCCGGCGCGGTGCCGCCCCGCAACTGGGTCAACGACGGCGCCCCGACCGAGAACGGCGCGTTCCCCGACCGGGACGCCAGCTATGTCGAGGCCACCAAGCCGCCCCCGCCAACCGGGTCAGGCACAGGCAGCGGCACAAATCCGGGCGCAGCAGCCGGAGCCGGCACGAGCACAGGAGCCGGCACGAGCACAGGCGGCGGCACGAGCCCGGGCGCAGGGACAGGAACGAGCACAGGCACCGCCCCGCGTACCCAGCCGCCCGTGACCGGCACGCGGCCGACGCCCACCGGCGCGGCCCAAGCCGCGGCGAAGGCCACCCCGGCCACCACCCTGCTCGCCTACGACCCGGCCGTGCACCTGCTGCGCCGGGCCGCGTTCGGCCCCACCCAGCAGGACCTGGCCACGGTACGCCGGACCGGCCTGGACGCCTGGCTGGAGCAGCAGCTCACCCCGGTCACCATCGCCGACCCGCTCGACCGCGCCCTCGCCACCACCTTCCCGACCCTGGCCATGACCACCGCCCAGCTGCGCGCAACCGACGGGAACAACAGCATCGACCCCCAGCGCGAGGCCGTGCTGGCGGCCTTCGCCCGGCAGCTGTGGAGCGCCCGCCAGCTCTACGAGGTCGTCGTCGACTTCTGGGCCAACCACCTCAACATCCCGGCCCCCTTCGAGGGCGGTCGCAACACCTACACACCGTGGCACCGCGACGTCATCCGGCGGCACGCGTTCGGGAAGTTCTCCGACATGCTCATCGCCTCGGCGCGCAGCGCCCGGATGATGACCTACCTGGACAACGCCGACTCCCGCAAGGAGTCGGTGAACGAGAACTACGGCCGGGAGCTGCTGGAGCTGCACACGGTCGGGGTCAACGGCGGCTACACCGAGTCCGACGTGCGCAACGCCGCCTACATCCTGACCGGCCGCGGCGTCAAGGATGACGAGTTCCGCTACGAGCCACGCCGGCACTGGACCGGTGCGGTCAAGGTGATGGGCTTCAGCTCGCCCAACACCACCGCCGAGGGCGGCCTGGCCGTCGGCGACCAGATGCTCGCCTACCTGGCCACCCACCCGGCCACGGCCACCAACATCGCGCGCAAGCTCGCGGTGCGCTTCGTCGCCGACTCCCCGCCGGCCGAGCTGGTGGCCCGCCTGGCAAAGACCTACCTGGACAGCGGCACCGCCATCATCCCCGTGCTGCGCACGCTGTTCCGGTCGGTCGAGCTCTGGTCCGGCCTGGGCCAGAAGATCCGCCGGCCGGCCGAGAACGTCGCGGCGAGCGTACGCGCGCTCGGCATCCCGGCCCCGGCCGCCGGCGCGGACCTCAGGCGCGGCGTGGACCTCCTCTACACCAGGCTGCGCCGGATCTCCGCCGCGCCGCAGCAGTGGGTGCCGCCGAACGGCTACCCGGACGTCGCCGTCGCCTGGAGCTCCACCCACTCCACGGTGGTGCTGTGGAACACCCAGCGATCACTGGCCCGCAACACCTGGCGCGAGCTGCGCGCGACCAGACCGGAGGCGCTGGTCAGCGCCCCGGCAGCCACCGCCGGCGGCTACCTCGACCAGCTCACCACCCGCCTGGTCCACCAGCGGCTCGCGCCGGCGTACCGCAAGGCCCTGCTGGACTTCCTCGGCGCGACCGACACCACGCCGGTGCGCGACGCCACCCTCGGCGGCATGGTCGGCGACCTGGTGCCGCTCATCCTCAACTCTCCCTACCACGCCCTGCGGTGAGGCCCCGGTGACCGACAACGCCCTCCAGTCCCTCCGCCGCCACGGGCCCTCGCCCGCCGACGCGGCCGTACGGCTGCATGCCGAGCGGGTGACCGCGGACCTCGCCGCCCAGCGGGCGAAGTGGGCCAACGGCTTCACCCGGCGCACCTTCGTCGCGGGCGCGGCCGGCGTCGCCGCGCTCGGCGCGCAGCTCGCCACCGCCAGGGTCTCCTTCGCCGCCCCCGGCACCCCACCCGGCGGGACGCTGGTCCTGGTCTCCCTGCGCGGCGGGCTGGACGGCCTGACCGCCCTGGTGCCCGCCAACGACCCGAACCTGCTCCGCGCCCGCCCCGACATCGCCGTCCCGGCCAGCCGCCTGCTCTCCGCCGACCGCGGCTTCGGCCTGCACCCGGCGATGCAGCCGCTGCACGCGTTCTGGAGGTCCGGCCGGATGGCCGCGCTGCCCGCGGTCTCCTCCCCGGACCTGAGCCGCAGCCACTTCCAGGCCACCGACTGCCTGGAGCGCGGCGCCGCGTCCACCTCGGTCACCACCGGCTGGCTGGACCGCGTCCTGGCCAAGATGGGTCCGGGCACCACGTTCCGGGCCATCTCCGAGGGCGGCGTGCTGCCCCGCTCGCTGGCCGGCCCGCAGTCGGACAAGCTGGTGCTCGACGGCATCGAGTCGTTCCGCCTGGAGACCCGCGACGGCCTGCGCGAGAAGACCCTCACCGCGCTGCGGGCGCTGCACACCGGCCTGGACCACATGCTGGCCAGGCAGGGAGCCACCGCGGTCACCGCGCTGGTCGAGGCCGAGAAGATCATCAACCAGGGGTACGCCCCGGCGGTCGCCTACCCGGACGGCGCCTTCGCCAGCCGCCTGAAGGACATCGCCCGGCTGGTCAAGGCCGGTGTCGGGGTGCGGGTGGCCACGGTGGAGATCGGCGGCTGGGACACCCACACCAACGTCGGCCGGGTCGACGACGGCTACCTGGCCCGGCACCTGGCCGAGCTGTCCAAGGGGCTGGCCGCGTTCGCCGGCGACCTCGGCGACCGCCTCGACGACGTGACCCTGGTGATGATCTCCGAGTTCGGCCGGCGGCTGGAGCAGAACGGCAGCGGCGGGCTGGACCACGGCCACGGCGGCGTGGTCCTCCTGCTCGGCGGCGGGCTCAACGGTGGCCGGGTGCACGGCCGCTGGCCGGGCCTTGCCGCGAGCGCCCTGGACCACGGCGACGTCGCCGGCGCCAACGACTACCGCGACGTGCTCGCCGAGGCCCTCCAACAGCGCTTTGGCATCACCGACGTGGCCACCGTCTTCCCCGGGCACAGGTACCGGCGGCTGGGCGCCTACCGCTGACGAGCCGCGGCGAGCCGGCGCCGGGAGTGGTCCACACTGGACAGATGACCTCGTGGCGGCGGCCCGGCCAGGTCGAGGCTGACCACCGTACCCATGACCTGCTCCAGCCGGTGCGGGCCGGGGGTTTCCCGCGGTGGCAGGGTGGGAATGGCATCCATAGCGACCTCTCTCCCCAGGGCTGACCAGTCGTACCACGCTGGGGAGTCGATTGGTTGCGCTTTTGCCACAAGGGTGCAGAGGTGATCGCGATTCCGGCCATGGGCGAGGGAGACTGCCTGGCGTGGCACACCCTCGGCTGAGTTCCCCCGTCGGCCGAGCCGACGTGCTTGACCAGATCCGCACCATGCTGTCGGGCGGCGGCAGCGTCCTGGTCTGCGGGCCGGCCGGCATCGGCAAGTCGACCGTGCTCGAGGCGTACGCGGCGGGCGCCGAGGACGCCCGGGTGCTGCGGGCCGCGGCGGTGGAGGTCGAGTCCGGCCTGCCCTACCTCACGCTGGTGGACATCTTCGACGGCGTCAGCGGCGAGGAGATCGCCGGGCTGCCGCGGCACCTGCGGGCGGCCTTCGACGGCGCCCTGCTGCGCGAGCACACCCCGGCCGCGGCCCAGGACCAGCTCGCGGTACGCCTGGCCGTGCTGGAGGTGCTGCGCGGCCTGGCAGTGCGCCGGCCGGTTCTGCTTGTTATCGATGACCTTCAGTGGGTGGACGAGCCGAGCGCGGGCGTGCTGCGCTTTGTCGCGCGCCGGCTGGAGGGCGCCCGGGTCCGCATGCTCGCCGCCGAGCGGGTCGACCGCTGCGACGCCGCCGCCTACCTGGACCTGTGCCCGCCGCCCCGGCACGAGCTGCCGCTGGCGCCGCTCACCGAGTACGACACCGCCGACCTGCTGCGCGACCGGTTCGGCCCGGTGCTGTCGCTGGTGACCATCGCCCGGGTGCACGAGGCGAGCGAGGGCAACCCGCTCTTCGCGGTGGAGCTCGGCCGGGCCCTG
>DASSUC010000320.1:0-21318 GCA_035707405.1 Micromonosporaceae bacterium | reverse complement strand
AGCGTCCGGACCATGTCGTCGGCGTCGCCGGCCAGGCGCAGCCGGGTCACCCGCGCCGGTGCCGGCGGCAGCTGGCCCACCCCGACGACCTCGGCGGGCGAGGGCATCACCGGCCGGTCCGTGGTCGCCCACCGCAGCCGGATCGGGTCCAGGTGGGCCATGCCCCGGGCGTCCAGCTCGGCCCGCCACTGCCGGCGTACCTGGGTGGCCAGGTCCGAGGCGGCCTGGCCGAGCAGCGCCGCGGGGTCGGCGGCCGGGGCCCGCGAGGCGCGCGTGGCCGACCAGACGCTGACCACGAGGCCCGCCACGGCGACGACGAGCCCGCCGACGCTGCTGAGCTTGTCGAACCGGTCCAGCCACGGGTCGGGCCCGCGGCCGAGGAACGCCAGCAGCCCGGCGAGCCCCACCACCCCGCCCAGGCCGGCCAGCCACCACCAGCGTGATCGCACCCGGTCGGCCTGCGCGGTCACGGTGCCATCATCCCAACCGGCCGCCCCGGGCATCACCCCGTCCGGGGACCGGGTCCCGCCGGGTCAGCCGGTGGGGGTGGCGCCGGGCGTCGCCGCCACCCGGGGCCCCCGCGCGACGAAGACCACCGACCAGGTGCCGGCGGCGGTGTCCACCTGGTACGCGTAGCAGCCGGGCGCCCGGATCCGGGTGTGGCTCGGGTAGTCCTTCCAGCCGCCGGGCTGGCCCTCGTACGGGTCGGTGTTCAGCAGCAGCTCCGGCAGTGGCGGGTCCTCGAAGGCCAGGGGCTCCGGGCCGTCCAGGCGCCGGCCGCGCACCAGCACCGGCCCGGTGGTCGCCGGGTCGACCGCCCACAGCACCTTCTGCCCGCCCCAGGTCCGGTCGGTCCAGCCGGAGTGCTCCGCCGGTGCCAGGTAGGCCAGCACGGCGCCGGGTGCGAGACCCGCCGGCCGGGCCGGGCCCGCGCCGAACAGCGGGCCGAGCGCCGGGTCGGGGCGCTGGGTCCGGCTGGTCACGGGGCACCTGGCTCCGGGGCGTACGGCCGGGTGTGCCCAGGGCCGCCGCAGCGCGGCCCCGGGGTCGGCGGGCGTCGGTGAGACCACGGCCGGGGCCGGAACCGAGGTCGAAGCCGGCCGCGGCGCCGGCGCCGCGCCGCATCCGGCGGCCGAGAGCACGGCGCAGAACGCGGGTACGGCCACCCGCCAGCCTCGGCATGGTCTCATCAGCGCTCCCGCCGTGATGGGATGGCGACGGGCCTACTCCGGTGGCGTGCCCGCTACTTTGCCGAGTCCGTCCGGCCGGGCGGGGTTCCCGGCACGCGCGGCGCCTGTCGCTGGTCAGGCGATGAAGCCGACGTTGAGCAGGACCGCGGGGGTGGGGATGCCGACGTTGCCGTCGTGGCAGCGGACCCGGATGCGCTCCATGCCGGCGTCGGGCCACCAGGCGTGGACCGTGCAGAACATGGGCGGGGTGCCCATGATGGCGGCCGTCGCGTGGCCGCGGGGCACCGCGGCGTTGGGGAACGACACCAGGTAGTCGCCGACGCCCAGCTCGGCGACGGTCGGGGCGCCGCCGGCGGTGTTGCTCCAGCCGTCCAGCACCGGCAGGGCACCGCTGAGGTCCACGGTCGCCGAGGCGCTGAGCACCTTGCGGGAGTAGGTGAGCGTGAACCGGGTGTCCACGTTGAACCCCGTGTCGTCGTGGCAGTGCACACTGATGAGCTCCGGGTCCGCCACCAGGTCCGGGTCGAGGACCTGGCAGTGCCGGGCGCTGGACCCGTACGCGGTGACCCGTAGCTGGCCCGAGGCCCACTGGCCCGGGCTGTCCTGGGCGAAGGCGCCCAGCTGGACCTGGTAGCGGCCCACCGCGGAGCGGTACACCACGATCGGCTGGCCGGCCGAGTCGTACGACCAGGCCGCGGGTGGGGTGTGCCCGGCCGCGGGCGGCGTCGGGTCGTCGTTCCACAGGTAGCCCCGGGACACGCCGTCCTTGCGGTTGGTGACGTGCGCGGTGAACCGGGTGTCCACGGCGGCGCCGGCGACGGTGAAGCACCGCACGTTGACCACCTCGTCGCCGAGCGACGGCCCGTACGAGCTGACCGTGCACAGGTGGTTGGTCCCGTACGCGCCGGCGTGGGCCACCCCGCCGGCCCCGGCCATGCCGAGGAAGCGGACCTGGTACGTGCCGACCGCCGGGCGCAGGACCTGCACCGCGCCACCGGTGGAGTTGTACTCGTAGCCGGTGGCGGCGACGTAGTCGGGGTTGGCCGGCTGCCAGGCCCAGACGTAGCCCTCGACCGGTGCCACGGCGGCGACGAGGCCGTCGGTGGCCGGGGCGGGAGATGTGGCGGCGGCGGGCGGGGCGGCGGCGAGGGCCAGCGCGGCCGTGAGGAGCGTGTGTCGTCTCATGCCGGCATGAGCCGGGCCGCCCCCGTGCGGCAACAAGTCTTAGTCCCAAGGAGTCCAGCCGATCCAGGCGAGTATGCCGACGGCGGCGGCGAGGACGGTGCTGAAGGCGACGATGACGCCGCGTTGCGGAGTCGCGCCCGAAAGGTCCGCTCGTCGGCCAGGTGCGGAGTGCTGGCGTCCTGGCCGGCGAGGGTGTGGTGGCCGCCCTGCACGGTCTGGCTGCCCACCATGCTGGCGTGCTCGCCGCTGGCGGTCTGGCTGCCAACGGCAGTGCCATATGGGCCTGCTGCGGTCACCGGTCCTGGTCCGGCGGTGCCGACCGTGACGTTCGTGCCGCCGAGGGCGTGTTGGGAGTTCACGGTGATCGTGTTCCGGTCCCCGGTAACCACAAAATGGACCGCTTGATCGGCGGTGCGGTAGTAGTAGACGTGCCTCAACGCAAGCTGACGTACCTGCGTGCCGCTGCTGGGTCCAGATCGTTGTCGCCGACCCGCATCACCGCCGCGTGGGCTTCCCCGGCTGTATCGTCTCCCGGCCAGGCTGAAACCGCAGCTGCTAAAGTGCGGGCCCTGACGGCACGACCCTTGGCTGGCACGCCTCCTTGCTGCTGGTCCAGACCCTTATGGTGGGGGCCTATGCGACGGCGCACCGCTCATCTGGCGACCCTTGTCGGCGTCCTGGTCCTTGCCGGCTGTAGCAGCGGGCCACCGGCCCGCCCGCCCGGCCAGGCCGCTCCACCGGCCCCGCCGCGCACCGCGCTCCCGGCGGAGCACACCGTGGTGGTCGCCGGCACCGGCGCCGTGGAGCTGGCCCTCGCGACCAGCCGCACGCTCTTCAACCACGCGCCGGCCGTGGTGCTGGCGGGCGAGAGCGACAAGGCGAGCCTGCCCAAGGCCGCTGACGCCGCCGCCCGCCTCGGCGTCCCGCTGCTGCTCACCCCGGGCTCCGGTGACCCGGCCGCAGCCGCCGGCCTGCGTGCCGAGCTGGGCCGGCTCGCGCCGCGGACCGTCGTCGCGGTGGGTGCCCCGGCGCTGCGCTGGACGCGTGGCACACCGTCCCCGTCGGCCGACGGGCGGGCCTCCCCGGCGGTGGTGAGCGAGACGGAGCTACCGGCGGTCACCCCGGCGCCGCCCCTCACCGACCTGCTCGTCCTCTCCCTGGACCGGCCGGGCAACGCGGCCGCGGTCGCGACGGCCCGCGCCAGCGGCGCCCGGATCCTGCTGGTCAGCGCCCCGGACCCGCGCGCCAGCAACGACGCGGTCAAGGCGCTGGCCAGCCAGCCGGTCACCCGGGTGGTGGCGCTGGGCAGCGCCTTCGGCACGGCCGAGAAGCTGCGCCGCCGCGTCGACACCGCGGCGACGGGCGTGCTCCTGCCGGGTGGGCGCCAGGTCGTCTTCCCCGGCCGCCGGCTGGTCGCGCTCTACGGGCACCCCGGCGACCCGGTCCTGGGCTCGCTGGGGGAGCAGCCGGTCCAGGCGGCCATCGCGCGGGCGAGGAGCGTGGCGGCCGGGTACCGGTCACTGGGCAGCGAGACCGTGGTGCCGGCGTTCGAGGTCATCACCACGGTCGCGTCCAGCTCGGCCGGGCCCGACGGTGACTACTCCGCCGAGTCGTCAATGGCGCACCTGCGGCCCTGGGTCGACGCCGCCCGGGAGGCCGGCGTGTACGTCGTACTCGACCTGCAGCCGGGGCGTACCGACTTCCTCACCCAGGCCAAGCGCTATGCGGAGCTGCTCCGCGAGCCCCACGTGGGCCTGGCGCTGGACCCGGAGTGGCGGCTCAAGCCCGACCAGCGGCACATGGTGCAGATCGGCTCGGTCAGCGCGGAGGAGGTCAACGCGGTCGCGGCCTGGCTGGCCCAGCTCACCCGCGAGCACAAGCTGCCACAGAAGGTGCTGCTGCTGCACCAGTTCCGGGTGGACATGATCACGAACAGGAAGAGCGTGGACACGCGCCACGACGAGCTGGCCGTGGTCGTGCACGCGGACGGGTTCGGCACGCCCGGGCAGAAGCTGGACACGTGGCACGCGATCCGCGCCGCCTCGCCGCCGAACGTGTGGTGGGGCTGGAAGAACTTCTACGACGAGGACCAGCCCACCTTCACCCCCGGGCAGACTGTGGCGGTCAAGCCGGCGCCGGTCTTCATCTCGTACCAGTGAGCCCGGTGGGCGGGGCGGGTCCGCTGGAGCGTCACGGGTGCGATCACGCCAGCAAGATCAATAAGATGCGAGCCTGCCGGGTCATCGCTTCAGTGGACCGACTGGTCGGCGTACCCGGTTTGTTATGTCCGCTCCATTTCGTCTCGCGGTCTCCCGCCTGGTCAAGATCACGATTTTTGCGGCGGATGTGTAGCGCGGCTAAACCTTTGGCGTATGAGATCGTGATCTTGCACGGGTGTTGTCGGATGGGATGATGATCGCGTCCGGAATGTGCTTAATGCGTGGACGGTGTGCCCACGCGGATCCTTGACGGCCAGGCCTGGCGCGTGTGGGGGCCCGGTCGTCGCTGGGTCGCTACCGGGCGATGGGGCCGGGCGGGGCAGCGCCGGCTGTGCCGGTGTGGCGACGTGGCCGGTGGGTCAGGTCCGCCGCACCGGCGAGTCCGCTGTGGAGCCAGCGGGTCAGGTGACGGTGACGGTGGCGACCCGCGGTGCCTGCTGGACCTGGCCGTAGTTGTCGACCGCCCGCACGATGACGGTGTAGGTGCCGGCCGGGATGACCGGCGAGGTGTAGGCGTAGTTGGACCCAGGCGAGCCCGGGCTGGTCAGGAACGCCGAGATCCGCGGGTAGTTGCCGGGGACGCTCGGGGTGCTGAAGGTGCCCGAGGCGCTCATGCCCTGTCCCGCGCTGTTGGCGATCTGGACCTCCACCCGGGCCATGCCGACGTCGTCGATCGCGCGGCCGGTGACCACGATCCGGGAGTCGGGGTAGACCGTGCCGTCCACCGGCGAGCCGGCCGCCTCCAGCGTGGGGTCGGCGTCGCCCGGGTAGACCAGGTAGCGGGCGGTGGCGCCGCTGGTGGAGCCGTCCTGCTGGCCGGAGGTGTCCACGGCCCACGCCTCGACGCTGAACTCGCCCTTGGTCGGCAGGTCGACGCCGAGCGTGAAGGCCGTGCTCGTCGCGCCCGGCGCGGCGAGGGTGGCGGCCACGGTGGCGAACCCGGCCGCCATGGTGCCGTCCGGCTGCACGTACCGGCCCGTGTCCAGGTCGCGCAGCGCCACCTTGACCGCCTGTACGCCGTGGTCATCGGTTGCGGAGCCGGCCAGGTCCAGGTGCAGCACGTCGATGTCCTGGTTCACGCCGGTGAAGCTGAGCAGCCCGTTCGGGAACGCGTCGCCGGGCACCTGGGCGGTGATGCCCAGCCGCCCCTGGTTCGACGAGGACGTGGTCAGGTCCAGGTTGTCCGTTGCCCGCACGCGGAAGTCGTACACCCCGGGGGTGAGCGGGACGGTGGTGAAGGACCAGTTGTACGACGCGGCGTCGAGGTTCGTCGGCGAGATCCGGTGGAACGCCGCGACCGAGTCAACGCCCCAGCTGCCGTCGGCGGCCAGCGACTCCCGGGTCGTGGTGTTGCGCAGGAAGATCTCGACCGACCTGAGCCGGTCCTCGTCGGTCGCGGTGCCGGAGAACGTGACCGTCTGGCCGGGGGTCACGGTCAGCGGCGCGGCCGGGGTCGGTGGGGTCATCGGCACCGGAGCGGTGATCGACACCACCGGCGGCACCCCGGTCGTGGACACGGTCCAGTCGCGGGTGTCGCTGCGCAGGTCGGCCCGGCCGGCCGTGTCGATCGCGGTGGCGCTCATCCGCCACTCGCCCTCATTGGGCAGGCTCACCTCGTACTGCCAGGTGGTGGAGGTGGCGCCGATGACGTCGGGCAGGCCGGAGAAGGTGTTGTAGACCGGCGCGACCGTGCCGTCGTCCTGCAGGTACTGGCCGTTGCCGTTGCGGAACCAGAAGGACAGCGCGTTGACGCCCTTGTCGTCGGTTGCCGTGCCGGTGGCGAGGAAGCTGGTGGTGGCGAGCAGGCCGCCCGGTGGCGAGGTGATGCGGGTCGTCGGCGGCAGGTCGTCGAAGCTGAACGTCTCGATCTTCTTCTCCGCCTTGACCGGGTCGCTGGTGTTGGTCAGGCTGGTCGTCCGCGCCTTGACCAGATACTCCGCGGGCGGCAGCGAGACCTGTAGCGACCAGGCGGTGGCGGGCGCGTTCGGCGTCGCGAGCGCGGCGTTGATGGTGTTGGCCGCGCCCCAGGAGACCAGGTCGTCCTGGAGGAACTGCTTGGAGCCGCGGTTCTGGACCTCCACCTGGACCCGGGCGACCCCGGTCGGGGCGAGGGCCTGGCCGCTGAGGAGGAACGGCTCACCGGCCGGCTTCACGGCGCCCTCGATGGGCGTGACGATCCTGGTGTCCACCGCCGAGGGCGCCGGCTCCCGGCTGCGGTCGAAGAAGGCCACCCGCCCGACCGTCCTGCCGCCCTTGGTGTTGCTGTCCCCGCCGACGAACAGGCCGCGCGGGGTGGCCTCCATGGCCTTCTCGCCCTCGTACGAGGTGGAGCCTGGGTGCCACTCCAGCGCGGTGCCGGTGGCCGGGTCGAGGGCGCCGATGTGGTCCCGCCGGACCACCTGGTCGCCCAGGCCGTAGCCGCTCAGGCCCTGGCCGGTGCCGTAGCCGACGTTGTCCAGGCCGGGCCAGGGCACGTTGGAGGTGGGCGACTCCTGCCAGCTGAAGTGGCCGCCGACGTAGACGGCGGTCTCGGTGACGGCGACCGAGTAGACGCTGTCGAAGTGGCGCGACACCCACCGCGGCTGGACGTGGTCGCCGCCGGCGACCGGGAACGCGACGGCGGTGTCGTTGATCGGCGGGCGGTCGCCGCCCGAGCCGCTGGTGACCACGAAGTACGAGTCGTCGGGGGCGATGTCGCCGGCGTAGATGCGCTGGATGCCGCCGACGAAGGAGAGGTTGTCCTCCCACAGTCGGGTGCGCCACGGCAGCAGCGCCTTTGTCGCGGTGTCCACCAGGCCGACGCCGTAACGGTCCTGGCCGGCGATCTGGCGGCCGGTGTGCACGACGAGCAGCTTGCTGTCGTCGTGGGTGAGCTTGAGCTGCTGCACGGTGAGCATGCCGCCGACCCCGATCCCGCCGGACAGCGGCAGGTTGAAACCGGTGTCCACGGCCCCGGTGAGCCGGTTGAGCGCGACCAGGCCGGGGCGGCTCACCCCGTTCACCGTCTTGAACTGGCCGCCGGCGTACACCGTGGTGTTGCTGACCGCCAGCGCCGTGGCCTGGGCGCTCGCGTTCGCGGTGAACGCGGTGACCGGCGCGCCGCTGACCGGGTTGAGCCGGACGATCTTGCGCCGGGTCACCCCGCCCACGGTGTTGAACGCCCCGGCGACGTAGATCGACGTACCGTCGGGCGAGGCCTCCACCGCGGACACGGCGCCGTCGAAGGCCGGCCGGAAGGTCATGTCGACCTTTCCGGTGTCGATGTTGTACGCAGCCAGCCAGCGCTGCCCGACCGGGGAGCCGCCCACGTTGGCGATCGAGGTGAAGGTGCCGGCGATGAACACGCGGTTCCCGACCACCTCGATGTCGTAGATCTGGCCGTTGGTGATCCTCGGCACGTCGGTCCGCGGCGTGGTGGGAACCAGGCCGGTGTGGCCGGGGACCGGCTGGGCGGCCACCGCGGCGGGGCCGGTCGCCATCGGCAGGCCCATGACCGCCATCGCGATCCCGAGCAGGCCGGCGAGCGTGCGGCTGCGAACGTGCATCCAGACCCCTCCTGAACAACGGCAGCCGCGCGCCGCGGGAGGCCCCCCGTGATATCCGCCCAGCTGAGTGCCGTCACGCTAGCAACGCGTGGGACCGGAGTGGCTTCGGCAGATCCGGTGGGAAACAGCCGGCCGTTCGACGACCGTACCGGCTACGACCGGTCGGACGTTCTACCGCCCGGATATACCTTTCCTCCAGTTATAAGTTTATGGTTATACACAGTTCGCTACGGCGAGATCTCAGGGAGTAAATGGTGCGTGGCGACCGGTCCGCGCGCCGGTGGGCGAACGGGTTCGCCGATCGCCCGCAACGGCGCCTGGTCCGGCGGCGCGTACACCGCCGGACCAGCGCAATGTCCGGCCCCTTGTTGGTAAACCACGCCGTGCGGCGCTAGGTTGGCGGCCAACATCGACAGCAGCCACCAATCGACAGCAGACCTGGCCAGCCCGCTGGTGCGTCACGTCATCGGCATCGACGGGTGTGGCTGCCCGGGAAGGCGACCACCATGAGCTTCTACAGCATCACCATCAAACCTGACGACTCCAGCCGGGCGACCACGACGCTGCGGGTGCAGGCCGGCGAGAACGGCGTACGGATCACCGAGCTGGTGGTGCGCGCCGGTGACGAGAACGGTCTCACCGCGGGCCAGCTCCCAGCGGTCGACCTGGACCTGCTGCTGCGCGCGGTCACCCCGGCCGCGACCGCGACCGCGATCACCGCGGCCACCCCGCCGGGCTCGGCCGGCACCGAGGCCACCGCCGACAGCGTTCCAGCAGCTGCCGGTGCCGGTGCCGGAGCTGAGAGCGACGCGGAGCCTGCCGGGGATGCGGGCACCGTGGCGGAGGAGCCGGCCCCGGCGGTGGTGCCGGCGCGCGGGGCCCGGACCGGGCGGGCCGGGCGCGCGGCGACGCCTGAGCGGGCTGCGGCGCGGCCGCGCCGGAACCGCCGGACCAACGGCCCGGCGGAGACAGCCGGCCAGGGACCGGCGCGCCGGGCCGGCAAAGCCGCCCGGACCACCCAGGCCGCCCGGACCACCCAGGCGACCACGAAGGGCAAGCCGGCGGCGGAGCCCAGCCGGCGGGCGGCGGCGAAGAAGGCCGCTGCGGCAGGGAGCGGGCAGCGGGTCTACCGGCGCTCGCCGGCCGACCTGGCCCAGATCTACCAGCAGGCGGGTACGGCCGCTGCCGTGGCCGAGTACTACGGGGTGCCCCGCCACACTGCACAGGGGTGGCTGCGCACGATGCGCCGCAACGCCAGCTCCACCTCCACCCAGTAGCTCCGCCTGGGCAGGTCCGGCGCCGTGCTGGCGCCGGACCTCGGACGTGGGTCGTCGGGGCGGCGGTGTCCACCGTTACGGCTGGACCGTCACGGCCAGCGGCTCGGCGTGCTCGTCGGGACGGTCACGGCGCGGTGGTGCCGGCTCCGGCGGCTCGGGCAGGGGCGCGGCCCCCGCGCCGAGATGGGGTCGGGGCCGGCGGCGGTCCCCGGCGCCGGCGCTGCCACCCCGGCCGCGGTAGATGAGCAGGCCGTTGATCGGGTCCGGTACCGCGTCGAGGGCGGCCGACACCGCCGGCAGGTGCCGGAAGACCGACCACCGGTCGAGGTCGGGGAACGAGACCTCGAAGACCAGCCCCCAGTGGTGGCGGTGCACGGCCCAGTTACTGGCGCCGTTGGAGAGCGCCGCCTCCACCAGCGAGTTGCCGTGGGCGTCGTACCACACGGATGCGGAGAACGGGCCGTCAAGGACCTCGATCGACCACCACTGCTCAGTCATGACCCCCTCACGGTAAGCCCCGGCCGCCACTGCGGGCCATACCTTTGCGGCCCCTGCCGGGCCGGGAGCCCGGTCGGCGGCGGTTGGGCTGGGCCGCCGGGCTCCCGTACGGATGAGTGAGATGAGAAGAACGGCGCGGCACGCGCGCCACCCCGACGCGCGTGTTGGCCGGGGGCCGTTGGTGGGCGCCGGGAGAACTGCGTGGTAGCGGCGCTGCGTGGGGCCTGTACGCGGTTGTCGCGGTCCGCGGACGGGTGCCGCCGGCGCGGCCGGCGTCCAGAACTCGTGATGGCGGTGGGGCCCGGTACCTGACAGACTCGCCCTAGAACGTACCCTCTGGGTGGGATAGACTCCAGTCGATCACGGGACTGGCTCGGCTGGAGCGGGGAGGTCGTGCCGTTGGCCAACGGTTGATGCTGCGTGACTGCGGGTAGCGACCATCGGGCGTGCCCGCTTCGTCACATTGGTTGCTGTATTGCGACGTCGTGTTTCGGGGGCGCTTTCGGGAAACGTATGCGCTATTCGAAAAGGGGCGCCTGACCCCGCCGCGATGCGGCGGGCGCCGCCCCGGCTCGCTTTCTAGAAGCGCTGTTCATCGAAGCGCTGTCCATCGCTCGTTCATTTCGACGGTCTGTCAAAGGTACTGTGCCGCGGGAGATCAGGTCGCAGCACCGCTGGTAAACCCGGGTGACGGCCGGCTCCCGGGTCCCGGCACGGTACGGGGGACGTGAGAGGGAGCCTCGAATGGAGCTCGTGGGTCGGGCTGAGGAGCTGCGCGTACTGGCGGACCTTCTGGCCGGGTGCACCCGGCCGGCCGGGTCCGTCGCCGTTGTCAGCGGTGGGATCGCGGTCGGGAAGACCCGGCTGCTCGCGACCTTCTCGGACCAGGCATCCGACTCCGGCGCCACGGTCACGCACGCCACCTGCTCCCGCCTGGAGGCCGGGCTGCCGCTGGGGATGGTGAGCCAGCTGTTCCAGAGCGCCCGGCTCTCGCCCGAGGGGGAGCGGCGGGTGGCCCGGCTGCTCGGGGAGGGCGCGTCGGCCTCGACGCTCGCCGACGCCCAGCCGCCGGCGGCCGCCCCGTCACTGGCCCGCGTCCTGCAGGACCTGCACCTGGTGCTGATGGAGCTGGCGGAGCGGGGCCCCCTGGTCGTCGGGATCGACGACGTGCAGTACGCCGACCCGCTCTCCCAGCGCTTCCTGCTCTACCTCGTCAGCCGGCTGAGGTCGGCGCCGGTTCTGGTGGTCGTCACCGAGCTGGACTGCCTGCCCCGCGCCGACCCCTCGTTCCACGCCGAGCTGCGCAGCCACGCGCACTGCCGCCGGATCCGGCTGGGCCCGCTCTCCCCACGGGTCGTGACAGAGCTGCTCACCGAGCACATCGACACGGTCACGGCACGCCGGCTGGCGTCCACGTACCACGCGGTCAGCGGCGGGAACCCGCTGCTGGTGCGGGCGTTGCTGGAGGACTACGCCAGCTCCGGGCCGCCCGTGCCCGGACAGGAGATCGTCGTGGGCGACGCGTTCGGCGAGGCGATGGTGGGCTGCCTGCACCGCGCCGGGGCGCAGGCCGTGGCGGTCGCCCAGGCGGTCGCCGTGCTCGGCGAGCCCGGCTCGCCGGCGCAGGTCGGCCGGCTGCTCGGGACCACGCCGGCAGCGGTCACCCAGGCCCTGCACGGCCTCAACGTCGCCGGGCTGCTGCGGGCCGGCCAGTTCCGGCACCAGGTGGCCCGGGCCGCGGTCCTGGACGGCATGGACCCGGTGGAGCGGACGGACCTGCACGCCCGCGCCGCCCGGACGCTCTTCGAGGAGGGCGCGCCAGCGGCCGACATCGCTGTGCACGTCGTCGCCGGTGGCCTCACCGGGGAGACCTGGATGCTGACGGTCCTGCGCAAGGCCGCGGAGCGGGCGCTCGCCGACGACCGGGTGGACCTGGCCGTCGACTGCCTCGAGCTGGCGTGCCGCTCCTGCCGGGACGACCGGTTGCTGGCCGAGATCAGGGCCCTGCTGGCGCTGGTCGAGTGGCGGCTGGAGCCGGCCAGGGCGCTGCGCCACCTGCCCGGCCTCATCACCGCGCTGCGCGAGGGCCACCTGTCCGGCCACCACGCGGTGGTGCCGTTCAAGCTCCTGCTCTGGCAGGGGCTCCTCGACGAGGCGCGGTGCCTGCTCGGCCAGCTACGCGACCTGGTCGACACCGGCCGCGACAGCGGCGCGGACGCCGCGCTGCGCACGGTGCGGCACTGGGTGGCCTGCGCCACCCCGCCGCTGCTGGGCAGCGCCGGCCAGGCACAGCCGGACCGCGCCGTCGACCGGGCCCTGCCGGCGACCGCCAGCCAGGAGATGCGCGCCGCCGCCGTGCTCGCCACGGTCCTCGCGCAGGGAGCGGACGACGACACGATCGGCGCCGCCGAGCAGGTCCTGCAGAGCTTCCGGATCGACGACATCACGTTCGAGCCGGTGGCGCAGGCGTTGCTGGCGCTGGTCTACGCCGACCGGGTGGACCGGGCCGCGACGTGGTGCGAGGTCCTGCTCAAGGAGACCGCGGACCGCCGGGCACCGGCGTGGCAGGCGCTGCTCGCCGCGGTACGCGCCGAGGTCGCGCTCCGGCAGGGGGACCTGCCCACCGCCGAGCTCTACGCCCACTCCGCGCTCACCCAGCTGCCCAGCCAGAGCTGGGGGGTTGCGGTGGGGCTTCCGATGGCCTGCCTGCTGCTGGCAAGGACCGAGATGGGCAAGTACGACGAGGCGGCCGACCAGCTCAGCCAGCCGGTGCCCACGGCCATGGCGGAGACCCGGTTCGGCCTGCACTACCTTCGTGCCCGCGGCCACTACTACCTGGCCACGGACCGGCCACGGGCCGCGCTCGGGGACTTCCTCGCCTGCGGCGAGCTGATGCGTACCTGGCGACTGGACCTTCCCGCGCTCGTGCCGTGGCGCAGCGACGCGGCCCAGGCGTGCCTGCGGCTCGGTCGCCGGCGCCGGGCCCGGGACCTGGTGGACGAGCAGCTCAGCCGGCCCGGCACCGGCCGCTCCCGCAGCCGCGGGATCTCGCTGCGGGTGCTGGCCGCGACCCGCGAGCCGCGGGCGCGCCCCGCCATGCTCAACGAGGCGGTGGAGCTGCTGCACGCCAGCGGTGACCAGCTCGAGCTGGCCCGCGCCCTGACCGACCTGGGCCACACCTACCACGAGCTCGGCGACGACGGCCGGGCGCGGATGGCGGTGCGGCAGGCCTCCCACCTGGCCCGCAAGTGCGCGGCCGAGCCGATGGTGCACCGGGCGCACCAGCTGGACCAGGTGGCCGCCGGCCCGCCGGCGGCCGGGGAGGCGACCGGTGCGGCCAACGGCCTCGCCATGCTCAGCGACGCCGAGCGGCGGGTCGCGACGCTGGCCTCCGTCGGCCACACCAACCGCGAGATCGCGGGCAAGCTGTTCATCACCGTCAGCACCGTGGAGCAGCACCTGACCAGCGCCTACCGCAAGCTCAACGTGAGCGGCCGGGTCGAGCTGCCGGCCGCGCTGCAGGCCGGTGGGGCCAGCGGCGGCAGCCCCGACGACGGGCACTGGGACGCCGCCGGGGCGGTGGGCATCTCCGGCGGCCGCGGCCGTTGAGGCGGGTGCGGCCGTTGAGGCGGGTGCGTGCGGGCCGCGCGGCGGGACGGGCCGCTAGGAGCTGACCGGGCTGGTGAGGAAGCGAAGCAGCTGGTCGGCGACGGCCCTGGGCGCCTGCCGGTCCGGTGCGCTGTGGCTGAGCCCGGGCAGCCACACCATGCGGGCGCGGGGGACCGTGCTCTCCAGCACCCGCGCCGGCCGGTGCAGGTAGGCCGGGCCCCGCTCGCCGATCAGCACGAGCGTGTCGGCGGTGATGTCCCGGTACCGGTGGACGGTCGAGTCCAGCATCCTGATCTCGCGCACCTCGGCCGGGACGGTCGGCATGAGGCCGGCCGACTCCCGCGCCTGCGGGCACGCCATCGCCCCGCGCATCAGCATCATCGCCCCGCGCATCAGCACCGCCAGCAGCGGTGTCGGCAGGCTGCCCAGCGCCGTACCGGTGCCCGCTGTGCCTTTGGCCAGGATGGCCATGGCCTCGCCCGGGCGGTCCCGGGCCAGCGCGTGCTGGAACGCGGGCAGCCACCCGTCCGGGAAGGAGCCGGACACCGACAGGCCCGGCTCGTAGACGGCGAGCTTCTTCAGCGGGTGCCGCAGCGCCACCTCCAGCGCCACCAGGCCGCCGTAGCCGTGCCCGAACAGCGCCGTCGCCCGCGTGCGGTCCAGCACCGCGAGCATGTCCTCGCACTCCCTGGCCATGCTGTAGGCGCTCCGCGGTGGACCGCCGCAGCCCCGGCCGCGGCGGTCCACCGTGTAGACGGTGTACGAGCCGGCCAGGTGCCCGGCCAGGGCCCGGTAGTGCCGGGCGGTGCGCAGGGTGCCGGGCACGACCACGAGCCCCGGGCCGCTGCCGGCCACGGCGTAGGCGACCACGGTGCCGTCCGCCGATGCGACGCTGGCCATCTCGCTCCTTCGGGAGGCGCGGTCGTCGTCCCGTAACCAGATCGTCCGGTCTCGATTCGGCAGTGGCTACCCGTAACTGTGCCCCCTACCGTGCCGGCCATAGCCGGCAGCTCACTCGTGGTCCGCTGAAGTAGGGGTGTCGGCCGGCGGAAATGGGACCTAATATGACCGCACCGATCGGCTCGCTGCACGCGACGTAACGCCGGGGCACCGAGCCTCCGGTACACGGAGTCGTCCTGGTACGGCGGGTGAGTCTCATGGGCACAATGGTCAACGCATCCGGTCGGACGACATCCCTGCGCGGCGACGGCCGTTCTGACATAGTCGCCCGTAACTACTACACGGGCCAGCTGCTCGCTTTCCCCCATCGCGGCCTGCTGGCCGGGCTCGACACGTACGAGGCGCCGGTGACGGTCAGCGACGCGTTCGGCCCCCGCTCGGTCGAGTGGCTGAGCGTGGGCGACTTCACCGGGGACGGGCGGGCCGACATCCTCGTGGTCACGGTGGGCGACGGCTGCCGGCTGCACCGCAACACCAGCGACCTGGCCCGGCTCACCACGACCATCCTCGCGGTCGACACCGGCTGCGACATCTCCCACGCCGCGTACCACTCGATCCTGCTCGCCGATGTCACCGGCGACGGCAGGGTGGACATCGTGGGGCGCCGGGCCGGCACCGGCACCGTCGAGGTCCTGCTCAACGGGTACGCGGACGGCGTGTTCGCGTTCTCCGCGCCCAGGCCGCTGGCGACCCTGCGCAACACCGACTACATCGTGGGGATGGCCGACGTCACGCTGAACGGGCGGCTGGACCTCGTGGTCAGCCGTGCGGGCGGCCAGCTGGCCGTCTTCGAGTTCGCCCCGGGCGGCGAGGACGCCGCAGCCTTCCCGGCCGGCGCCGGGCAGTGGTACCCGGTGGTCGACGTCGCCGGCGGCGTACGGGTGGTCGCGGTCTCCGATGTGGACGGTGACGGGCGTCCGGACCTGCTGGGGATCCGGGCCGACGGGGCGTTGATCGCCTACCCGCACAGCGGCGTCTTCTGGCCGCACGAACCGCTCGCCACCTTCCTGCCACCGGTCGTGGTCGGGCTCGGCTGGGGAGAGTTCGACCTCATCAACTAGGCGCCGGTCCGGCCCCTGGGCCGCCCTCGCTAGGGGTCGGGCTACGGGTGCCCAGGCGGTCCCGCCTCCGGTCGCACCGGCGGTGGCCGTCCTGCCGCAGACCGGCCCCGCGCCGTCCACCGGGGGCGTAATAGGGGTTGGCACCGTCACGGACGTTAGGAAAGGTCATACTGCACAGGGCTTCGACGGGGCGTGGCCCCATCATCGGCGGAAAGTCTCTCGTGACCCGGCTGGTGAATGGAGCATCGTGACTCGAGTGCCGACTCCCGGAGGGCGGGCGGACCCGTCCCCGGTCCCGGTCACCCGGGGGGCCGGGTCGTGACCGCGCGTGCCGTGGTCCTCGGCGGTGGCCTGGCCGGGATGCTCGCCGCCCGCGCCCTCGCGCCGCACTTCGACGCGGTCACCGTGGTGGAGCGGGACCGGTACCCGGACGGGCCGCGCCTGCGCCGCGGCGTGCCCCAGGCCCACCACGCCCACCCGCTCATGTCCGGCGGGGCCGCGGTGATCGAGGCGCTGCTGCCGGGCACCGTCGACCGGCTGGTCGAGGCCGGCGCGCACCGTATCGGCCTGCCCGAGGACGCGGTGTCGCTGACCGCGTACGGCTGGCAGCACCGCTTTCCGGCGGCGGGCTTCCTGCTCGCCTGCAGCCGGCCGCTGCTGGACTGGGTGGTCCGCGAGCAGGTGCTTCGGGACCCGCGGGTCGCCGTGCTGGAGAACACGACGGTCACCGGCCTGTGCGGTGACGCGGGCAAGGTCACCGGAGCGCGGGTCCAGCTCGACGGAGCGCAGGTGCAGCTCGGTGCGGACCTGGTGGTCAACGCCGCCGGTCGCGGCTCCTCGTCGCGGCGCTGGCTGCGCGACCTCGGCACGCCTGCGGTCGAGGAGGACGTCGTCGACACCGGGACCACGTACGCCACCCGGGTCTTCCGGGCGACCCGCCGCTTCCCGCCGGTGTTCCTCCACGCCGACCACCGCGCCTGCCGGCCGGGCCAGTACGGCGCGCTGCTGCCGATCGAGAACGATCGCTGGATCGTCACGCTGTCCGGCACCCGCGGCGGTGAGCCGCCAATGGACGAGGCGGGCTTCCTCGCGTTCGCCGAGGGCATCAGGCACCCCCTCATCGCCGAGCTGATCGCCACCGCGGAGCCCCTCACGCCGGTGCGCGGCACCCGCAGCACGGTCAACCGCCGGCAGTGGTTCGAGCGGCTCGGCGCCGGCTGGCCGGAGGGTCTGGTCGTGGTGGGCGACGCGGTGGCCGTGTTCAACCCGGTCTACGGCCACGGCATGAGCACCGCCGCGCGCGCCGCGGCAGCGCTGGAGGCGACCCTGCGCCGGCACGGGCCCGGCCCGGGGGTGGCCGCCGCGGCCCAGCGCGCCGTCGCCGCCACCGTCGACGACGCCTGGACCCTCGCCACGATGCGGGACATCTGCTACCCGCAGTGCCGCTACGACGTCTCGGACCCGCGCCTGGCCCGGCAGCTTCCGCACGGACGGCGGCTGGCCGACCTGGTCGGGCTCGCCGCGGTCCGCGAGCCGGCGGTGAGCGCCGCGACGGTCCGGGTGAACACGCTCTCGGCACCGCTGGACAGCCTGGGGGAGGCGGAGATCGTGGCCGCGCTGCGCCGCCCGCCCGCCTACCCGCCGCTGGCCGAGCCGCCGCTCACGCCCGAGGAGCGCACCTCGCTCACCGGGTCGCCCGAGCCAGCAGGCCTGCCCGAGCCAGCAGGCCTGCCCGTGCCGGCCGGGCCGCCCGAGCCGGCACCGCGGCCCGTGCCGTCCGCGGCCTGAGGGCGGCACCGCGGGGGTAACCCTGGTAGGTGTGGCGCGGCTCGGGATGAGGCGTGGGCCACAGCCGCGCGGATGTGCAGGGGACCCGGCGCAGGGGCGGAGAGGATGGCGTCATGGCTGAGCTACGAGATCCGCACACGGTGGCGCTGGCCGGCGGGGGCGCCATGCCGGTGGTGGGGCTCGGCACGTGGCAGCTGCGGGGCCAGCGCGGGTACCAGGCCATCCGGTACGCGCTGGAGGTCGGCTACCGGCACATCGACACCGCGACCATGTACGGCAACGAGGCCGAGGTGGGCAGGGCGCTGCGCGACAGCGGCGTGGACCGGCGGGAGGTGTTCGTCACCACCAAGCTCCAGCCGGGCGACGCCGGCCGCGAGCGGGAGACGCTCACCGCCAGCCTGCGCGCGCTGGGCACCGACTACGTGGACCTGTGGCTGGTGCACTGGCCGCCCTCGGGCGGGGCGGCGCCGAAGACCTGGCAGGCGTTCCTGGCCGCCCGGGAGCAGGGGCTGGCCAGGGCCGTCGGGGTCAGCAACTACCGGGTGGACCAGATCGATGCGCTGATCCGGGAGAGCGGACAGGCGCCGGCGGTGAACCAGGTCCCGTTCAGCCCGGCCCGGTTCGACGCCCAGCTGCTCGCCGACCATGGCGGGCGCCGGGTCGTGGTGGAGGGCTACAGCCCGCTCAAGGACACCGACCTGGGCGACCCGGTGCTGGCCCGGATCGCCTCCCGCCACGGGGTGACCCCCGCCCAGGTCGTGCTGCGGTGGCACGTCGAGCGCGGCATCCCGGTCATCCCGAAGTCGGCGCGCCCGCAGCGCATCGCCGCCAACCTGGACGTGTTCGGCTTCTCGCTGGACGCCGACGAGATGGCCGAAGTGGACCGGATGGCCGGCTGAGCGCGGCCGCCGGGGGCGGCCGGCCAGCCGTCCTACGGTCCGGCCTCGATGAGCGCCAGGTCCCGGACCGCGAACTGGTGGTGCGTCCACTCCTCGTTGAAGAGCACGTGCAGGCACGAGGTGGCGGTGCGCGGCTGCGGGGGCGGCCAGCCCGGTGCCGGGTTCGGTGGCCGTACCCGGTCGAGGTCGGCCTGGGTGGCGGCGGCGAGGAAGCCACGCACGGCCGCGACCCGCCCGGCGCGGGCCGCCGCCACATCGGCGAACGACGGCCGCGCCGACAGGTCCACGCCGAGCTCCGCGGCGCCGGCGTGGAACGACGCCGGCAGGCCGAGCGGGTGGAACGGCCGGGCCTCGCCCTGCACGGCGTGGCTGAACCAGGCGTCGGTGACGAACACCAGGTGCCGCAGCGTCTGCGCGAACGACCACTCGCCGTCGACGGACCGGTGCAGGTCGGTCTCTGGCAGCCGGCCGGCCCGTCGCATGGTCTGCGCCCAGAACGACTCCACCACCGCCCACCCGGCGCGCATGCCATCGGCGGTGGTGGGGCGCAGCTGGGCCCGCTCCGGGTGTCGGCGGTCCAGCTCCGCCTCGACCAGCGGGGCCACCTCGACCCCGTTGAGCCGCAGCCCCCGGATGTCCCCGTCGATGTCGGCACCGGTCAGCAGCACGCCGCGCATGCGTACCCCGGACAGGTCGACCTCGCGGAAGGTCGCCCGCGACATGTCCACGTCGACCAGCTCCGCCTCCCGGAACTGGTCGGATCCTTCGTACCGGGTCATCGGCGGATGGTATGCCCCTGCCGCGCCATAGGTCCCGCCCGGGCGGGACGTCGGCCTCTGGGGGGCGCCGGCGCGCCGCTCGTACGTTGACGGGCACGTACGGCAGGCGCCCGTACCGGGAGCCTGTACCGAGGGAGAAGAGGGTGGCGATGAGGCGGCTGCTGGTGCTCGGCGCGGGGACCGCGGGAACGATGGTCGTCAACCGGCTGCGCCGCCGGCTCGGCGACGAGTGGACGGTCACCGTGGTTGACCGCAGCGACCGGCACATCTACCAGCCGGGGCTGGTGTTCCTGCCGTTCGGTCCGCACACCCTGCGGCAGGTGGTCCGGCCCCGGCGGCCGACCCTCACCGCAGGGGTCGACCTGGTCTACGGCGACGTGGACCGGGTCCTGGCCGACCAGAACCAGGTGCTGCTGGCCGACGGGCGGCGGCTGCGCTACGACTACCTGGTCATCGCCACCGGGGTCCAGCCCCGGCCACAGCACACGCCGGGCATGCTCGACGGTGGGCAGTGGCGCCGGAGCATCTTCGACTTCTACACGTACGACGGCGCCACCGCCCTGCGCCGGGCCTTGTGGGGCTTCACCGGTGGGCGGCTGGTCGTGCACGTCACGGACGCCCCTGTCAAGGGGCCGGCGGCGCCGTTGCAGCTGACCCTGCTCGTCGAGGCGTACCTGCGCTCCCGCGGCATGCGCGACCAGGTTGAGCTGGTCTACGCCACGCCGCTGCCCGCGGTGTCCACCAGCCCGGTCGCGGCGCGGCACCTGGGTGCCCTGCTCGACGAGCGCAAGGTCGCAGTGGAGACCGGCCTGCTGGTCGAGCGGGTCGACGACCGGACGCTGGTCGGCCGCGACGGGCGGGAGGTCCCGTTCGACCTGCTGGTCACCGTGCCGCTGAACATGGGGGCGGACCTCGTCGCCCGCTCGGGGCTGGGCGACGGGCGCAACCTCGTGCCGGTGGACCGGCACACCCTGCTGTCCCGGGCGTACCCGAACATCTTCGCCCTGGGCGACGCCAACGACCTGCCGGCTGCCAAGACCGTCCCGGCCGCGCGCCTGGCGGCGGAGGTGCTCGCCGGGAACCTCCCGCGCTACGCGCGGGGCGAGCCGGCGACCGGCAGCTTCGACAGCCGCGCGAGCCTGCTCGAGGAGGCCAGGACCAGCCACCGGGGCGGGCCCGCGCTGCGGTGGGCGTACTGGAACCTGCTGCTGCCCGGGCGCCGTGTCCGGCCGCCGGCCTGGATGTCCGATACCCGCAAGCACGCCTGATGGATGGCTCCGCCGTTGCCGGTCAAACATTCATCCAGGACGGGACCAATGGCCTTGTCCCGCCTCTCCCGGCGTGGTTGCGTCGGTCTATCGGGACCTGGGCGCCCGCGCGGACGCCGGCCAGCCGACGGTCACCCGCCCAGGTCCGGCCGACCCGGAGGTGGGGGGAAATGCTCACTCGACGACAGCTGATCAAGACTGGGGCGGTGGGCGGCGCCATGCTGCTCGCCCCCTGGCAGCTCCGCGCGGCGTGGGGGGACGCCGCCGGACTGCTCGACCCCGCGGCCCTGCCGAAGTACGTCTCACCGCTGGTGGTCCCGCCGGCGATGCCGGTCACCACCAACGTGCGCAACCGCTCGACCGACTACTACGTGATCGCGGTACGCCAGTTCCGCCAGCAGATCCTCCCCCCGGGATGGCCCGGCACCACGGTCTGGGGCTACGGCTCGCTCTCCAGCAAGGGCACCTTCAACTACCCGGCGTTCACCATCGAGGCCAGGGTGGGCCGGCCGGTACGGGTCAAGTGGGTCAACGACCTGGTCGACGGCGCCGGCAACTTCCTGCCGCACCTGCTCCCCGTCGACCCGACGCTGCACTGGGCCAACCCGCCGGGCGGCGAGGCCGGGCGGGACATGGCCCCGGACTTCGCGAGCACACCGGGTCCGTACACCGGACCGGTGCCGATCGTGACGCACCTGCATGGGGGCCACAGCGCACCGGAGAGCGACGGGTACCCGGAGGCGTGGTACCTGCCGGCGGCGGTGAACCTGCCGGCCGGCTACGCGCAGGTCGGCTCCTTCTACGACCGGTACCGCGCCAGTTTCGAGAGCACCCACGACACGGTGTGGGACCCGGGCAGCGCGACCTTCCAGTACGGCAACGACCAGCCGGCGGCGACGCTGTGGGTGCACGACCACGCGCTGGGCATCACCCGGCTGAACGTCTACGCCGGCCCGGCCGGCTTCTACCTGCTCCGCGGCGGGCCCACCGACCTGCCGGCCGGGGCGCTGCCCGGACCGGCACCGGGCCGGGGCGACCGG
>DASSUC010000319.1:0-16145 GCA_035707405.1 Micromonosporaceae bacterium | reverse complement strand
CGTCGCGGCGGGCTTCTGGCCCTGGGCGAGCGCGATGGCGAGCTGGGCGGTGGCGTCGGCCTCCTGCTTGACGGCCTTGTAGACGGTCATGCACTGGTCGCCGTTGAGGATGTTCTGCAGGCCCTGCACGGTGGCGTCCTGGCCGGTGACGGGAACCTGGCCGTTCAGCTTCTGCTTCTTCAGGATCGCGATCGCGGCGTTGCCGAGGCCGTCGTTGGCGGCGAGGACACCCTTGATCTGCGGGTTGCCGGTCAGCATCTGCTCGAAGATCGTGCCGGCCTGCTGGTTGTCCCAGTCGGGCACGGACTGGTCCGGGCCCTTCACGTACTCGCCGGAGTCGTACTTGGGCTGCAGGACGCCGTCATAGCCCTGCTTGAACAGCGTGGCGTTGTTGTCGGTCGGGGAGCCGTTGAGCTCGGCGACGATCGGCTTCTCCGCCTTCCCGTCGGTGAGGCACTTGACCAGGCCTTCGCCCTGGAGCTTGCCGACGGCGGTGTTGTCGAAGCTGACGTAGTAGTCGGCGTTGCCGTTGAGGGTGAGCCGGTCGTAGTCGATCGTGGCCACGCCCTGGGCCTTGGCCTTGTCCAATACGGCCTTGCCGGTGCCGCTGTCCAGGTTGACGATCACCAGCACGGTGGCGCCGTTGGTGATCATCTGGTCGGCGATGGTCTGGAAGGCGGCCTTGTCACCCTGGGCGTTCTGGATGTCGTGGTCGATGCCGGCGGCGGTGAACGCCTCGCTAAGGTACTTGCGGTCGGCGGTCTCCCACCGCACCGAGGACTTGCTGTCCGGCAGGATGACGCCGATCTTCGGGGTCTTGGCGGCGGCGCCGTCATCGCCGTCGCCTCCGCAGGCGGTGAGCCCGCCCGCGGCCAGCGTGGCGGCCATGGCGAGCATGAGGATGCCCTTGCGCATCGTTGCCCAGGTCCTTTCCGGTGGCCCCGTCTTCGGCGGGGATCGTCCTTGGAGTTGCGCACTGCGGCGCCGCCGCCGCGGGCACTCCGCGCGGCGCGCACCTGCGGCTCGTGGCTCCGGAACCCTGGCCGCGTACCGATGGACCGGTCGCTGCGTTCTTTTGTTGTGTGAGGCAACGTATTAACCCGGCGGACCCCGGCGCAAGCGGTCCGGGCGACGCGTTTGTTGTTGGCGATAACAATTTGGAAACGGGCGTTCCGGGCCAGCCCGGCACGGCCCTGCTGGGCGGGGGGCCGGCCCGGGCCGCAGCCGGGTACGGTGTGCCCAGCCCGCCGCCGGGCCGGCGCGGGTGAGCGGCCCACCGCCGACGCGAGCAGGAGAGTGACGCCAGGTGAGCGAGCGTGCCCAGGGCCCGCGGCGGGACGGGTCCGGCGACTGGCAGCTGATGACCAAGGCCGAGCGGCGCAAGGCTGCCCGGGCCGCCGCGGCCCACGCGGCCAAGGTGAGACGGCGGGTACGCATGCTCACCCGGGTGCTGGCCGTGGTGGCCGGCATCGCCGTGGTTACCGCGGTCGTCGTGGCGGTAGTCGCCTCGCAGGACTCCACCGGATCGAGCGCGGCGACCACGCCCACCGCCGGGGCGACCAGCGCGGCGGCCTTCCCACCGTTGCCACCGGGAGCTGACCCGGCGCTCCGGACGAAGCCGAGCACCGGCCCGGGCACGGGCGAGGTGACGAAGCTGGTGGTCACCCCGCTCGTCACGGGCCAGGGCCCGGCCGCGACGGCCGGCCAGCGGGTGACCGTGAACTACGTCGGGGTGCTCTACCGGACCGGGGCCGAGTTCGACGCGTCGTGGACCCGGTCGCAGCCCTTCACGTTCCAGCTCGGTGCGGGCAACGTGATCCAGGGCTGGGACCAGGGCCTGGTCGGGGTACGGGTGGGCAGCCGGGTGCAGCTGGACATCCCGGCCAGGCTCGCCTACGGGGACAACCCCGGCGGCGGCCGGCCGGCTGGCCCGCTGCGGTTCGTCGTCGACCTGCTCGCGGCGCAGTAGCGACCGCCCGGTCAGCCCTGTGGCGTGCCCTCGGGGGCCGGCCTCAGCATCCCGTCTGCGACCGCCCGTCGGTGCTGGTGGGCGCAGGCGGCGGCCTGCCGCCGGTCGAACTCGCCGCGGGCGCGCCGCACCTCGGGTGCGTTCTCCTGGGCCCACTGTCCGATGTGGGCAACCAAGCGGAGCAGCTCCCAGCCGATCGGGGTGAGTCGGTATCCGGGGGTGCGCCCGTCGCTGTCCGGGGTCGGGTCGGTCAACGGGCCGGCGACGAAGCCGTCGCGCTGGAGCGAGCGCAGGGTGGCGATCAGCACCTTGTGGCTGATCCCGCCCAGGTGGCGCAGCAGCTGGTTGAACCGGACGTGACCGGCGGCGAGGCCGCGCAGCGCAAGCACCGACCAGCGCACCGAGAGCACGTCGAGGACCAGGTTCAGCGGCAGGCAGTCAAGGTCGAGCAGGGCCGGGCTGCCGGTCGCGACCGGGTCCGCCTCCTGCCCCTCACCGACCTCGGCCGACGGGTGTTGGGTGGGCGCTGGATGCCGGCGGACAGACCTCCTCACCTGATGAATTATCACACAACAGGGGCCGCGGTGACGGAACGCGCGCGCCACCGTACCGCCGATGGGCATCCACTGTGGTGGTACGCACCTCAAGGTACGTACTACCGCGGCGGAGGGGTGCTTGACAGAGTTACTGCGTAGTTACCCGTGCGGCACGAGCGAGGGTGAGCAGCGTTGTCGATGGCCGTCCAGCTTGCGCTGCACGTCATCGACTTGCGGGGGTTCTCGCCCCGGGCTCCGCACGCGCCCGACCTGACCGGCGAGGAGGCCGCGGCCATCCAGCGGCTGCCCAGCCCGGCCCTGCGGATGCGGGCCCGCGCGTCCCGCGCGCTGGTGCGCCAGGTGCTCGGCCGGCTGCTCGGCTGCCGCCCTGCGGCGGTCCCGGTCGTCCGGCCGGCCGGGGGCCGGCCGGTGCTGTCCGGCGAGCCGCCTGAGGAGTGCTCCTTCAGCGTCAGCCACGACCGCCGGGTGCTGGTGCTCGCCCACTCGCCGGCGGGGTGCGGCGTCGATGTCGAGGACGCACCGCCCGCGCAGCTGCTGCCGGTGGCGGCCCGCTTCTGCGCCCGCGCCGAGGTTCGCGCCGGTCTGGCCGGTGGCCGGCCCCGGGCGCTGTGGGCCGCCAAGGAGAGCGCGGCCAAGGCGTGGGGGGTGGGCCTGCGAGCCGGTCTCGCCGCGGTCACCTTCGACCAGGAGCCGACCTGCGGCTGGGCCCCGGTGCGCCGCGGTGGCGCCCGCACCGGCTGGCTCACCCGGGTCGCCAGCTACCCCGGCCGCCACCTCGCCGTCACGGTCCGGGGCACGGCGCCCCGCGCGGTCAGCGTCACCGTGTGGCGCGCGGTGGACGACGGCCGGCAGTGGTCGCTGCAGCCGGCCGGACGGCCGGTCCATGTCCACGCGCCCTGGCTGCCCGGGCGCCTGCGCCGCCCGTACCCCGGGGCGTAGCGACCGATGCTGGCCGGGACCCTGCACGAGACGCTCGACGAGGCCGCGGCGAAGAGCCCGGACGTGCTCACCACCTTCCCCGGCGACCCGGCCGCGCTGAGCCTGCTCGACCTGGCCGCCTCCTCGGCACTGATGGCGGCCGGCCTGTGGGCCGCGGGAGTGCGCGCCGGTGACCGGGTGGGCATCCTGTGCCGCAACGAGCCCCACTTCGTGCAGGCGCTGTTCGCGGTGAGCCGGCTCGGCGCGGCGGCCTGCCCGCTGCCGCTGCCGGCCACTATCGGCAGCGGTGCCGAGCAGCACACGAGCCGGCTACGGCGGATCGCGGCGACCGCGCACATCCGGCACGTGGTCGTCACCGAGCGGCTCGGCGCCCTCGCGGCCCACCTCGGCACCGCCCTGCCCGGCGTACGCCTGCTGCCGGCCGGCGGGCTGCTCGCCGGCGCGGTGGGGCGGCCCGTCCTGCCCGGGGTGGACCCGGCGGCGGTCGCGGTCGTCCAGTTCACCTCCGGCACCACCCAGCAGCCCCGGGGCGTACGGCTCAGCCACTGCCAGGTCCTGGCCGGCCTGGACGCCATCGGCGCCGGCCTGGACATCGGGCCGGGTGACCGGGGCAGCATCTGGCTGCCGCTCTACCACGACATGGGGCTCTTCGGGCTGTTGAGCGGGTTGCTCGTGGGCGCGCCGACCACCCTGTGGTCGCCGATGTCGTTCGTCCGGGCGCCCGGGCGCTGGCTGCGCGCGTTCGCCGAGGAGCGCGCCACGATCTGCCCCAGCCCCAACTTCGGCTACGACTACCTGCTGGGTGCTGTCGGGCCGGACGAGGCGGCCACGCTGGACCTGAGCCACTGGCGGGTGGCTCTGAACGGTTCGGAGACGGTGGCGCCGGACTCGGTCACGGCCTTCCTGGACCGGTTCGCCCCCGCGGGGTTCCGCCCGGAGGCGATGCTGGCGGCGTACGGCCTGGCCGAGGCGACGCTGGCGGTGACCCTGCCCCCGCTCGACCGGGGCCCGGTGTTCGACCGGGTGGACGCCGAGCGGCTGGTGCGGGAGGGGGTCGTGGTGCCCGCCGGCTCGGGCGGCCGGGTCAGGAGCCTTACGGCGCTGGGTCGGGCGGTGCCCGGGATGGCGCTGCGCATCACCGACCCGGCGACCGGGGCGGTCCTGCCCGACGAGCGGGTCGGCGAGCTGAGGATCCGCGGCGCCTCGGTGACCTCGGGCTACCTGACCGACGACCCGTCCGCCGCCGGGCCGGCCCAGGCGACCCGGCCTTTCGCCGGCGACGGCTGGCTGCGCACCGGAGACCTCGGCTACCTGCGCCGCGGTGAGCTGTTCCTGACCGGGCGGCTCAAGGAGATGATCGTCGTCCGTGGCGTCAACTACCACCCCGAGGACGTGGAAGGGGTGGTCCGCGCCATGCCCGGGATCTACCGGCGGATGTGCGTGGCCTTCCCGGGGGAGGGGGAGTCGATGGTGCTGGCCGCGGAGACGCCGCTCACCGAGCCGGACGACCGTGGCCGCCTCGCCGCCGACATCGCCACCGAGGTGCGCCGCGCCACCGGCCTGTCCGGGCTGCGCGTCCACCTGCTGCCACCGCGCTCCATCCCCCGCACCACCAGCGGCAAGCTGCAGCGGCTCGCCACCCGGGAGCTGGTTGACGCCGCCCCGCCGGAGGCGACCTGACACCGCGAGGAGGCGACGTGCACAGCTTCGAGATCTTCCTGCGCTACGAGCGCAACCACTGGCAGCTCAAGGACCTCGACCTCGACGCGGTCCGGCGGGAGCTGGTGACCCCGGAGTACGTGACCCTGGTCAAGAGCGCGGTCATGGGCGAGTCGAACGTGATCGCGGCGGTGCACGGCTTCCTCAACGAGTTCGTCGACGACTACGACTTCTCGACCTTCGCCACCATCTGGGGCTACCAGGAGGTGCAGCACCACTACGCGTTCAAGGCGTGGTTGCGGGCGGTCGGCGCGGACGTGGACAGCCGGCCGGTCGAGGCGATGCGGCAGCCGTACGCCCCGGGCACCACGCCCGCCGCCACGCTGGCCACGAACATCATCTCCGAGCTCACCGTCAACCACGTCTACAAGGCGGTGGCGCGGTGGGTGGAGGAGCCGGTCCTGCGGACCATCCTGGTCAACGCGAGCCGGGACGAGGCCGGGCACGCCCGGGAGTTCATCCACTTCACCCGTACGAGGCTGGAGCGGCACCCCGCCGAGCTGCCCTCGGTCCTGGAGACTCTGTACGTGTACACCGCCAGTGACAAGATCAAGCATCCGGTCAGCGTGTTCAAGGAGGGCCTGGACGAGCTGGCCGGCCACGAGACGATCGACACCGGGTTCCAGTTCTTCCTGGAGAAGGTCGCCAGGGACGGCGAGCTGGACGAGCTCCAGTCCAAGATCCGCAGTGCGTTCAGCGGCCTCACCGGCCTGGACCTGGCCACCAACGCCCGGGTGCGCCGCGCGCTGGCGGAGAGCCTGTCGTGACGGCGGCCGACGGCGTGGCTGCGGCCGGCGGCGACTTTGTCGACCTGCCCTGGGAGGCGCTGGTCGACCACAACTGCTTCGGGTGCTCCCCGCAGAACCAGTCCGGCCTGCGGCTGCGCTTCTCGACCCACCCCGACGGGCTGGTGACGCGGTTCCGGCTGGGGCGCGCGTTCGAGTCGTACCCCGGGGTGGTGCACGGCGGCATCCTCAGCGCCATCTGCGACGAGGCGATGGGCAACCTGCTGGTGCTGCGGACCGGGAGGTCGGCGTTCACCGTGACGCTGCGGATGAGGTTCGTCGCCCCGCTCAAGGTGGACCACGAGTACTCCTGCGTGGCGCGGCTGCGGCCGGAGGAGAGCCGGATGGGGCTGGAGCACGCGGCCGCGGAGATTCTCGGACCCACCGGACGGCCGATGGCGACCGCGACCGGCATCTACAAGCCGGTCCCCATGGACCGGGCGCGGGAGCACCTCGTCCTCACCGACGACGCGGCCGGGCGGCTGCAGGACGCGCTGTCGGAGTCATCGAGCAAGCAGAATGGAGCGTGAGGCGTGTCCAGCCACACCCATGAGGAGATCCTCGCAACGGTCACCGAGATCGTGGCCGCCGAGCTCGGCGTGCCCGCCGCGGAGCTGCCGCCGCTGCGGGACCTGCGGGAGGTCGAGGGCGCCGACTCGGTGAAGATCCTGCGCTCGGTCGCCAAGATCGAGCGCCGGTACGACATCGAGATGGACGACGACGACGTCTTCTCGCTGCGCTGCCTGGACGACGCGGCGGCGGTGATCGCCAAGACGCTGGCGCAGGGCCGGGCCTAGCCGTGCGGGTCGCGGACACCAACCAGCACTACGACCTGGACCCGGCGATCTTCGGGTCCTTCCTGGACCCGCTGCGCAAGTACAGCTGCGGGCTCTACCAGGCGCACGACGACACGCTGGAGACGGCGCAGCTGCGCAAGCTGCGCTTTGTCGCGGACCGACTGGGGCTGCGCGGCGGCGAGCGGGTGCTCGACGTCGGCTGCGGCTGGGGCTCCCTGGTGCTGTTCCTGGCCCGCGAGCTCGGCTGCTCGGTGGTCGGCGTCAGCCCGGCGCCGCACCAGGTCGCGTACGTCACCGGGCGGGCCGCCCAGCTGGGACTGGCCGGCCGGGTGCAGGTGCAGCAGGGCCACTTCGAGACGGTCGACCTGGGGCGCGGCGGGTTCGACGCGGTGACCATGCTCGGCTCGATCGTGCACATGCCGGACCTGGCCGGGGCCTACCGCAAGGCGCGCGTGCTGGTGCGCCGCGGCGGCATGCTCTACGTGTCGGAGAGCTGCTTCCGCAACGCCGCGCTGCGCGAGCGCTTCAGCGGTGAGAGCGCGGACATCTTCGTCCGCGACGGCATCTTCGGCTGGGGTGACATGCGGCCGCTCTCCGAGCTGGTGCGCGCCGCCGAGGAGGCAGGGCTGTCGATGGTGAGCCTGGACGACCTGACCGACCACTACCGGCGCACCATCTCCGACTGGCTGGCCAACGTGCGCTCGCACCAGGAGACCATCGACGGGACCTATCCCGGCATGGCCGCGCGGCTGGTCCGCTACCTGGAGACCGCGAACGCCGGCTGGGGCTACACCACGAAGCACTACGCCCTCGTGTGCCGGGCCGCCCGGTGACCGCCACCGCGGCCATGCGGCAGGACCCGGCCCGCGGCGACCTGCTCGCCCCGGCCGACATCGACGCGTCGGTGACCGCGTTCATGCTGGCCTCGCCGGCGCCGCGGCGGTGGGACGTGGAGACCGGCTTCGCGTGGGCGCAGGCGGACGCCGGCCGGCTCACCGAGGGGCAGCGCTCAGCGGTCCAGTTCATCACGCTCATCGAGGACCACCTGCCCGGCTACTTCGCCGGCTACCAGGGCTACTTCCCGGTGGACGCCAGCGTCGACCGGGAGACCTTCCTGCACAACCGGGAGCTCTACCACTTCACCGTGCGGTGGGCGATGGAGGAGGACAGCCACGCCCGGGCACTGTTCCGCTACCAGGTGGCGTCCGGCATGGCCGGCGCCGACCAGCTGCGGGCGGACCTCGCCGTCGAGGGCCGCAAGACCTTCCTGCTGCCGTACGAGCACGCCGTCCAGGTGTTCGTCTACCCGCTCGTGCAGGAGAAGGCGACCCAGCTGTACTACCAGCAGCTGCGCGAGGTGGTGGGCGACCCGGTGCTGCGGGAGGTGCTCAACCGGCTCAGCCGCGACGAGGCCCGGCACTTCTCCTTCTTCGCCTCCGTGGTCAGCCGCTACCTACAGGTCCACGGCGACCGGGTGGTGGAGCCGATCCGCGACGTCATCGCCCGGTTCCGGATGCCGCTGGCCGACACCATGCGGGGCTACTGGCGGTGGGCGCTGCGCATCGCCGAGACCGCCCGCTACGACCACACCGAGGCGTACGAGCATCTGGTCCGGGTGATGAACCGGGCGGTGGACGCGCCGTCCGACCGGCTCGCCGAGCTGACCAGGTTCGTCACCGCGTGCCGCTCGATCGAGGTGGGTCGGGCCTAGCGGCGACACCAAGTAGTGTCCATAGTGGACGTCTATAGTGGACCAGGAACGGAGGCTGCCACGTGCGGGAGATGGCCGGCACGCTCGTCGCCCGGGGCGTCGGGCTCGTCGTCAACGTCCTTTCGCTGGCGTCGCCCCGGCTGGCCGGCCGGGTCGCCTTCGCCTTCTGGGGCCGCCCGCGCGGGCGGGCCAAGATCCGCCCGACCGAGCTGGAGGTGCACGGCCGGGCCCGGGTCGACCGGCTGGAGGTCGACGGCAACACGGTGGTCGTCTACGCCTGGGGCGACGGGGAGCACCCGGTGCTGCTGGTGCACGGGTGGGAGTCGCGCGCCTCCCGGTTCGCGCCGTATGTGCCGCTGCTGCTGGAGCTGGGCTTCAGCCCGGTCACCTTCGACACGGTCGGGCACGGCGACTCGGGCGGCCGGACCAACCGGATCGTCGACGACCGCGACGTGATCCACCTGCTCCACCGCAGGTACGGCCACTTCAGCGCGGTCATCGCGCACTCCATCGGAGTGCTGTCGGCGTTCTACGCGCTGCGCACCGGGGCGAGCGCCAGCCGGCTGGTGGTGATCGGCGGGCCCTCCCGGTTCGGCTACCTCGCCGACGAGTTCCAGCGGCGGCTCGGCCTGCGCGGGCGGGTGCAGCAGGAGCTGCGCCGCCAGGTCGAGCGGATGTACCTGCCGGAGACCGACATCTGGGAGCGCTTCTCCCCGCACCATCGCCCGGCCGCGGTCACCATCCCGATCCTGGTCGTCCACGACGAGGACGACGAGATCATCGACTACGCGGAGTCCGGGCTGATCATGCGGGCGTACCGGCCCAACGCCGAGCTGGTGACAACGCGCGGGCTGGGGCATCGCCGGGTGGTGGGGGATGAGAAGGTGGTCCGGCGGGCCGTCGACTTCGTCGCGCCGGCCCGCCACCAGCCCTCGGAAGGGGTCCGCCCGTGACCGCCACTGTCGACGTGTGGATGCAGCACCCCACGCTCCGTTTCATGGGCCACGAGATGTTCGCCTCGCTGCGCCGGTGGACCGGGGACGAGCCGCCAACGGCGGAGCTGCCGGTGAAGCTGACCATCGCCGCGATGGACGCGGCCGGCGTGGAGCAGGGGCTCATCAGCGCCTGGCATGGGCCGGAGGGCCCGCTGATCTCCAACGAGGAGGTGGCCGGGTTCGTGGCCGCCCACCCCGACCGGCTCGTCGGGGTGGCCTCGGTGGACATCCGAAGGCCGCACGCGGCAGTGCGCGAGCTGCGCCACGCGGTGCGCGACCTCGGGATGCGGGCGCTGCGGGTGGTGCCCTGGCTGTGGGGCCTGCCCCCGAACGACCGCCACTACTACCCGCTCTACGTGGAGTGCATCGAGCTGGGGATCCCGTTCTGCACGCAGGTCGGGCACACCGGGCCGTTGCGCCCCTCGGAGGTCGGCCGGCCGATCCCGTACCTCGACGAGGTGGCGCTGGCCTTCCCGGAGCTCACCATCGTGGCCGGGCACATCGGCTACCCGTGGACCGCGGAGATGGTCGCCCTGGCCACCAAGTACCCGCAGGTCTACATCGACACCTCGGCGTACACCGTGCGGCGGTACCCGGCCGAGCTGGTGGACTACCTCCGCGGCCACGGCCGGCGCAAGGTGCTCTTCGGCTCCAACTACCCGATGATCACCGCGGAGCGCGCCCTCGCCGGCCTGGACCGGCTGGCGCTCGACGAGACCACGGTGGAGCTGTTCCTGGCCGGTAACGCGCGCCGCGTCTTCGGCCTGTAGGCGAAGGTCCCGCCGTCAGGCACCGGCTGGACACCGCCCTTGTGCTGCCGCTATGGCCGTTGGGACAGGGGGTTGACGGTCCACCGCGGGCCATATAAATTCATCACACAAAGACATCCCCGTCTAGGGAAATACTTCATTTCCTAGACGCTGATAATTGCGTGTGGCCGGACGCGGAGTGTCTATAGTGGTCGTCGCAGCTTCCTTCGTGACCATCCGGCCGCCTGCTGGGCTCCGGCCGCAAGCCGGACGGGGCAGCCCCACCGATGCCAGGCCGCCATCGTAACTGCGCCACCAGGTCCAGGTCGCCATGGCCCGGACTTCGTAGCCGGAGGGAGCGACGCATGATCGACGAGGTTCGAGGGTCCGTTATCGATGCGCTTTTACAGATGAATTTTGACGTCAGTGATGTGACCGGCGACACGATTCTTGGGCCGGCCGGTCTGGACCTCGACTCGTTGGTCTTCGCCGAGCTGTCGGTGCAGCTCGAGGACACCTACGGGGTCAGGTTCCGGGACGAGGAGGTCGAGCGGCTGGCGACCATGACCCTCGACGAGCTCGCCGCCGAGGTCGCCCTCCGGGTGCGGCCAGCCCTCGCCCGCGGCCAGTCCGACTGACGCCGGCGGGGTGGCCCCGGGGCCGACCACCGGGCCGCCTCCAGGCACCGACCAGCTCGCCGCGCGCCGGGCCCAGCCCGGGGCGCGGCAGCCGGCGCCTGGCATAGCTGGACACCGTCGACCGGCCGGGTCAACCTGTGACCACTGCGCTGCGTGGCACAGCAGGGAGGACGTGCGCGATGGGCAGAGCCGCCGACCGACAGGCGGTGGTGACCGGCATCGGCCTGGTGACACCGGTCGGTCGGGACGTCGACGCCTTCTTCGACGCGCTGTGCGGCTGCCGGTCCGGCCTGGTGCGCCCACCCGACGGCCATCCGGCGGCCGGGATGGTGGAGTCGGTGGGCATCGCACCCGACATCGACCCGACGACCGTGCTGCCACCGGGAGACACCCGCCTGGCAGACCGTTTCCTGCTGATGGCGCTGGCCGCCGCAGCCGACGCGATGGCCGACTCCGGCCTGGTCGTCGGTCGTGACGTGGACCCGTTCCGCGCCGCGGTGGTGATCTCCAGCGGGGTGGGCGGGCTGATCACCTTCGAGGCACAGGCCGAGCAACGGCGACGCAAGGGCCGGGCCGGGGTGAGCGCCTTCCTCTACCCCGGGTTCCTGTCCAACATGGCCTCCGCCCGGGTGGCCATCACGTACGGCATCCGCGGCTACAGCTCGACGGCTGCCACCGCATGTGCGGCGGGGGCCCACGCCATCGCCGACGCCCTGCGGCTGGTCCGCGCCGGCGACGCGGACGTGGTGGTCTGCGGCGGTGCGGAGTCGCCGCTGGGCGCCACCGGCATCATCGGCTTCGCCAACGCCCGCTCGCTGGCCCAGGGCTGGGACGACCCGTCCCTGGCCAGCCGGCCGTTCGACCGGCGCCGCAACGGTCTCGTGCTCGGCGAGGGAGCCGGCGTCATCGTGGTGGAGCGGGCGGAGCACGCGGACGCCCGCGGCGTGGCAGGCTACGCCGACCTCGTCGGCTGGGGGGCGACCACCGACGCGTACCATCCGACGAACCCGAGGCCGGACGGGACGGGCGCCGCGGCGAGCATGCGCCGCGCCCTCGACGACGGCGGCGTGTCGCCCGGGGACATCGACTACCTCAATGCGCACGCCACCGGTACGAAGGCCGGTGACGCCGCCGAAGCGCGGGCGGTGCGGGCCGTCTTCGGGGCCGGCTGCCCTCCGGTCAGCTCGACCAAGGGGGTGACGGGCCACCTGCTCGGCGCCGCGGGTGCGGTAGAGGCCGCGGCGACCGTGCTGGCCATCGCGCGCGGCACCGCGCCGCCAACGCACAACCTGGACGACGTCGACCCCGCATGCGAGCTGGACCATGTGCGTAAGGAGCCCCGCGTCGCCGCAGTCCGGGCCGCGCTGTCCAACTCCTTCGGCTTCGGCGGGCACAACGTGAGCCTGCTGTTCACCGCGGCGTCCACCCGCCGGACCCGGCGCGACCAGGCCCGGCCCAACCCAGCCTCGCGACTTTCGTGAAAGTCGCATCCGACCGGAGCCACTGGAGTCTGGAGTAGAGACATGGACGGTACGAAAGCCGCGGCGCCGCGTGCCGGGTGGACCTGGCTGGCGGCGCTGGTCTCGGTGTTCATGGTGGCGATCGACACGCTGGTGGTCACGACGGCGCTGCCGGTGATCCGGGTGGAGCTGGGCGCGACGCTGGAGGGTCTGGAGTGGACGGTCAACGCGTACACGTTGACCTTTGCGGTGTTCCTGCTGAGCGCGGCGGCGTTGGGGGACCGGTTCGGGCGGCGACGGGTGTTCGGGATCGCGCTGGGGGTGTTCACCGTGGCGTCGGCGGCGGCTGCGCTGGCGCCGACCATCGAGGTGCTGGTGGCGGCCCGGGCGGTGCAGGGGCTGGGGTCGGCGGCGATCCTGCCGCTGAGCCTGACGCTGCTGGCGAGCGTGGTGCCGCACGGGAAGCGGGGGCACGCGTTCGGGTTGTGGGGGGCGATGGTCGGGCTGGGCGCGGCGGTGGGGCCGGTGATCGGCGGGGCGGTGACCGAGGGCATGTCCTGGCAGTGGATCTTCTGGGTGAACGTGCCGACCGGGGTGCTGCTGCTGCCCGTGATGTGGCTGGTCCGGGAGAGCCGGGGCGGGGCCGGCCGGCTGGACCCACTGGGCACGCTGCTGGTCACCGTGGGGCTGTTCGGCATCGTGTTCGGGCTGGTGCGGGGCAACGGGCAGGGCTGGGGCAGCGGCCAGGTGCTGGCCGGGCTGGTCGGTGGGGGGCTGCTGGTGCTGCTGTTCGTGGCCTGGCAGGCGCGGGCCGCCGCGCCGATGGTGCCGCTACGGCTCTTCCGCAGCCGGGGGTTCAGCCTGACCAGCATCGCGACGGTGGCCATGCCGCTCGGCGTGTTCGGGTGCGTGTTCCTGGGCACCCAGTACCTGCAGACGGTGCTGGGCTTCTCGCCGCTGGAGGCGGGGGTACGCACGCTGCCGTGGACGGCGATGCCGCTGCTGGCCGCGCCGATCTCGGGCCGGCTGGCCGACCGGATCGGGGGCCGGCCACTGGTGGTGGCGGGCCTGGCGCTACTGGCGGTGGGGATCTTCTGGATCGCCAGCATCGCCACCCCGGACCTGGCCTACGTCAACCTCGTGGCGCCGTTCGTGGTGACCGGGATCGGGCTGGGCGTGTTCCTGGCGCCGATCGCGCAGCTGGCGATCGGGTTCGCCCCGCCGGAGCTGGAGGGCGTGGCATCGGGCACCTCGAACGCGCTACGGCAGCTGGGCACCGTGCTCGGCGTGTCGGCGGCCGGAGCGCTGTTCGCCGAGTACGGCGGGTACGAGACGGGCCAGGCGTTCGTCGACGGGCTGGTCGCCGCCCACTACGTCGCCGCCGCGGTCCTCGCCGCCGGCGCCCTGGTCGCCCTGGGCATTCCCGCCCGGTTCACCCACCGGCTCCCGCCATCCGGCGCGGGAGCGCCGCCTGCCGCGGAGAGGCTCGAGGTGTCCGCCGCCTGACCCCGCCGCCGGCGGCGCCGCCAGCGGCGGGCGCCCGACCACACGTCGGCGGCGAGATCCGGAGCAGCCAGGAGAGAGGCCGACCACCGAGGACACGGGGGAGGACCAGATGGGTACCGTTCGCCTGAGCTGCGCGAGCGCCAGCACGCTGTTCTACGAGCCCGAAGGCCTTCTGCTCAGCTCGGGTCTCGTGCCGGTGGACGAGCAGCACCGGCTGCACCTGCTCACCTTCCAGCTGAGCTACCTCGGCCCTGGCGACATCATGGTCCACGTGTCGATGACGGGCGGCCCGACCGCTCCGGCCGCCGGGGAAGGCAGGGGCCGGGTGAACGGCCGGCGCAACGCCTGGTCGCCAAGGCCCTCCGCGCCGCCGCACCGCACCTTCACGGCCGCGGTGCTCCGGGGCGTACGGAGCGAGCGCCGCCCGAGTGTCTGGCTGGCATCGGCCACCGTGCCAGACACCGACGTGCACTACCGCTACACGGTCTGGGGCCAGCCCGACGAGGACGAGCTGCGTGGTGAGCTCACGGTGGAGGTGTCCGGGCTGCCCCCGCTGCTCACCGCGGCTACCCGGGCCACGGTCACCGACGAGCCGGCGGTGGCCACCCTGGCACCGGTACCGGTCAGCCAGGTGCCGCTCCCCACGCTGGCCAGCTGAGCCGTGCCTGACCCGGCACCGCGCGACCGGCCTGGCCTGCGACGTGGCGGCGGTCCCTGGCCCTAGCGGCGGTTGCCCCGCCAGACGGCGCGCGGACGCTCGTCCCGCAGCGGGCGGGTGGCCTCCCAGAGCCGGCGCCACTCCGCGGCCGGCGGACCGGCCGGCCGGGCCACCACCGCCTTGGCGTCCTCACGCAGGGACTGGTACCAGCCGATGTCCTCCTCGGCCCACAGCCGCGCCACCGCCCGGGTGAGCCGTTCGTTGAACTGGCGTGCGTCCTCGCCCGGCTCGGGCCACAGTGGACGGCCGTACCGGACGACGACCTTCCGCCGGCCCGGCATCGGCCAGCCCCGCCCGCGCGGCATGGCGCCGAACGTGCCGCGCAGCGCGATCGGGACGGCCGGGACCCGCCGGGTGCAGCACAGGTGCGCGGCACCCAGCCGGAACGAGGTCATCCAGCCGTCCTGCGAGCGGCTGCTCTCGGGAAACAGCAGCAGGCTCCAGCCGCGGTCGAGCAGTACCGGCGCGAGGCTGCGCAGCCGCCTGGAGCCGAACCGCTCGACCGGGAACGCGTTGAACACCAACGTGGTGACCAGAGCCCGCCACCGTACGTCGAAGAAGTAGTCGGCCGCCGCGCCCACCGCGAGGCGGCGGGCGAACCGGCGGGGGACCGAGCCCAGCACCAGCGGCGCGTCCAGGTGGCTCGCATGGTTGGCCACGAACACCGCCGGGCCGCGCAGCCCGTCGAGGTACTCCAGCCCCTCTACCACCGGGCGGGTCTGCGACCAGGCGGCCGACTTGAGCAGGCCGCGCTGTAGGCCGAGCCGGACCGCGTTGGCCACCGGCGTGCGCGCCCAGCCGGTGGCGAACTCCTTGCGCGGGGCCGGCTGCTCCCACGCCCCGGCGGAGCGCGGCGTACGGGAGCGGCCCCGCCAGTCCCGGCCCCGGGTGAGCGTCCTTACTTCCTTCATCAGGCTCATAGCGCCCTCCTCAGCCCGGTCACCGCACGTCCGCCAGGGTGAGCGGCGGGGCGTGCAGGTAGGTCAGGCGGGGGCTGGAGCCGACGGTGTCGCTCGCCATCTCCAGGGCGTCGGCGAGCGTGGACGCGGACCGGAAGCCCATCCGGGCGGCGGCCTTGCGGTTGGCGCCCACGAAGATGACGTCGCCGACGTGCTCGAGCGCGTGGGCGCCCCAATACCACATGTAGAACGGGTGCACGCCGTGGTACGCGTAGCTGTTGCGGTACAGGTGGATATACCACGGGTCGGTGGCGAACTGCTGCTCGTACTTCGCCTCGATCGCGACCGGGTCGGTGGTGGAGGCGAGGACCTCGTCGAAGAAGTCGATGTAGCTCGGGTGGTGCACCGGGTGGAACGCGTTCGGCATCGGGTGGTAGAAGATCGCCACCCCGCCGCGGCGCACGATCGGCTGGCCGCGGTAGAGGTTGAAGAAGTAGCCCAGGCCCAGGGACATCACCAGGATCGGGTTCATGATCGAGTTGACGTTGTACGGGCAGATGAAGGGCAGCCCCCAGATGCCGATGTCACTGGGACCGTCCACCTCGGTCAGCTGCTGCCGGTGGACGTTGGCCAGGGTGACCGGGTGCACCACGGCCGGGTCGCCCGCGTGCACCCCGGTCACGCCGTACGGCGCGTAGCTGCG
>DASSUC010000318.1:0-18351 GCA_035707405.1 Micromonosporaceae bacterium | reverse complement strand
CGAGGACACCCTCGGCGAGGACGGCGACCCGCTCGACGCGCTGGTGCTGGTGCAGGAGCCGACGTTCCCCGGCTGCCTGATCCGCTGCCGCGCGATCGGGATGTACCGGATGCGCGACGAGAAGGGCGGGGACGACAAGGTGCTGTGCGTGCCGGCCGAGGACCCGCGCCTCACCCACCTGCGCGACATCAACGACGTGGCCGAGTTCGACCGGCTGGAGATCCAGCACTTCTTCACGGTCTACAAGGACCTCGAACCGGGCAAGAGCGTCGAGGGCGCGACCTGGGTCGGCCGGGCCGACGCCGAGGCGGAGATCGAGACCTCGCGCCGCCGCCACCGGGCACAGGCCCGGGAGGTACCGGTCACCGACGGGTGAGGAGCGCTACCCGGTCACCCCGCGCACCAGGCCGTAGAGCCCGAGGACCGCGCACGCGACCGGGACCACCGACACGACCAGCACCAGGTCGGCCAGGTCCGCCGCCCGGCTCAGGTACGGCGAGGGCGGCCGGCGGGCGTACGTGGCACCCGCCAGGACTGCGGCCAGCCCGAGCGCCACGGCGGCACCGACCAGCATCATTGCGCCGCCCTGCGGCAGGGTGCCCGCCGTGACGTCGAGCGCGAGCGCGGCAAGGCAGGACACGCCCGCGGCCAGCACCGGGACCCGCTGCCGCACGGCGGCGAAGATCCGGGCCCGCAGCAGCAGCGACACGCCGGCGACACCGACCAGCAACCGCGCCGCCACACCGCCGCCCAGGAGCACGCCCGCGGCCACCGCGGTAGCCGCGGCATGCCCGGCCAGCGCGCCGGTCAGCAGCGACTCGGCGCGCCGGACCGCGGCGAGAACCCGCGCTCCGTCAGGCTGACCGGGAGCGGCCCGGTGCCCGGGGCGGCCCGCGGCCGGGCTGCCCACGGCCGGGCTGCCCGCGGCCGGGCTGCCCGCGACGGCTTCGGTGACCGGGGGAACCGGCACCCGGCCCAGCCGGATCGCGAGCAGCGGCAGCACCCCGACCCCGCACACCAGCGCCGTCATCACCACCGCGGCAGCGCCTGGCGCCGGCAGGACGAGCCCGAGCGCTGCACCCAGGGCACCGAGCAGGCCAGCCGTCACGCCAGCGGCGAACAGCCACGGCACCGCCGCGACACCGGCCGCCCCGAGCGCGGCGGACAGCAGCAACGCCACGCTGCCGACCAGCAGCTGCGGGGCGCCCAGCCAGCCCAGGCCGGTCAGGTCCGCCGGCGCCACCAGCAACCCGCCGCCGGCCAGGGCGTACGGCATCGCGTACCCGGCCAGGGCCGCGCCGAGCGGGCCGTCCCCGTACCCGATGGAGGCGATCATGCCCGCGACGACGAGCAGCACGGCGACCCCGAGCCCGACGAACGCCCGGCCCGGCGGAGCGACCTGCGGCAGCGCCACGAGGCCGACGGCGAGCGGGAGCCCCGCGGCGGCCATGCCGGCGACCCGGGTGGCCGCCCCGGTCCAGCCGGGCGCGACCCGCCGGGCGCCTGCGGCGATCACCTCGACCACGTCGTCGTAGGCCAGCTCCGGCCAGGCCAGCCGGGCCGGCACCAGGTGCAGCACGGCACCGTCCCGCACGCCCTGCGCGTGCAGGCCGCCGCCGGGCGCCAGCGGCTGCCCGTCCGCCCGGCGCAGCAGCCAGCCACCGTGGTGCTCGCCGTCGTCCGCAAGCCCCTCGCCCGCGTGGCGCAGCAGCTCCGGCAGGAGCTCCGCGACCGGGGCGTGCTCTGGCAGCGCAACATCGACCCGCCGGTGCGGCGCGCGGATCGTCACCCGGGCCAGCCCGGTGCCCATGATCACCGGCACTTCCTACCACGACCGGCCCGCCCGGTGAGCCTCCCGGTACGACCACAGGTACGAGGCGGGCGCCATATGTCGTATGGCATAGTGGACTCATGGTGCGGACAACGATCTACCTGCCCGAGTCGCTGAAAGAGCGCATCGAGGCGTATGCGGCACGCCACGGCAGGACGGAGGCCGCGGTCATCCGGCAGGCCGTAGAGAGGCTGCTCGGTGATGAGCGCGACGGGTCGTGGCTGCACGACATCGCCGGCATCGGATGCAGCACAGACGGCGGATCCGTGGCCGACCGGGTCGACGAGGTGCTCGCCGAGACCGGGTTCGGGACCCGCCGGCGATGATCGTGATGGATACCGGCGTGCTCTACGCCGTCGTCGACCGCGCGGAACCGGCACACAGGCAGGTCACGACGTTCCTCGCAACAAACACCGAGGGCCTGCTCACCACACCGCTGGTCCTCGCGGAGCTGGACCACCTCCTGGCCACGCGACTTGGTGAGGCGGTACGCAGCCGGGTCATGATGCGCTTGGCCGCCGACGGGGTCATCCTCAGCCCGTTCGACGCCGATGCCTTCACCATGGCTGCCCAGGTGGCCGACGAGTACGCCGACATAAGGCTCGGGCTGACCGACGCTTCGCTCATGGTCGCCGCCGCCCGGCACGGCACCACCCGAATACTCACTGTGGACCACAAGCACTTCCGAGCCCTGCGCCCGCTTCGGGGCGGGCCAGCGTTCACGCTGCTGCCCGCTGACGCGGGATAGACCCGCCGCCGCGACGCGGGCACGCCTTCGCCGGCTGGCGGCCGACGCTCTATGATCATCGGCGTCCCTGGGGAGGTGGCGACTGAGCGCGGCGGCGGTCAAGCGCGGGCCGCGCCGCCCCGCGCCCGACATCCCCAGCGGTGAGCTGCCGGTCGCCGCGCCCCCCGAGATCCCCCAGGACACCGGCGGCCGGTGGACCCAGCTGCTCATGCTGCTGCCGATGCTCACCGGCACGCTCGCCACCGCGCTGATGTTCTCCAACGGGGACGGCGGTGCGTACTCGTACGTCGTCGGGGCGATGTTCGGCGTCTCCTCGCTGTCGCTGCTCGCGCTGTCCTGGGGCGGCTCGCCGGGCGCTCCCGGGCGGGCCGAGGTGGCCCGGGCCCGGCGGGACTACCTGCGCCACCTGGCCGGCCTGCGCCGCCGGGTGCGCCAGACCGCGGCCCGGCAGCGGCGCGGCCTGCACTACCGGCACCCGGACCCGCGGCGGCTCTGGTCGACCGTCGCCAGCCACCGGCTGTGGGAGCGCCGGCCGGACGACTCCGACTTCGCGGTGGTCCGGGTGGGCCTCGGCCCGCAGACGCTCGCCACCCCGCTGCTGCCCCCGGTGACCCGGCCGGTGGATGAGCTGGAGCCGGTGACCGCCGGGGCCCTGCGGCGTTTCCTGGACGCCTACTCCGTGGTGCCGGACCTTCCGGTGGCGGTCTCGCTGCGCGGTTTCACCCGCATCTACCTGAGGGGTACGCCGGCCCGCTCGCTCGCCCGCGCCATGCTCGCCCAGCTCGTCACCTTCCACGCACCGGATGACCTGCTCGTGGCCGTGTGCGCCGGGCCGGCGCAGCGGGCGGCCTGGGACTGGACGAAGTGGCTGCCGCACGCCCTGCACCCGACCCGCACCGACGCGCTCGGCCAGGTGCGCCTCGTGGCCGGCGGCGCCACCGAGCTGGATCAGCTGCTCGGCGACATCATCCCCGGGAGGGCCCAGTCCCGCGCTGGCCATCCTGGGCCGAGCGGGGCCGGTCCGCACCTGGTCGTCGTGCTCGACGGCGGTGACCTGACCGGCTCCGGGCGGGTGGCGGGCTCCCCGTGGCCGGTCGTGGATGGCGCGCTCGGCAGGGTCACCCTGCTCGACCTCGACGGCCGGCCGCCGCGCCTGCTCGACGCGGCAACGCTCGTCCTGGACGTGGCGCCGGACCGCCGGCTGCGGATCGCCATGCCGGACGACCAGGCCGAGGTCGGCGTGGCCGACCTGCTCGGACACGTGGAGGCCGAGGCGCTCGCCCGCCAGCTGGCGCCGCTGCGGCTGGCCGCCGGCCCGGCCCGCGCCGGTACGACCCGTGCCCCGGCTGCCGCGGCCACGCTGGACCCGCCGGCAACGGTCGAGCTGGACCTCGCCGAGCTGCTGGGCGTGGGAAGCCCGCACGGGTACGACGTGGACGCCGGGTGGGCGCCCCGGCCCGACCGGGACCGGCTGCGGGTGCCGATCGGGGTGGACGCCGACGGGCAGCCGGTGCGGCTGGACCTCAAGGAGTCCGCGCAGGACGGCATGGGGCCGCACGGCCTGCTCATCGGGGCCACCGGCTCGGGCAAGTCGGAGCTGCTGCGCACGCTGGTGCTGGGGCTCGCCGCGACGCACCCGTCCGGGTCGCTCAACTTCGTGCTCGTGGACTTCAAGGGCGGCGCCACCTTCGCCTCGCTCGACCGGCTGCCGCACACCGCCGCGGTCATCACCAACCTCGCCGACGAGCTGCCGCTGGTGGACCGGATGGCCGATGCGCTCAACGGCGAGCTGGTCCGGCGCCAGGAGCTGCTGCGGCGGGCGGGCAACCTCGCCTCGCTGCGGGACTACGAACGGGCGCGGGCCGGCGGGGCGGCCCTGGCCCCGCTGCCGGTGCTGCTGGTCATCTGCGACGAGTTCTCCGAGCTGCTCTCCGCCAGGCCGGACCTCATCGACCTGTTCGTCCAGGTCGGACGGTTGGGCCGGTCGCTCGGCGTACACCTGCTGCTCGCCTCCCAGCGGCTGGACGAGGGCCGGCTGCGCGGGCTCGACACGCACCTGTCGTACCGGATCGGGCTGCGCACCTTCTCGGCCCTGGAGTCCCGGGCGGTCCTCGGCGTCCCGGACGCGTACGAGCTGCCGCGCTCGCCCGGGCACGGCTACCTCAGGTATGGCACCGAGCCGCTGGTGCGGTTCAAGGCGGCGTACGTGTCCGGCCCGGTCCGCCGCCGGCCCGAGCCGGGACCCGCCGGGCCGGACGTGTCCCGGGCCGGCGCGCGGGTGCTGCCGTACGGCACGCACCTCGTGCCGGTGGCGGAGCCGCCGGCCCCGACCACCCCGGCCGGCCCCGACGCCGGCCCCGACGCCGGCCCCGACGCCGATCCCGACGCCAGCCTGCTCGACATCCTGGTGGGCCGGCTGGCCGGGCGGGGCGTCCCGGCCCACCCGGTCTGGCTGCCGCCGCTGGACGCGTCACCCACCCTCGACGAGCTGCTCGGCCCGGTCGCAGCCGACCCGGCGCGCGGGCTCACCGTGGGCAACCCGGACCTGCGCGGTGCCCTCCAGGTCCCGGTAGCCGTCGTCGACAAGCCGTTCGAGCAGCGGCGCGACCCGCTCTGGCTGGACCTGGGCGGCGCCGCCGGCCACGTGGCCGTGGTCGGCGGGCCGCGCAGTGGCAAGTCGACCCTGCTGCGCACGCTGGTCTGCGCGCTCGCGCTGACCCACACGCCGGCCGAGGCTCAGTTCTACTGCCTGGACTTCGGCGGGGGGACGCTCGCGGCACTGCGCGACCTGCCCCACGTCGGCGGCGTGGCGGGACGGCTGGAGCAGGAGGCGGTACGCCGTACCGTCGGCGAGGTCGCCACCCTGCTCGCCGACCGCGAGCGGCGCTTCGCGACCGCGGGCGTCGACTCGATGGCCAGCCACCGGCACCGGCGAGCGGCGTCGCCCGCCGGGCCACCCGCCGGGCCACCCGCCGGACCGGCCGGCGACCCGTTCGGCGACGTGTTCCTCGTGGTGGACGGCTGGGCCACGCTGCGCACCGAGTACGGCGACCTGGAGCCGGTCATCGCAGACCTGGCCAACCGCGGCCTGTCGTACGGCGTACACCTGGTGGTGGCCGCCGCCCGGTGGATGGACCTGCGCCCGGCGGTGCGGGACCTCTTCGGCTCCCGGCTGGAGCTGCGCCTGGGCGACCCGAACGACTCGCTCGTCTCCCGCAAGGCAGCGGCGGACGTGCCGGAGCGCACCCCGGGCCGGGGGGTCACCGCGCAGGGACGGCACCTGCGCACCGCGCTGCCGCCGGCGACCTTCCCCGGCGGGGACACCGCCGGCCTGGTCAAGGCGGTCGCGGCGGCCTGGACCGGCCCGCCCGCGCCACCGGTACGCATGCTGCCGCTGGACGTGCCCTACGCGGCATTCGCCGGCATCGCCGCCGCCACGACCTCGGGCCTGTCCCTGCCGCTCGGCCTCGCCGAGGCCGACCTGCGCCCGGTCGCGGTCGACTTCGCCGCCGAGCCGCACTTCCTGCTCTTCGGCGACGCCGAGTCCGGCAAGTCCAGCTTCCTGCGGGCGCTGGCCACCACGATCACCCGCCGGCTGCGCCCCGAGCAGGCCCGCATCGTGATCGTGGACTACCGGCGCGGCCTGCTCGGCGCCGTCACCACCGAGCACCTCATCGGGTACGGCTCAGCCGCGGCGCACGCCAGCGAGCTGGTCGAGTCCGTAGCCGGTTACCTGCGCGACCGCCTGCCCGGGCCCGACACCACACCGGAGCAGCTGCGCGACCGGACGTGGTGGACCGGGCCGGAGTGCTTCGTGCTCGTCGACGACTACGACCTGGTGGCCACCGGGCCGGCCAACCCGCTCCTGCCGCTGCTGGACCACCTCGCCCAGGCCCGGGACACCGGCCTGCACCTGGTGCTCGCCCGCCGCTCCGGCGGCGCGGGACGGGCCCTGTACGAGCCGGTCATCCAGCGGCTGCGCGAGCTGTCAACGCCCGGGCTGGTGCTCTCCGGCGACCAGGACGAGGGGCCGCTGCTCGGCACGGTCCGGCCGGCCCGGCTGCCGCCGGGGCGCGGCTGGCTGGTTACCCGACGTGACGGTGCCCGTCTGATCCAGCTGGCCCACCTTCCGGCCGGGTGACGAGTCCTCCGAACGGTCGCCGCGCGCCAGGCCCGGAGTCGGCAAGAATGGGCGGCGTTGTGACGCCAGCTGAGTGTCCTCGTCGCACTGTCGCGCCGGACGGCGCCACGGTGCGCGCGCTGCTGACCGCGTTCGCCACCGTGGTGGTCGCCGCCGGCGGGGCCGTCTGCGCGCCCGGCGTGGCAGCCGCCGACGAGGTACGCAACGCGCAGTGGCAGCTGGCCGCCCTTGACGCGAGTGCCGCCTGGGCCGACGCCACGGGCGCCGGGGTCGTTGTCGCGGTGGTCGACTCCGGCGTCGACGCCACCCATCCGGACCTCGTCGGTCAGGTGCTGCCCGGTCTCGACCTGGTGGACGGGTCGACGGACGGACGGGTGGACCCGGTCGGGCACGGGACGTCGGTCGCCGCCCTGATCGCCGGCCGGGGCGACGACAGCGACGGCGTGGTCGGCCTGGCGTACCAGGCGAAGATCCTGCCGATCCGGGTCCTGGACAGCGGGAACGAGTACCACGACGCGATGGTCGTGGCCCGGGCCGTGCAGTGGGCGGTGGACCAGGGCGCCAGCGTCATCAACCTGTCGCTGGGCGGCCCGGCGTACAGCCCGGCGCTGGCCGATGCGCTCGACTACGCGTTCGCCCGCAACGTGGTGGTGGTGGCCTGCACCGGCAACGTACTGCCAGCCGGCTCGGCCGAGGTGTGGTATCCGGCCCGCGAGCCGGGCGTGGTGGCCGTGGCCGGGCTGGGCGGCGACCCGGACGAGCAGCCGGAGCCGCTGTGGGCGAGCTCGCTGACCGGACCCGGCACGGTCCTCACCGCACCCGCCGCCGACCTGCTCACCGCGCGCCCCGGCGGCAGGTACTGGCGGGTCAAGGGCACCAGCTTCGCCGCTCCGCTGGTCAGCGCGACCGCGGCGCTCATCCGCGCCCGTTGGCCGCGGATGTCGGCGGCCAACGTGGTGGCGCACCTCACAGCCACAGCTCGTGACCTCGGACCGGCCGGCCGGGACGACCGGTACGGCTTCGGCATGGTGAGCCCGGTCGCCGCGCTGCGTGCCAAGGTCCCTGACGTGCCCGCCAACCCGCTGGACACCGCGCCGCCGCCCGGGGTGGCCGGCTTCGGCCCGGCGGGGCCCGCGGAGCAGGGCGCCCAGCCGCCAGCCCGGCCATCCCGCAACCGCCCACTGTGACCGCGGGCCGCGCCGGGCTGAGAGCCGCGCCGGGCTGAGCCGGCGGGCGGTCAGGCGCAGCTGCCGGTGCCCGTCGCCGCGGTCCGTTGCCGGCCGGCCGTGGCCACTGCGGCCGCCTCGTCGGCGGTGACCGCGAAGCCGGTGTTCGGGTCGTCGGCCGCCGCGGCGAAGATCACCCCGAGCACCCGGCCGTCCGTCGCGACAAGCGGACCGCCCGAGTTACCGCTGCGCACCAGGGCCCGGATCGTGTAGACCTCCCGCGTCACGCTGCGACTGGCGTAGATGTCCGGCCCGGTGATGTCGCGGATGTCGCGGACCCGTGCCGACTGCGCGTTGTAGGGCCCGTCCAGCGGGAACCCCAGCACGATCGCGTCCGAGCCGGTCGCGGCGTCCGCGGAGGCGAAGCGCATGGCCGGCGCGGCGAGGTCCGGTACGAAGATGACGGCGAGGTCACGCCCTGGGTCGTACACGACGACCCAGCCTGGCAGCCGGTCCCCGCCCGCTTCCACGTTCACCCAGCGGGTGCCGGCCACCACGTGGGCGTTGGTCATCACGTACCGCGGCGCGTAGACGAACCCCGACCCTTCGATCCGCCGCGAGCAGCTCGGCGCGTTGCCCAGCACCTTGACCACGGACTCGCGGGCCCGCTGCACCACGGCCGAGCCGGCCAGCGCCGGGTCCGGCTCAGGAACCTCGCGCACCCGGGTGGGCACCAGGTCACCGAAGACGTCCGGGAACCCACGGGTGTCCACAGTGTCCCGCAGCGCCTCGGACAAGGCCTTGGCCTGGTGCGGCATCAGCCGGTCGACGCTGTCGAGCAGCACGCTGTTGCGCACCGCCTTGGCCAGCCACGGCAGCGACGACGAGGCTAGCGGCGCGGCGACCAGCCAGGCCACCAGCAGCAGGGCGACCAGCGAGACAGCCGCGCCGCCCACGTCGTCCGCGGTCTGGCCGGCCCGGCTGGTGATGCCGCGACGCAGGTGGGTGCCGAGCCAGCCGGCGACCGCCTGGCCCAGCACGGCCAGCCCGAAGATCGTGACCAGCGAGACCAGCACCCGCATCTGGTCGCTGGCGAACTGCCGGCCCAGCAGCGGGCCGAGCTGCAGGCCGATCAGCGCACCGCTGAAAAAACCGGCAAACGACAGCGCGCCGATCATGAACCCCTGCCGGTAGCCGTTCACCGCGAAGACCAGCATGAGCAGGACGAGCACGAGGTCGACGGTCACGGCCTTCAGAGTACGGGCGGTGACCCAGCGGCTGCCCGTTGCGCACCAGGCCCGGCCCGGGACCCGGCCGGCCCGGCCGCGCCACGCCCCTGCGGCGGCGCCGGGCCCGGGTCGTCCGGGGCGTCCACGAGCGGGTGGTCCTGGGCCACCGGCAGGTTCTCGACCCGGTCCTGCGGCCACGCCCGGGTCCAGCCCGCCAGGTCCAGCAGGGCGGAGAGCACCCCTGCGGTGAAGCCCCACACCAGCATGCCCCGGCAGCGGAACGCCGGACCGACCCACCCGCTCGGGTGGCGCACCTGGAGCCGGTGCTCCGGATCGGCCAGCTCGGCGACCGGCAGCCGGGCCACCCGGGCCACCTCGCGCAGGTCCAGCGGGCGTACCTCGTGCGGCTCCCGCCACCAGGCCAGCACCGGTGTCACCGCGTAGTTGCTGACCGGGATCCACAGCCGCGGTAGGCACGCCACCACCTGCACGCTGGACCGGTCCAGGCCGACCTCTTCGGCGGCTTCGCGCAGTGCGGTGTCGGCCGCGTCCCGGTCACCGGGGTCCGCCGCGCCGCCGGGGAACGCGGGCTGGCCGGCGTGGTTGCGCAGCGTCGCGGCCCGTTGCAGCACCAGCACGTCCGGACCGCCGGCTCCGCCGGCCGCGCCCTGCCCGAGCAGGACGAGCACCGCGCTGTCCCGCGCCCCGTCAGCGGGTGGGGGCAGGCGGGTGAAGTCGCCGATCTCCGCCGCCCGCACCCGCGCCAGCAGCGGCTCCCACCACTCCGGAAGGCTCACCCCGCCGCCACCCCGAGGTGCTGCCGGGCCAGGCGGTGCAGGTCGGTGAGGTCGGGCACGACGTCGTTGTGCACGTACGCCATCCGGCCGTCGGCGTCCACGAAGACGGTGACCGGCAGGGCGACCCGGCCGAGCCGGGTGCGCAGCACCGCACGCTCGTCCACCAGGATCGGGAAGGCCAGCCCCAGGTCGGCCACGATCGCGTCACGCCCGGCCGAGCCGTCCTCCGTGTTCACGCCGACCACGCTCACCTTGCCGGCGGCCTGCTGCGCGTACTGCTGGAGGACCGGCAGCTCGTCCCGGCAGGGCCGGCACCACGAGGCCCACAGGTTGACCACCGCCGGCCCGCGCAGCTGTCCCAGGTGGACAGTGCCAACCCCGCCGAGGCAGGGCAGCCGTATGTCCGGCAGTGGCGCGGGGCGGGACCGCGCCGCGGCGGGACCGGACTGCGCCACCGTGGGACCGGACGGCGCCGCGGCGGCAGCGCCGGCGCCGGCCGACCCGGAGGCGACCAACGCCTGGCAGGCCGCGGCCGGCACGGCGACCGCAGCCGGCGTGCCGGCACCCGTGCCCGGACCGGCACCCGGCGACCCGCAGCCGGCCACCAGCGCCCCAGCCACCAGCGCCCCAGCCAGCCGGCCGGGAGCCGCGGGCCGGCCGGGAGCCGCGGGCCGGCCGCGGGGACGTCGCATCACGGTGCGGGCGCTCCGGCCAGGGCGGCCAGCTCGGCGACGCGCGCCCCCTTGAGCAGCTTGCCGGCGGCGACCGGGTCGGCCGGCCCGGTCCCGTACGACGGGCACAACGGCGCGATGGTGCACGCGCCGCACGCCGGCTTGCGCGCGTGGCAGACCCGCCGGCCGTGGAAGATCACCCGGTGCGAGAACATCGTCCACTCACGACGCTCGATCAGCTCGGCGACCGCCGCCTCGATCTTCACCGGGTCCGTCTCATCGGTCCACGCCCAGCGCCGCACCAGCCGCTGGAAGTGGGTGTCCACGGTGAGGCCGGGCACGCCGAACGCGTTGCCGAGGATGACGTTCGCGGTCTTGCGGCCGATGCCGGGCAGCGTCACCAGGTCGTCCATGCGGCCGGGGACCTGGCCGTCGTACCGCTCGGTGAGCGCCTGGCCGAGCTTGATCAGGGAGTCCGTCTTGTTGCGGAAGAACCCGGTCGGCCGGACCATCTCCTCGAGCTCGGCCCGGTCGGCCGCCGCGTAGTCGGCCGCGGTCGGGTAGCGCGCGAACAGCTTCGGGGTGACCTCGTTGACCCGCTGGTCGGTGCACTGGGCGGAGAGGATCGTGGCGACCGCCAGCTGTAGCGGACCGTGGTGGTCCAGCTCGCAGTGCGCATCAGGGTGCGCCTGCGCGAGCGCCCTCGCGATCCGGCGGGCCCGGCGCTTGCGAGCCAGCTGCGTCTCGGTCACCCCGCGAGCCTACGTCCCGGCCGCGGCGCACTCCCATCGCCTCACCGGCCCGGCGGCGTGATCTGGCCGGTGCCGGTCAGCCGGGCGGCCGTCGCCCGAAAGTCGGCGGTGCTGAGCGAACGGACCAGTGCCGCGCCGCGGTGCCCGGGGTCCATCCGCGGCAGCCCGCCGCCGCCCTGGTGCGTGGTTGAGATGAGCGACCCGCCGGCCCAGCCGCCGTCCTTGCGCAGCGACACCTTGAGCACGCCGCTGATGCCGAGGTTCCCCGAGGAGTTGAGGGTGCCCCCGCCGCCGCAGAAGTTGCCGAGGCTGTAGGCGACCAGCCGGCCGCGGTAGAACTCCATGCCGCGCAGCACGTGCGGGCCGTGGCCGACGACCAGGTCGGCACCGGCGTCGACCACCGCGCGGGAGAACCGGACCGGGTCGCCCCGGTCCTCGCCGAGGAAGATCTCGCTGCCGGGCCGCACGTGGGTCGCGCCGGCCCCCTCCGCACCCATGTGCACCTGCACCACCACCAGGTCCGCCCGGGCCGCCGCGCGCGCCACCACCGCCTTGGCCCGCGCCACGTCGAGCAAGGGGTTCGACCAGGGGTACGACGAGAAGCCCAGCACCGCGATCCGGATCCCCTTGACCGTGGCGACCGTGATCTGGTCCGGTGCCCCGGTGTGCAGCAGCCCGTACTGCTCCAGCGCCCGCTGGGTGTTGCGGTAGCCGGCCGCGCCGTAGTCGTACCCGTGGTTGTTGGCCTGGTTGAGCAGGTCGAACCCGGCGTCGCGCAGGTGCGCGGCGTAGCCCGGCGGGGCCCGGAACTGGTGGCAGTTGTTGGTGTCCGGCTCTTCCGGCGTCGGGCTCGCGGGCGGCGCGGGTGCCGGCCGGCACTTGTCGTAGCCGGTGTCGTCGGTGAGCGGCTCCTCCAGGTTGCCCATGACGAAGTCGGCGGCGAGCGCTCCCTTCACCGCGGCGAAGAAGCCCCGCCCGCCGTTCGGGGGCAACGAGCCCGGGGCGTTGCCCAGGATGATGTCACCGGTTGCGGAGAGCGTGACCGTGTCGGCCCCCACCGCCAGCGGCGTGGCGGTGGCCGGTGGCCCGCCGGCGGCGGGCGGGCCGCGCCACACCGCGACCGCCGGGTCCGGCCTGTTCAGCACCGTCAGCCAGCCCGCGCCGGCGACGACGACCAGCACCGCCAGCGCCGCGGCGGCGAGCCGGGCGGTACGGCCGGCGAGCGGGTGGGCCGGGCGGCTCCGGTCGGTCTGGGTGGGTTCCACCATGGGTAACCGATCCGTACGTCGACGGGACAGGGCTGCCGGCGACCATACTTCACGCGGCACCGCGGCTACCATCACCGGTTACCATCGCCGCAGCCCAGGGCGGGTACACACCCATTTCGGACCGCGCTGCGCCTAAACTGGCCTGGCGCGGAAGCCTCGTGGCTCCGATGTGACCCACGGCTCCGGTAGGAGGGGTGCGCGATGGACGAGGTACTGGCCCGCAGCGGGATCTTCCAGGGTGTCGACCCTGCGGCAGCCGAGGTGCTCGCCAAAGAGATGGAGCTGATGGAGATCCGCAAGGGTGACGTGGTCTTCAACGAGGGCGAGCCCGGCGACAGCCTCTACATCGTGCTCTCCGGCAAGCTCAAGGTAGGCCGGCGGGCCGCGGACGGCCGGCAGAACCTGATCGCGGTGATGGGCCCTGCGGACATGGTCGGCGAGCTGGCCCTGTTCGACCCGGGCCCGCGTACCGCGACCGCCACCGCGGTCACCGACACGCGTCTGGCCCGGCTGCGCAAGCAGGCGCTGCGCCCCTGGCTGACCGACCGCCCGGAGATCGCCGAGCAGCTGCTGCGGGTGCTCGCCCGCAGGCTGCGCCGGACGAACGACGCGCTCGCCGACCTGATCTTCACCGATGTGCCCGGGCGGGTGGCGAAGAACCTGCTCCAGATGGCGGGCCGGTTCGGCACCCGGGACGGCGGGGTGCTGCGGGTCACCCACGACCTCACCCAGGAGGAGCTGGCGCAGCTGGTCGGCGCATCCCGGGAGACGGTCAACAAGGCGCTGGCCGACTTCGCCTCCCGGGGCTGGCTCCGCCTCGACGGCAAGAGCGTGATCATCCTCGACCCGGAGCGGCTGGCCCGGCGCGCCCGCGTATAACCCTCATCCCAGACCCCTCGTGAGGCTTGTTCGCCGAATAACATTCACCCGGTGTATGTTATCTGCACGATAAGCCTCACGAGAGGACCCTGCCGTGGCTGCTTGGCACCCGCGACCGGAGGACATGCACCGGGTCTTCGAGGAGCAGAACCCGTGGCACCGGGGAGCTTGCGTGCCGACGATCCTCGCCCCACCGGTGGAACGGCCGCTCGCCCAGCACATGTGGCGGGCGGTGCTCGCCAGGGAGTCCCGAAGGTTCCAGCTGATCCTCGGTCCTCGCCGGGTAGGCAAGACCACCGTCATGTACCAGACGGTGCGGCACCTGCTCGATGCCGGGCTGGCGCCGCATCGCATCTGGTGGCTCCGGCTGGACCACCCGCTCCTGCTCCGGGAGAGCCTGGATGACCTGGCACGGGCGGTCATCCGCACCAGCGGCGCGACAGTGGCCGACCCGGCCGTGCTGCTCATGGACGAGATCGTCTACGCCAAGGACTGGGACCTCTGGCTGAAGACGTTCTACGACGACCTCTGGCCAGTTCGGGTTCTCGCGACGTCGAGCGCGACGGCCGCCCTGCGGGACCGCCATCTTGAGAGCGGCGTCGGTCGCTGGTCGGACCAGTACCTCGCGCCGTACCTCTTCACCGAGTACCTCGACCTCGCCGGCGTCCCTGCCGACCTGCCGACCGGCCAGCACCTGGCGGAGACGCTCGCCCACCTACCGCGGCACCTGCCCGAGGCCGCCGCGGTCGAGCGGCTTCGCCGCCGGTTCCTCCTCGTCGGCGGCTTTCCAGAGCTGCTGGTCACGATGCCCGTCGACGACCTCGACAACCGGGACCAGATGCTGCGGTCCCAGCAGGTGCTCCGGGGAGACGCCGTGGAACGGGCTATCTACAAGGACATCCCGCAGTCCCTCGGCGTGGACAACCCGATGATGTTGGAGCGGCTGCTCTACGTCCTGGCCAGCCAGATCGCCGGCGTCCTGTCGCCCGCGTCGATATGCGGGGAGCTCGGCGGTCTCTCCCAGCCCACGTTCGACCGCTACCTCTCCTACCTGGAGCGCGCCTTCCTGGTGTTCACCCTGAACAACTACTCGGGCAAGGAGACCAGCGTCCAGCGACGGGGGCGCAAGCTCTACTTCCTGGACGGGGCGATCCGCAACGCCGCGCTGCAACGCGGGCTCGCCCCGCTCGACCAGCCCGACGAGCTTGGCCTGCTGATCGAGAACCTCGTGGCGGCCAGCCTGCACTCCCTCGCCGTGCACAGCGGGGTGCGCCTGTTCCACTGGCGGGACGGCAAGCACGAGGTCGACCTCGTGCTTGACCATCCACAGGCGCCGCTGGCGTTCGAGGTCGGCATGTCTGCCGACCACTCCCGCAAGGGACTCATCAAGCTCGTCGAGCGCTACCCGCGGTTCGCCGGACGCGCGTACCTCATCTCGCCCCGCGCAACGGTGATGGCGCCCGGCGAACACCCGTCCGGGATCGGCACGATCCCACTTGACACGTTCCTCATCGCGGTAGGGCGTCAGGGCGAAGCCGCCATGATGCAACGCCTCCCCACAGTAGATCAGTAGATGGCTCCCGCTAGATGAGACCCTCCTGAAGGGCCCAAATTTCGAACTGGCCTGGAAGTAGGGGAAGACGGTACTCGGTCGCCAGAAGGTCGTCGGCAATCTTCGAGACCAGGGGCACAGTCAGCAGGCCTTTGCGGATACCGTCACACAGAAGAGCAAGTGTGCCGGTGATCTGGACGCCGTACTCCTCGCCTACCTTGCGGGCAACTCGGTCGTCAAGGACCGCGACATGACATCGGACCTCGGCGAGAGCAAGCACGCTGCACTCCCCGAGGTTTTTCCGGCCACTCGCCAGTCGCGACGCGTACCGCGCTTGAGCCACGAGAAGCTCGATGTCGTCGCTACGGTCGATCCTGATCCAATCTGAGCTGAGCACCTGCCCGAGGAACGGATACATATGTGTCGCTCCAGCGATCTCGTCCCGAACGAGATCAGGAACCAACACGGCCCGATCGCCGGCCAGGGCTTGGAGGATCTTGAGCCATCCCGCCTCGGCGAAGTGGCTCAGCGGCCCCGTGTCAAAGACGAGTGCGCTGCTCAAGATACAAACTTCCAGATTTCGCTCTCGTTGACCGGTGGAAGCGCTGGAAGCCCAGCCTCGTTGACCGTCCCGTGTAGCAGGTCGATGGCCCGATCCGCGCTGATCTGCTCTGAGCGGTACGCCGCCAGCACCGCCTTCTCGTACCGCCGGGGCAGCGTAGTGCCCGCTAGGTCATGCGTTACGACCAAGTCGTGCTCGATGATGTCAGCACGCGTGGTCGTCGTGGCGCGAACCGTCGACAGGTCATCGCTGTCAGCCAGGTTGAGATCAGCCAGGCGGGCCGCCAGCGTGGACATGTCGACGCGATACTCACTGGCGATGCGCACTGCGGCGACCCGTACCGACTCGCGAGCGTTCAGCTCTACCCATTCCTGGCTTAGCGGCTCGGCCGGCAGCAGCAGCGCTCGGGCGAAGGCGTCGATAAGCCACTCGGTGCGCTGCGCGTCCGTCCAAGCCCCAACGCGCCAGTCGACCGTGTACTCGTCGGCGAGCAGGTAATGTCCAAGTTCGTGAGCCAGCGCTAGACGACGCCGCCCAACAGCCCGGCTAGAGTTGATCACGCTAACGCCGCCGCGTTCCAGCAGCGTGGTTGCGGCGTCGGGCGCATCAGCCCCTAAGTCCTCCGAGAAGGCGAACAAACCGAACGCCGCTATAGGGTTGACGAGGTCGGCGATGGGCCCTACCGGATCCAGCCCCAGCATGTCCCGGGCCGTCGCGGCGAGACGTACGGCCTGCGCCAGGTTCTCAGGTGCGCGGAGTGGCTCGAGCTCGACGACACCAAGCTGGCGGAGGGACTGCAGCAGCTCCACGTTACGAGCGACCTGCTCGACAAACCGGTCGATCGAGGATGTCGTGGCCGATCCAGTGCCGGAGCGGTAGGAGATGATCGGGAGCGGCGGGTCGGTCACGAACCACTCAAAGGCCTCGCCGGTCTGCTCCGCGATCCGAGCCAGCTCCAGCGCCGAGACCCGCCTGGCGCCAACCTCGATTTTGGCCAGGGCGCTGCGCTCCAGCCCGACCGCGCGAGCAAGGTCAGCCTGTGTGAGGTGAGCGCGAGCCCGAGCGTCAGCGACCCGGCGGCCGATCGTCTCACCGTCAACGAGCGCCATGTGTGCGATTCTAGAACATTGGCTCAGAGAAGTAGAAACAATCAGTCTTGACTGCTTGTTTGGAGTCCGGGACGCTGGGCGGGTGAGCGCCGCCCCCACCGCCGGCCGGACTCCGCAGCAGGAGCGGAGCCGGGCCACCCAGGCGCGGTTGCTGGAAGCCACCGTCGACGTCCTGGTCGAGCACGGCTGGTCCGGCACCACCACCACGGTCATCGCCGAGCGGGCCGGCGTGTCCCGCGGGGCCCAGCTGCACCACTACCCGACCAAGGCCGCACTGGTGATGGCGGCCGTGGAGCACCTGTCCGAGCGGCGCGCCGCCGAGATCCGCGCCGAGGCGGCCGGGCTGCCGGCCGGCCCCCGGCGGCTGGACCGGGTCGTCGACATGCTCGCGGCGGCGTTCACCGGCCCGCTCTACGCCGCCGCGCTCGAGGTGTGGGTCGCCGCGCGCACCGACCCGGAGCTGCGGCGGGCGCTCGTGCCGCTGGAGGCGCGGGTCGGCCGGGAGATGCACCGGCTCACCGCCGAGCTGGTCGGTGCCGACGAGCGGCGGCCCGGCGTACGCGAGGCGATCCAGGCAACGCTCGACCTGCTGCGCGGGCTGGGCGTGGCGAACCTGCTCAGCGACGACTCGGCACGCCGGGACGCGCTGCTCGCGGCGTGGAAACGGCACCTGGCAACGGTCCTCACCACCTGAAGGAGAGCGCCATGGTCGACCTCGCGGAGCTGCTGGCGGACCTCGACGCCGAGTCCGCCGACCTGGACGCGCTGGTCGCGCCGCTGCCGGACGCGGCCTGGGCCACCCCGACCCCGGCCGAGGGCTGGACGATCACGCACCAGATCGCCCACCTCGCCTGGACCGACCACGTCAGCCTGCTCGCGGCGACCGACACCGCGGCGTTCTTCGCGAGCGTCGCGGACGCGGGCGAGGACATCGGCGGGTTCGTCGACCGCACCACCGCCAGCTCCCTCGCCCCGCCGCCCGAGCTGCTGGCCCGGTGGCGGTCCGGCCGCGCCGCGCTCACCGCCGCTCTCGCCGCCGTGCCGCCAGGGACAAAACTGCCCTGGTACGGCACTGCCATGTCACCCGCGTCGATGGCGACCGCGCGGATCATGGAGACCTGGGCGCACGGGCTCGACGTGGCCGACGCGCTCGGCGTGGTGCGCCCGCCGACCGCCCGCCTGCGCCACATCGCCCACATCGGCGCGCGTACGGTCGGGCAGGGCTTCGTCGCGCACGGCCAGGAGCCACCCGACCAGCCGGTCCGGGTCGAGCTGTCCGCACCGGACGGTGCACTGTGGACGTTCGGTCCGGAGGGGGCGGCAGATCGCGTGACCGGGCCGGCGCTCGACTTCTGCCTGCTGGTGACGCAGCGCCGGCACCGGGCCGACCTGGCGCTGCGGGCCACCGGCCCGGTCGCCGACGCCTGGCTGGACGTAGCGCAGGCGTTCGCCGGCCCACCGGGCAAAGGCCGGCAGCCAGCACAGGACCCGCGACCATGAGCGTGCTGCGCGTCGGCAACGCGTCCGGCTTCTACGGCGACCGGTTCGCCGCCTGGCAGGAGATGCTGACCGGCGGCGACCTGGACGTGCTCACCGGCGACTACCTCGCCGAGCTGACCATGCTGATCCTGGGCCGGGACCGCATG
>DASSUC010000317.1:0-22728 GCA_035707405.1 Micromonosporaceae bacterium | reverse complement strand
CAGGGCCTTGGTGGCCAGCCGGATGTCGCGGATCGTCTCGATCTCCAGCAGCCGGGTCAGGTACGACTCCAGGCCGCGCCAGGGCACGTTGGCCACGTCCCCGCCGGAGACCACGACGTCGCGTACGCCGGGGTGGGCGCGTAGGTAGGCGACGTGGGTGTCGTAGCGGTCGGTGGGCTTGAGGGTGAGCTTGAGCTTGTCGACGGTGGCGGTGGAGTTGCCGACGAGGTCCATGCGGGTGCAGTGCCCGCAGTACTGCGGGCAGGTGGACAGCAGCTCGGCGAGGACCTTGGTGGGGTAGCGGTGGGTGAGGCCCTCGGCGACCCACATGTCGTGCTCGTGCAGGGAGTCGCGGGTGGCGTAGGGGTGCGACGGCCATTCGGGGTGGCGGTCGGAGTGCACGGGGAGCATGTAGCGGCGCACCGGGTCGGCGTAGAGCGCGTCGGCGTCGGGTGGTGCCGTGGGCACCATGGTGTTGACCATCTGGGGTGGCAGCAGCATGGACATCGTGGCGAACTGCTTCTGGTCGGCATCGAGGTCGGCGTAGAACCGCTCGTCGACGAGGTCGCCGAAGAGGGCGCGCAGCTGCCTGATGTTCTTCACGCAGTGGGCCCGCTGCCACTGTGCTGACTCCCACTGCTGGGGGGTCACGTCCTGCCAGCCCGGGAACCGGGTCCAGTCGGGCTCGAACAGCTCCCTGCGTCGGTACTCGTACGGCTGCTCCTGTGCCGCCACGAGCTCCTCCTCGGCGTCGTTGCCGGGTCTCCGGCTCGGTCCTGTCACGGGCATCGGTTCGCCGGTGTGTCGCCGGTCACCAGGCCGGCGCGCCACCGGTACCAGTCCTTGCGGGCTCACTCGCGAAGAGTATTGGAAGATATCTCGCAGTAAAACTATCCTGCCGGAGGATTTCCGGCTACTGGAGAGGCTGGTAGGCCGACGTGAGGAGCTGGATATGACGTCGCCGGTGGGGCTGCACCGGGTGCTCGAGCCGGCTGGTGTGCTGCCCCAGGCTGCGCTGAGGCTGGACGCGCGGCCTCAGGTCGGCGCCGATGAGGTGCGCATCGCGGTCGAGCGGCTCAACCTGGACGCGGCGAGTTTTCGTCAGCTGGTCGTGAAGCACGCCGGTGACGGGGACGGGGTGCGGGCGGAGGTTGTGGAGATCATCCGGAGCAGGGGGAAGATGCAGAACCCGGTGACCGGCTCGGGGGGCATGCTGATCGGCACGGTCGAGGAGGTCGGCCCGCGGTCCCCGCTGGGCCTCAAGCCGGGTGACCGGGTGGCCACGCTGGTCTCGCTCACGCTCACCCCGCTCGCGGTGACCGACGGGCTGGCCCGCTGGGACGGGCTGGGCGAGCAGGTGCCGTGCGCGGGGCACGCGATCCTGTTCGCCCGGTCGGTGGCGGCGGTGCTGCCGGACGACCTCGACGCCGGGCTGGCGCTGGCGGTGCTGGACGTGTGCGGGGCCCCGGCGCTGACCGCCCGTGTGGTGCGGGCGCGGTCCGCCGGCGCGACCCGGCCGGGCGCCACCGGGACCGGGACCGTGACGCGGCCGGGCGTCACGGTCGCAGGCGGTACCGCGGGGGCGGGCGGTGCGACGGTGGCGGTGCTGGGCGGGGCGGGCAAGAGCGGGTCGCTGTCCCTGGCCGCGGCGCGGGATGCGGGCGCCGGCCGTACTGTCGGGGTGGTGCCGACCGAGGCGGAGCGGGACCGGCTGGTGGCGGCGGGCCTGGCCGACGTGGTCGTCCTCGCCGACGCCAGGGACCCGGTGGCGCTGGCGTCGGCGGTCACCGGGGCGTTGGGCGGGCGTGGCGCGGACGTGACGGTGGCCTGCGTGGACGTGCCCGGCTGCGAGCACGGGGCGATCCTGGCCACGGCCGAGGGTGGCACGGTGGTGTTCTTCTCGATGGCGACGTCGTTCGCGGCGGCGGCGCTGGGGGCGGAGGGGCTGGCCGCGGACGTGACGATGCTGATCGGCAACGGTTACCTGCCGGGGCATGCGGACTATGCGCTGGACCTGGTGCGGCGGGTGCCGGCGGTGCGTGGCCTGCTGGCCGCCCGGCTCGCTGCGGAGGGGCAGACCGGGCCGGCGGAAGGGCAGACTGGGCCGCATGAGTGACGCTGCTTGCACGCTGTGGCGCGGGGGGCGGGTCTACAGCCCGGCCGACCCGCGGGCCAGTGCGCTGCTGGTGCGTGACGGGCGGGTGGCCTGGCTGGGTGCTGACGCCGACGCGCCGGGCGCGGACCGGGTGGTGGAGCTGGCGGGGGCGCTGGTGACACCGGCGTTCGTGGACGCCCATGTGCACGCCACCGACACCGGCCTGGCCCTGACCGGGCTGGACCTCAGCGGTGCCGGTGGGCCCGCTGCGGTGCTGGACGCGGTGGCGGCGTATGCGGCCGGGCTGCCGGGGGACGCGGTGGTGCTGGGGCACGGGTGGGACGAGTCGACCTGGCCGGCGGTGGGTGGGGTGCGGCCGGTCCCGCCGGAGGCGGCGGAGCTGGACCGGGCCGGCGGGGGCCGGCTGGTCTACCTGTCCCAGGCGTCGATCCACTCGGCGCTGTGCTCGGCGGCGCTGCTGGCGGCGGCGCCCGGGGTGGCGCGGGCCCCGGGGTACGACCCGGCGGGCTGGCTGCGCCGCGACGCGCACCACGCGGTGCGGGAGGTGGCGCTGGGCTCGGTGTCGGCGCGGCAGCGGGCTGCGGCGCAGGTGGCGATGCTGGAGCGGGCGGCGGCGCTGGGCGTCGCGGCGGTGCACGAGTGCGGCGGGCCGGGCACGTCCGGGGAGGCGGACCTGACCGGGCTGCTGGCGCTGGCGGGGGCGGGCAACGGCCGGCCGGAGGTGTACGGCTACTGGGGCGAGCTGATGGCCGCGGTGAAGGCGCGGGAGCTGGGCGCGGTGGGTGCGGGTGGGGACCTTTACGCGGACGGTGCGCTGGGTGCCCGCACCGCCCACCTGCGAGCGTCCTATTTGGACAGTGTGGACGGCTCGTGCGGGTACGGCTACCTGAGCGCCGATGAGGTAGCGGCGCATCTGGTGGACTGCGTGCGGCACGGGGTGCAGGGCGGGTTCCACGCGATCGGGGACGCGGCGCTGGCCACGGTGGTGGCCGGGCTGGCGGCGGCGGCCCGGCGGGTGGGGCTGGAGCGGCTGCGGGCCGGGCGGCACCGGGTGGAGCACGCGGAGCTGATGGACAAGCGGCTGATCGCCGGGTTCGTGGAGCACGGGGTGGTGGCGAGCATGCAGCCGGCGTTCGACCGGCTGTGGGGCGGGGACCGGGCGATGTACGCCCAGCGGCTGGGGGTGGCCCGGGCGCTGGGGTCCAACCCGATGGGCGCGATGCACGGGGTGGGTGTGGCGCTGGCGTTCGGCTCGGACAGCCCGGTCACGCCGCTGGACCCGTGGGGCTCGGTGCGTGCGGCTATGTGGCACCACAACCCGGCGTACCGGATGGGTGCGCGGGCGGCGTTCGCCGCGCACACCCGGGGCGGGTGGCGGGCGGTGCACCGCGATGACGAGGGGGTGCTGGTGCCGGGGGCCAGCGCCACGTTCGCGGTGTGGGACACCCCGGCCGGGGTGGGTGAGGGCGGCCTGCCGGTGCTGCTGGCGGCGCAGCCGGACGAGCGGGGTCCGCAGGACCCGACGCCGCTGCCGCGGTGCCGGCGTACGGTGCTGCGGGGCCGGACGATCTTCGAGGCGGAGCAGGAGGAGGCATGACGGTGGCTGGCGGGCGGGGCAAGCTGGACCTGGACCCGGCGCTGGTCAGCCGCGCCAGGCAGCTGGCCCGGCAGGCCGGCCGGCCGGTGGTGGAGCTGGCCCGCAGCCACACGACGGTGTCGGTGGAGCGGGCGGTGCTGCGCCTGGCCGGGGTCAGCGGTGCCGACCCGGACGGCATCCCGTGGGTGAACCGCCTGGTGGACGCGGTCGTCGCCGATGTGGGGCTGGGGCACGGGGTGGCCCTGCCGGTGTGGCACGCGATGGCGGTCCAGGACGTGGGTGACCCGACGGTGCTGGCGCAGAAGGCCGCGGCCGGGTCGGTGCGGTTTCGCGTACCGGTGGGCCGGGAGGCGGCCGCGGCGCGGCGGGCGGCGCGGCGGGCGACCGCCGTGGGCATCCGCCGTATCGACCGGCGCCGGGCCGAGCGGGAGCGGCTGGTACGCCGTTACGGCGACCCGCGGCAGCGGCCGTGGATCTACCTGATCGTGGCGACCGGGGACATCCACGAGGACATCCCGCAGGCGCAGGCGGCGGCGCGGGAGGGCGCCGACGTGATCGCGGTGATCCGCTCGACCGGGCAGTCGCTTCTGGACTACGTGCCGGAGGGGGCGACCCGGGAGGGGTTCGCCGGCACCTACGCCACGCAGGAGAACTTCCGGCTGATGCGGGCGGCGCTGGACTCCTCGTCGAAGGAGCTGGGCCGCTACGTGCGGCTGACGAACTACGCGTCGGGGCTGTGCATGCCGGAGATCGCGGCGCTGGCCGGCCTGGAGCGGCTGGACATGATGCTCAACGACTCGATGTACGGCATCCTGTTCCGCGACATCAACCCGGTGCGCACGTTCGTGGACCAGCGCTTCGCCCGGCAGGTGCACGCGCGGGCGGGCATCGTCATCAACACCGGTGAGGACAACTACCTGACCACCGCCGACGCGGTGGAGGCGGCGCACACGGTGACCGTGTCGCAGCTGCTCAACGAGTACTTCGCGCACGAGGCGGGGCTGGCCGACGAGCAGCTGGGGCTGGGGCATGCGTTCGAGGTCAACCCGGACCTGCCGGAGTCGTTCCGGCTGGAGCTGGCGCATGCGCTGCTGGCCCGGGAGCTGTTCCCGAAGGCGCCGCTGAAGTGGATGCCGCCGACCAAGCACATGACCGGTGACGTGTTCCGGGGCAACCTGCTGGACGGGTTCTTCAACCTGGCCGGGGTGCTGACCGGGCAGGGGATCCTGCTGGTCGGGATGATGACCGAGGCGGTGGTGACGCCGTGGCTGTCGGACCGGGACATCGCGCTGCAGAACGTGCGGTACGTGCTGGGCGCGGCGGGTGGGCTGCACGAGGACTTCGTGCCGGCGCCGGGCGGGTTCATCCAGCGCCGGGCGCAGCAGGTGCTGGATGAGGCGGTGCAGCTGCTGGAGCGTGTCGTCGACGACGGGCTGCTGGAGGCGATCGGCGACGGCACGTTCGGGATCATGCGCCGGCCGGCGACGGGTGGGCGGGGCCTTTCCGGCGTGGTCCGGCAGGAGGATGGCTACTACAACCCGGCGACCGAGATCCTGGAAGACAGGAGCTGATTCTTGCGGTTTACTGACACGATTGGCGCTGAGATCTTCGCTGAGGGTTTTTGATGTTGCGTAGCTTCCGGGTGGCCAACCATAAGTCGATCCGGGCCGAGCAGGAGCTGTCTCTGCTGCCGGTCTACGACAAGGGCCGGCCCGTCCTGCCGGTCGCGGGCGTGTTCGGCGCGAACGCCTCCGGCAAGTCCAACCTGCTCGACGCGCTCAGCTGGATGCGTACGGCGGTCAACGAGTCGTACGCCTCGTGGAAGCCTGGAGCTGGGGTTGCGCGCTGGCCGTTCCGGCTCGATCCGACCGCCGTCGCCGAACCGTCGCTCTACTCGACCGAGCTCGTCGTGGAGGGGGTGCGGCAGACGTACGGGTTCGAGGTGGACGACGAGCGGGTCCGTCAGGAGTGGCTCTACACCTACCCGCACAACAGGAAACGGATAATTTTTGAGCGTCAGGACGGCAGCTGGTCCTTCGGCTCAACGGTGGCGCACTCCGACGTGGAGGTGCTGCGGCGCCTTACCAGGGACAATGCCCTGTTCCTGTCCGTGGCCGGGCAGTCAGGCCTGGCGGAGACCGCGCCTGCGTACAGCTGGTTCGGGCACCACCTGCTGTCTGCCTACCGCTACGACCGTAGACGGGTGGGTCAGATCGTGGCTTTTCTCGATGGCGCACCGCAGCGACGTCGCCGGTTGGTCGCGTTGACCCGGGCTGCGGATCTGGGGCTGGCCGACATCCGGGTCCGGCCAACGGCGGCGGCGGAAAGCTCGCAGGTCATGCTCGAAAAGCCGGACCTGGAGTTCCTTCACGGTGGCTCGGGCGTGGCCATGCGCAGCTGGGAGCAGTCCCAGGGCACGCTGGAGTGGCTTGCGTTGCTGGTTCCCGCTCTTACCGCGCTGGAGAAGGGCTCGGTGCTGTGCGTCGACGAGCTCGACGCCAGCCTGCATTCGCGGCTCACCCCCCGGCTTATCGAGCTGTTCCGCAGCGAGGAGACGAATCCCGCGGGAGCGCAGCTCATCTTCACCACCCACGACGCGACGCTGCTGGGGACGAGCTTCGGTGAGGACATCCTGGCCCGGGACGAGGTGTGGTTCGTCGAGAAGGATCGCGCCGGAGCGACCACGTTGTTCTCGTACCGCGACTTTCGGCCCAGGGAAGGGGAGAACATCCAGAAGAAGTACCTGAGCGGCACGTTCGGCGCGGTCCCCATGGTCTCGGAGTGGAGCTTCCGCAGTGCTGTGCTCGGCACCGGGGACAACGAGGCGGCCTAGGCGTGGCGCGGCGAGAGCATCGGCAGACTCGGCAGAGCTTCCTACGTCCGAGGCGCCCCACCATCCTCGTCTACTGCCTGTGCCGGGAGCAGAAGAAGGACGGGCGGTTCGTCGGGACGGAAGCGGCGTACTTTGACGCGCTGCGCCTGGACCGGCATCGCGAGCTGCCTGTCGTTCTGGACGTGCGGGCCAAGGCCGTCGCTCCGTGCGACCTTGTCGTTCATGCGGCGGAGTTCGCCCGGAAGAGCCCCGATGACTACGAGGAGGTGTGGTGCGTGGTCGACGTCGACAGGTTCCCAATGACCGAGGTCGGCCCGGAGGCGCGACGCCATGGCGTCCGACTGGCGGTGTCCAGCCCGTGCTTCGAGCTCTGGCTGCTGCTACATCACGCTGGCCGCCGCGCGCCGGCCGCGAGCTGTGACGAGCTGGGAGACCAGATCCGCCGCCACGTACCTCGGTACAGCAAGTCGCAGCTGCGCTTCGCCGACTTCTCAGCCGGCATCCGGGATGCGTTGGAGCGGGCACGGCTGCTGTCGAAGCCTGACGATGACACCTACCCGAATCCCTCCAGCGGCGTCTGGCAGCTGATGGAGAAGATCCTCACGCCTCCGGAGGGGTTATGACAAAGGTGGTCCGCCCGTACGGGGACACGACCGGGGACGGGATGGTGCAGACGTCGTTCACGCTGCCGGTCCCGCACGACAAGCGGGCCGAGGGGGCGGCGTTGCAGCTGGCCGCGAAGATGGGGCTGGACCCGGCGATGGTGGTGCACGCCAAGCAGATCGGGGCCGGGCACACCTTCTTCGTGGTCTACGGCAGCGTGCGCCACCTGGTCGAGCTGGACAAGGTGCAGGTGGCCGAGCGTGACTTCCCCTTGCTGGCGGCGAAGGAGGTCAACGCGCTGGTGCGGCAGCGGCTGCGGCGGCGGCTGGTGGTGGTGGGGGCGTGCATCGGCACGGACGCGCACACCGTGGGCATCGACGCGATCCTCAACATCAAGGGCGTCGCGGGGGAGAAGGGCCTGGAGTCCTACCGGGAGCTGGCGGTGGCGAACCTGGGTGCCCAGGTCAGCGTGCCGGACCTGGTGGAGCGGGCCCGGGCGGAGCGTGCGGACGCGGTGCTGGTGTCCCAGGTGGTCACCCAGCGTGACGCGCACCTGCACAACATCCGGGAGATGTCGGCGGCGTTCCGGGAGGCGTTCCCGGCGCAGCGGCGCCCGCTGCTGGTGGTCGGTGGGCCCCGCTTCGACGAGCTGAGGGCGGCCGAGCTGGGGGTGGACCGTATCTTCGGCCGGGGGACCACGCCCCGGGAGGTCGCCAGCTACCTGGTGCACGCCCTGGTCGTGGACCGTCCACAGGGGAGGGCGGCGGCGTGAGCGACCCGCGGCTGGGGCTGGTGGTCACCCACCGGCGGTACGTGCCGTACAGCCACGCCCACTACGGCGGGGACCTGGTGGACGGGGCGTACGCGCTGGGGCTGTTCGGGGACGTGGCGACCGAGGTGTGCATCCGTACCGACGGGGACGAGGGGCTCTTCGCCGGCTACTCCGACGTGGTGTTCGCCGCACCGGTCCGGGCCGGGGACGTGGTGGAGGTGACCGCGCGGGTGACCCGGGTCGGCAACCGCAGCCGCACGCTGGAGCTGCGCTGCGCGGTGGTGTGCCGGGGCCGGCCGGAGGTGTCGCCGTCGGCGGCGCAGGTGCTGGACCCGCCCATCGTGGCGGTGAGCGCCACCGGCACGGTGGTGGTGCCGCCCCGCCCGCAGCTGTCCGGCCCGGTGTAGGCCGGGGCCGTGGACCTGGCGGTCTGCGCCGATGTCGGCTCGACGTACACGAAGGTGGCGGTGGTCGACCTCGATGGGGGTGAGCTGGTCGCGGCGGCCGGCCACCCGACCACGGTCGGCACCGACGTGCTGCGCGGCCTGGAGGCGGCGGTGGCGCAGGCCCGCGCGGGGCTGCCGGCTGCCGCGGACACCAGCCGGTGGTACGTCTGCTCGTCGGCCGGTGGTGGCCTGCGCCTGGCGGTGGTGGGCTACGAGCGGTTGGTGACCGCGCAGGCCGGGCACCGGGTCGGGCTGTCGGCCGGGGCGCGGGTGGTGCATGTCGCGGCGGGGCGGCTGGGCGGGGCCGGGGTGGCCGCGCTGCGTGCCGACCGGCCGGACGTGGTGCTGCTCGTCGGCGGCACCGACGGTGGGGACGCCGAGGTGCTGCTGCACAACGCGGCCAGGCTGGCCGCGGCGCGGCTGCGGGTGCCGGTGGTGGTCGCCGGCAACGTCGAGGCCCGGGCGCAGGCGCTTGCGGCGCTGGGCGCCCGGGGGGTGCCCGCCATCGGCAGCGACAACGTGCTGCCCCGGATCGGGCAGCTGCACCCGGGCCCGGCCCGGGCAGCGGTGCGGGAGGTGTTCCTGCGGCACGTGATCGGCGGCAAGCGGCTCTCGCGCGGGCCCCGGTTCGCGGCGATGGTGCGCGCCCCCACCCCGGACGCGGTGCTGAGCGCGGTGGAGCTGCTCGCCGACCACACCGCCGGGGACCTGCTCGTGGTGGACGTGGGCGGGGCGACCACCGACGTCTACTCGGCGCTGGTCCCGGATCCGCGGCGGGCCGGCGGGCCGTTGCAGGAGGTGGCCGGCACGCTGTGGCGCAGCCGTACCGTCGAGGGGGACCTGGGGGTGCGGTGGAGCGCGCCCGGCGTGGTGGTGGCCGCGGCGGCGGAGCGGCTGCTCGACGCGGGTGAGGAGCCCGGCCTGGCCGCCGGGGCGGCGGCCCGCGCGGACGACCCGGGGCTGCGCTGCGCCGACCCGGCGGTCGACCTGCGGCTGGCCACGCTCGCCGCGACAGTGGCGCTGCGCCGCCACGCCCGGGGGGAGGCGGTCGGCCCGGTCCGGCGGGGTGGCCGGGACCTGAGCGAGGTGCGGCTGGTCATCGGCTCCGGCGGGGTGCTGCGGCACGCGCCGCCGGCCGCCGCCCGGGCGGTGCTGGCCGCTGTGGTGGGTGACCATGCGGGCGGCTGGGCGGTGCCCGCCGCGGCGCGGGTCGCCGTCGACATGGACTATGTCCTCGCCCCCGCGGGCCTGCTCGCCGCCGACCACCCGGACGCGGCGCTGGCGCTGCTGCGGCACAGGATCCTGGGGGGCGCACTGAACCCGGGGGCGCACTGAACCCGGGGGCGCGCTGAACCCGGACGCGGACACGCCAGGTACGACACGCCGTCATCAGGTGATCGACTTCGTCACCCCGGTTGACACCGCCAGGGGTTGGCCGCGTACCGTTTTTGCGTCCTACTTCGGGGGAACGGCTGCTGTTCGCTTCGTCCCTTCGCCCGCTGGCCGAGAGACCCGACGCCGCGCATCTCACGGCGCCTTCGCCTCGACGGCCAGGTCCAGCGGGCGGGGGTCGGCGGGGCGACGCGAACCGGCCGCTCACATCCGGTGGCAGAGGCAGGGGGGTGCGCGCGGCTGGTAGAAAACGGCACGGTGTGGGCAGCCAGCCCACCTCGGGTCGGCCCCAAGGCCAGCGTGGATCGCGGCTGCCGCACCGGCCCGGAAGGGCCTGGGAGCGCGGGGCGCGGCTGACTTTCCAGCCGCGCCCCGGTTGTCTGTCCACCGCCCGTCCCTCCCCTGCCGCTGGGTCCCTACCCGCCGCCATCCTGCGCCCGGGCGCCGTCCGGTGCACCCCTGACGGGCGGCGGCGGCACCGATGAGGCAGGGTTGACGCGGGATCGAGGGTTGACGCGGGATCGGCGGCAAGGCAGGTGACACGCCAGTGACAGCGACCGGTGCCGCAGTCGCGGCGCCACCCACCGCCGCGACGCGGGCGGGCGGGCGGGTCCTGCCCGGCTGGGCCGGGCTGCTCGCCGCGGCCGGCTGCGGCGCCGCCCTGCTGCTGGCCTTCCCGCCCTACGACCTGTGGTGGCTGGCCCCGGTCGGCGTCGCGCTGCTCGCGGTCGCCACCCACCGCCGCCGGGTACGGGCCGGCGCCGGTCTCGGGCTCCTCGCCGGCCTGGTGCTGTTCGTCCCGCTGCTGAGCTGGACCGGGCTGCACGTCGGGCCGGTGCCCTGGCTGCTGCTGGCCGGGCTGCAGGCGGCCTTCCTGGCGCTGCTGGGCGCCCTGGCCGCGTTCGCCGGCCCGCTCGTCGAGCGGTACGGCTGGGCCGCCGCCCCGCTGACCGGGGTGCTGTGGGTCGCCCAGGAGGCGCTGCGGGACCGGGCCCCGTTCGGCGGCTTCCCGTGGGGGCGGCTCGCGTTCACCCAGGGCGACTCGCCGCTGCTGCGGGTGGCCACGCTCGGCGGGGCCCCGCTGGTCACCTTCGCCGTGGCGCTCTGCGGTGGCCTGCTCGCCGCCGCGGTGTGGCGGCTGCCGCCGGGGCGCCCGGCCAGGTCCGCCCGCTGGTCGGCGCGGCGGGCGGGCTGGGTGGTGGCCGCCGGCCTCACGGCGGCGGCCGTCCTGGTCGTGCTCAGCGGGCTGGCGGTGCCGCTGGGCACCCCGGCCGGCCGGCCGGTGACCGTGGCGGTGGTGCAGGGCAACGTGCCGCGGCTGGGGCTGGACTTCAACGCCCAGCGCCGGGCGGTCCTGGACAACCACGTACAGGCCAGCCTGGCCCTCGCCAACGACGTGCTCGCCGGGCGCACGCCAGAACCTGACCTGGTGGTCTGGCCGGAGAACTCCAGCGACGTCGACCCGGTGCGCAACGCTGACGCGTACACCCGCATCGACCTGACCGCCCGGGCCCTCGCCGCGCCGGTGCTGGTGGGCGCGGTGCTGGGCGGCCCGCGTGACGGCACGGTGCACAACGCCGGGGTGGTGTGGCTGCCCGGCCAGGGCCCCGGGCCGACGTACCTCAAGCGGCACCCCGCGCCCTTCGCGGAGTACCTGCCGCTGCGCCCGGTGGTGGAGCCGCTGGCCCGGGCCGTCACCGACGAGGCGAAGCTGCTGCGGTCGGACTTCCTCCCCGGCTCCGCCCCCGGGGTGCTGCCGGTGGGCCCGACCACCATCGGCGACGTCATCTGCTTCGAGGTCGCCTACGACGACGTGGTCCGCGACACCGTCGACGGTGGTGCGCAGCTGCTGGTGGTGCAGACCAACAACGCCACCTTCAACGTCGCCGAGGCGCGCCAGCAGCTGGCGATGGTCCGGCTGCGGGCCGTGGAGCACGGCCGGGACGGCCTGATGGCCTCCACCGTCGGCGTGTCCGGGTTTGTCACCGCCGACGGTGTGGTGCACGATGCGACCGGGTTCAACACCCAGGCGGTGGTGGTACGCGAGCTGACGCCCGCGACAGCCCGTACTCTTGCCACCAGGCTGGGCACCGGACCGGAGTGGGCGCTCGTCGCGGTCGCGTCCGGGGCCCTGGTCGCAGCCGCTGTGCTGCGCCGCCGGAAGGACCCAGCCGAGCCGGACGAGACTGTGAGGACAGCGTGACCGAGATGAACGGCGAGGGCTACCCGGGCGTGGGTCGGGTGCTCGTCGTGATCCCCACCTACAACGAGGTCGACAACGTGCGCGTCATCGTCGAGCGGGTCCGCCGGGCGGTGCCTGAGGTGGACGTGCTCGTCGCCGACGACAACAGCCCGGACGGCACCGGCGCGGCCGCCGACGAGCTCGCCGCGGCGGACCCGTCGGTGCACGTGCTGCACCGGCCGGGCAAGCAGGGGCTGGGCGCGGCCTACATCGCCGGGTTCGGCTGGGCGCGGGACCGCCACTACGACGCGGTGGTGGAGATGGACGCCGACGGCTCGCACGCGCCCGAGCAGCTGCCCCGGCTGCTGGACGCGCTGCGCGGCGCCGACGTGGTGCTGGGCTCCCGGTGGGTGCCCGGCGGGAGCGTGGTCAACTGGCCGGCGCACCGGCTGCTGCTCTCCCGCGGCGGCAACCTCTACACCCGCCTCGCGCTGGGCATGCCGGTCCGGGACGCGACCGGCGGCTACCGGGCCTACCGGATGCCGGTGCTCGACAAGATCGAGATCGAGACCGTGGCTTCGCAGGGCTACTGCTTCCAGGTGGACCTGGCGTGGCGGGCCCACCGCAACGGGTTCCGCCTGGCGGAGGTGCCGATCACGTTCGCCGAGCGGGAGCGCGGCGCCAGCAAGATGAGCTCGTCGATCGTGCGTGAGGCGCTGTGGCGGGTCACCGTGTGGGGGGTCCGGGCGCGGCTCGCCGCGCTGCGGCGTACCCCGGCGAGGTAGCCCCGCCTGGCCGCGCCTGCCCGGCATACGCTGGATGCGTGGTGCGCCGTTGGTCTGCCTGGGTTCCGGTCCTCCTGCTGGTCCTGCTGGTGCTGGAGGTCGCCGCGCTGGTCGCGGTCGCGCAGCTGGTCGGGCTGTCCTGGACGCTGCTGCTCCTGGTCGCTCTCAGCGTGCTGGGCGGGTGGCTGCTGCGCCGCGAGGGGGTGCGTGCCTGGCGCCGGTTCCGCACCGCCGCGCAGAGCGGGCCGCCGGGCCGCCACGCCACCGACGGGGTGGTCGGCCTCGGCGGGGCGCTGCTGCTGGCCGTGCCGGGTTTCGTCACCGGCGCGGTGGGCCTGTTCCTCCTGCTGCCCCCGGTGCGGGCGCTGGCCCGCCGGGGCGTGCAGCGCCTGGCCGAGCGGCGGCTGTCGTCGGCCGCGGCCGGTGACCTGTTCGGGCCGCGGCGGGTCAAGGTACGCCGCGGGGCACCGCGGTCCGGCCCGGCTCCCTCCACCGCGGGCGGCACTGCGGCGGGGTCAGCCCCGCAGCTGCCGGTGCCCGGCCCGGCCGCGCCGGGGCCGCAGTCCCGGCCAGCCCCACCGTCGGTGGTCGAGGGTGAGGTCGTGGACTGACAGAGAAAAACTACCGGCCGCCCCGGGTCCTCCGGTGGCGGCCGGTGGTGTGGTGCTCGCTGCCGTGGCGCCGGTCAGGAGGCGCGGCCCCGGCGGGCCCGGACCTCCTCCAGGCGCTCGGCCAGGATCTCCTCAAGCTCCTCGATGGAGCGGCGCTCCAGGAGCATGTCCCAGTGGGTGCGCGGCGGCTTGACCTTCTTCTGCTCCGGCTCGCTGCCGTCGACCAGCCGCGCGAGCGTGCCGTCGGACTTGCACTCCCAGGTCATCGGCACCTCGGCGTCGACGGCGAAGGGCACCTCGAACCGGTGGCCTCTGGCGCAGAGGTACTCGCGGGTCTGCCGCGGAGCCAGCTCGGTGTTGCGGTCGGACTCGTAGCTGACAGCCCCCAGGCGGCTCCCGCGCAGCATGCGCTCGCCCATGATCTGCTCTTCTCCTCGGCTCGGTGTGCGACTGTCTGGTGCAACGGCGGCCCGCCGCCCTATGATTCCCCGCCACGGGCCAGTTAGACGCTCCCGAGGGTAGCGGTATGGCAGTGCCGGTGCCCACCTCACGCAGAGGGTAACCTTTGTCACTATAAGGTCATATGCCCGGTCCTTGTGCCGCCCGCGGGACACGCGCCGTCCGGGGTTGACATTGGAGCGCACTCCAAGCTTTACCGTGGCGGCATGGGCACCACCACCAGCACGCGGCGCGGCCTTCGGGTCGCCGAGCTGGCCGAGGCCGTGGGGCTGACGCCGGACACGGTCCGCTACTACGAGCGTGCCGGCCTGCTGCCGCCACCGGCGCGGACCCCGGCAGGGTACCGGGCCTACGACGCCGGCGCGGTCGACCGGCTGCGCTTCATCAAAGGCGCCCAGCGGCTGGGACTGCGGCTACGCGACGTCGCCGACCTGCTGGCGGTCCGCGACACCGGGGTCTGCCCCTGCGAGCCCGCCGAGCAGCTGCTGCGCCGCCGGCTGGCCGAGCTCGACGCCGAGATGGCCCGGCTGTCCGCCCTGCGGCAGCAGATGACGGCCATGATCGAGGCGCTGCCGTCGGCGGACTGCCCACCACCGAGCCCGGGCACCTGGTGCCCGTCCACCGGCGACCTTACCGGCGAAGGGAGGTGACCCCATGAGCACACTCATCCCGGCGTGCGACTGCGACCCGCAGTGCGGCACCGAGGACTGCGGCTGCTGCTGAGGCCGTACGGCATGACCGCTGAGCGCGCCGGCGGCCATGTCCACCTTCCCGGCTGGCGACCCGGTCAGGCCTGGCTGGCCGACGTGGCCCGCACCGGGGCGGTCCCGGCGGTCGGGCCGGACCCGTCGCCGGATGCCGGCCCCGCCTCGGACCACCCGGCGGGCCCCCTGCTGGCGGCGAGAGCCGCCAGGGCCCCAGCCAGCTGGTCGACCTGTCCACTGAGCTGCTCCGCCCGCGCTCGCACCGCGTCGCGTTCGGACTCCACCGCCGCCAGGCGCGCGGCCAGGCCGCTGGCCCTTGCGCCGGCCGCGGCAGCCTCGTCCCGTACCACCGTCAGCTCAGCCTGGACCCGGTCGCGCTCGGACTCCGCGCGCGCGGCGTCCCGGGCGGCCCGGGCGAGGTCCCGGCCTGCCTGCTCGGCGCGGGCCGCCGCCGCTTCGGCCTGGGCACGCGCCTGCGCGGCCTGCTGCTCGGCGGCGTGCGCCTGCGCCGCGCAGTGCTGTGCCCGGTCAGTCGCCTCCTTGGCGGCCTCCCCCGCCCGCTGGGCCAGGGCGCTGGCCGTGTCACGCTCCCGGGCCACCTGCGCGGCCTCGGCACCGGCCGCTGCGGCGTCCGCCCGCGCCGTATCCCGATCCTGCTCGGCCTGCGAGCGCAGTGCCTGGGCCGCGGTGGCGGCTCGTTGCGCCTCGTCGCGGGCGGCCTCGGCGGCAGCGGTACGCGCCTGCGCCTGCGCCGCGGCCGTGCCCGCCGCCTCGGCAGCCGACCGGGCCGAGGCGGCCTGCGCTACCGCCTGCTGCGCCTGCTGCCTGGCCTTGGCCGCATCACCACGGGCGGTGGCGGCCTCGCCCCGGGCATCGTCGCGTTCGGCGTGGGCGGCGGCGACCTGGGTGGCGGTCTGCGCGCGCAGGTCCGCCAGCTGCCGCTCGACCCCCTCCGGGGACAGCTCGGCGTGCAGCGCCTCGGCCAGCGTCTCGACGGCCTGCTCGAGCCGGTCGGCAAGCTCGAAGGCCCGGGCGACCTGGCCGGCCAGCCCCGGGGCGTTGCGCTGGCGCAGCCGCACGTTGCGGGACGCCCGCTGACAGGCGCCGTCGTTGTCCCGGCAGTAGCGGAACGGCCGCCCGGCCGCGGCCCGCTGCTGGACCGGCCGGCCGCAGTGCGCGCACGGGCGGGTGGCGTCACCGGCCGGCGCGTCCGGCGCGTCCTGGCCGCCCGCCGGTCCGGTAGGTGCGGTCACGCCGGCTGAGTCTAGGCGCCGGACGCTTGCCTGGACGTACCCCACGCCCGGCCCACGACGACCGGATCAAACCTGCTGCCTGCGTTTCTGCTTACGGCCGGAGTGGTTATATCGGTCTGCGTGGCTCCTCCCCCGAACGGATGGCCTACATGTCCATAATCAAGCGCGTATGGGGCACAAGATCCCTAGAGACACCGGCGCTCGACGTGGCCTTCCTGCATGGTCTCGACGGAGACCCGGTCAAGACCTGGTCGTACGGGTCGACAGACTCGTTCTGGCCGCAGTGGCTCGCCGACGACAACCCGGAGGCGGCAGTCTGGTGCGTCGGGTTCGACGCGTCGGCCTCGCGGTGGCGCGGTGCCGCGATGGGAATCCTGGACCGCGCCGTCAACTTGCTCGCGCTGCTGAGGACCGAGGATGTCGGCAGCCGGCCGCTCTGCCTTGTCGGGCACAGCCTCGGCGGCCTTCTGGCCAAGCAGGCCCTGGTCATGGCCGCCCATACTGCTCCCGAGTACCGTACGACGGCCGTTCATGCCAGGGGTGTGGTCTTCCTTGGCACCCCGCACGACGGCGCCTCGGTCGCGCGCCTCGCCAGGGCGTTCCCGATACTGCGCGCCACCGAGCTGCTCGGTGACCTGGTGAACGACGGCTCCGCGCTGCGCTACCTGAACACCGCCTACCGGAACTGGGCTGCCGGGCACGGCGTGGACCACCTCGTGTTCTTCGAGACGCGAGGCCACGGCATCCTCAGGCGTCTGATCGTGCCGGAGTCGTCGGCTGACCCGAAGCTGCCTGGCGCGACACCGATCCCGGTTGACGCAGACCACACCCGCATCTGCAAGCCCGACAGCCGCGAGCACCTGGTCTACGCAAAGGTGAACCAGTTCGTAGCCGGGCTGGTCGGACGACCCGGCCAGACCCTGGTCGCGGCGCCGCGCAAGGTGCACGACGGCAGGGAGCAGCGTCTCAGGGTCCAGCGGGCGGTGTTCGAGGCGGCTGGCTGGGCGGCCACGCTACGTCGCCTCTATCCCCGGTACGAGCTGCTCGAGTACATGGGGGCCGCGTTTCCGATCTGGGCCAAGCTGGCCGCACCGGAGCATTGGGAAAGCCTTGACGCGGCACTCGGTGACCTCCTACCCGGTGAGGACCCACGACAGCCCGGGTACCCTGCGCGGTTCGACCCGGCCGGAGAGGTCGTCTACCGGCAGAAGCTCGCCACAGCAGACGAGGTGACAAGCTTCGACGGCGCGACGTACGCCCTCGAGCGCATCGAGATGGATGGCGGCAGGTTCAAGGTGCATGCCAGGCACGGGACGTACTTCCATTCATTGGCCACCTCGGAGCTGCTCGAGGGCGAGCTGGTGGACCAGCTCGCCGCCAGCCCCGGCCGAGCTGTCGACCTGGACAGCCTTCCGCGGCGCAGGTGGCTGCACGACGTTGCGGGCGGCGAGGGCGTCGTCCTGGATGGCCGCCGCAGGGCTGCGGCCCTTTCGGTCGCAGCAACCATGCTGATCGCGGAGGCCGACGGAACCTTCAGCGTGATCCTGGCGAGACGCTCCCATCGGGTGCAGACGCACCCGATGTTCTCCCACGTGGCCCCAGCAGGGATCTTCGCGCCGATCAACGCCGGACGTCGCGAGGACACAGCCGAGTTCTCGGTCCGCAACTGCATCCTGCGGGAGTATGCCGAGGAGCTCTTTGGCTACAAAGATCTTGAGCAAGGCGAGGGCCTGCTGGCTAGGGATGTCTCGGCCCTCCCGCCCATTCAGGAGCTGCGGAAGGCGCAGGACAGCGGGCTTGTCGCACTCCGGTACTGCGGCATCTCCGTACCCCTGCTGACGCTGCGCCCGGAGATCTACGTCCTGGTCCTCATCAAGGACAGCGCGTGGCTCGATGGGGAGATCCGGCGGGCCGACGGCAGCGATCACTGGTTCGAGTTCAACTGGGAGTACGAGAGGACCAAGGACATGGATGCGGTAAGGCTGCGGCTGGGTCGCGACCTCCGGCCCGTCGACACCTCCGAGATACATCCGTCGCGGATGGTCCCGCACGCCGCCGCCGCCCTGCACCTGTGCACCACGGTCGCCCGTACCTTGGTCAATCCCCCCGGATACCCGCCCGCCCGACCAGCATGACACCGCAGGTGCAGCCGTTTCAGATTTTTGAATTGCAGTTATTGGTATTTCATTAGTCTTTCGCCAGTGCGCGAGGGGGAGTGGTCTATACACCATAATGACTGTTATGTTGTTTCGGCATATCCGCTCGGGGCCGCTTTCGTCGAGCATGAGAATGGGTCAGGCTGTGCCCGAGGAACAGCGTCTCCCCGGCCGCGGGGGGTCGGCCGGGTCCCAGCCCAGCGCCCGGTCCTGGATCACCTGGGTGAGCATCGGGCGCCACCTCGGGTCCAGGTTGTCCCGCGCCCACTCCAGCGCGCCGCGCTTGGACGCAACCCTCGCGGTGTGCAGCGTGTAGAGGACCCGGCAGTACGTGGACACGGCGTAGCGCTGGGTCCACGCGACATCGAACGGCGCCCACGCCTGCAGGTCCGTCATCAGCTCAGGCAGCGCGCTGCGTGCCTCGTCGCGCAGCACCTGCGGTGGCACCTCGTCGACGAGGTCCGCGGCCGGCGGCCCGGCGACCGTGATGCCGTGGTGCCTGAGGACCCAGCGGGTGTGCGCGCTGTTGCAGTGGGTGTCCCAGGTCAGCTCGCGGTGGCCGTGGTCGCAGAACAGCCACCGCACACCGGTCCCGTCGACGCTGCGCAGTGACGTGACGTCCGCGTACGACCCCTCCAGGTGCTTGGTCCACCAGCCCGGCTGGGTCGGGATGCGGTCGTGGAGCAGGCGCAGCTGCGCCTCGGCGGGGCCGCTGGGCAGGACGGTGGTCGCGATGATGAGGTCGCAGTCGCTGTTGGCGTCCCCGGCGCCCAGCGCGAACGAGCCCTGCACGTAGGCACCGACGAAGCTGTCGCCGAGGATGTCACGCACCGAGCCGGTGAGACCAGCCAGGACGGCGTCGAGCTCCTCGAAGGGCGTGAGCATGTGAGCCCTCCGTACCCGTAAGAAGGAATGGGGCCTACGGGCGCGGCGAAGGTGGCGGGCACGTCGCCGCGCTCAGGCGCGGCGGGTCCGGGTGGCGGCGAAGCAGGCACAGGTCACCCGGGTACGGTACCGCGTGTCGGTGGGTGCCGGACCGGCACGTGGTGAGACGCCGGCCAGCGGCGCCCGCCGGCCGTGATGTCATCCGGCCAGGTCGGATGCCTCTAGCGGGGGTACTTGGCGAGGACCTCCCTGAGGCGGGCGACGAAGCGCAGCGACTCGTCGTGCTCGCGCTGCCACACGTTGCGGCCGAAAATCAGGCCGGTGGCGCCGGCCTCCATCGACTCGCGGGCCTTGTCCGCCATGGCCTCGTCGCCGGCGCGCTCGCCGCCGGAGATGAGCACCAGGGTCCGGCTGGCCGAGCGGACCACCGCGTCGACCGCCTCCTGGCTGGAGAACTCGGCGTCGTAGGGCGCCTTGACACCGGTGCGCCGCTGCGGCTGCGGGAAGTTCACCTTGACCACGTCGGCCCCGAGCTCGCTGGCCGTACGGGCGGCGTAGTCCACGGCGTAGAAGGAGTCCTTGCCTCCCTTGGCGTCGACGGCGCAGCCGCGCGGGTACGCCCAGACCACCAGCGGCATGCCCAGCCGCTGCGCGTCGCGGCGGACCACCTGGTACTGGGCGAAGTCGCGCTCCTGGGCCGGGGTGCCGACGTACATGGTGTACCCGACCGCGTCGGCGCCCAGCCGTACCGCGTCCTCCACGGTGGCGTGCACGGGGGACAGCGCCTCGTCGTCGGGTGGGATCTCGGTCTTGCCGTTGAGCTTGAGGACCAGCGGCACCTCGCCGGCGTAGTCCCAGTAGAACTTCTCGGCCAGCCCGACCTGGACGGCGATGCCGTTGAACCCGCCCTCGACCGCCAGCCGGAGGACGTAACGGGGGTCCGCGGCGGCGGGGTTGGCGAAGAAGTCCCGCGGGCCGTGCTCCAGGCCCTGGTCGTACGGGAGGAACAGGGCCGTGCCGTTGCCCAGGCCGTGCCGGTAGAGGATCCGGTGCAGCCGGGCCTTCTTGCCGGCGCCGAGCCCGAGCTGGTCGAGGGTGGCGGGTGTGCCCATGGCGGTGTACCTCCTTGGCAGTCACGCGTCGGCAGGCGGCAGCCGTTGCGGCGTACCAGTGCCTGTCCTCAGGCAACCTGGTTGGCGGCCGGGGCAGCAGGGCCACAGGTCCCGCCGGCCCCGCCGAAGGTCAGCCGCGGCCGGCGAGGGTCACCCGGCCGCGGTGAGCGGCCGGACGTCCCACACCCAGGCGCCGTCGACGAGGACCGGGTCGACCCCGAGCAGCCGGGTGGTGGCCGCCCGGACCACGTCGGGGTGGCGCGCGGGCAGCTGGACGACGACGGCCGCGCGCCAGTACCGCAGGTCCTCGATGGCCAGCCGGCGGTCCTGCTCGGTGGTCACCGGCGCCCGGCCGGTGAGCGAGACCCGGTAGAGCAGCTCGCCGTAGTGCCGGAACGGTGGGTTGAAGGTGCTCGCCCCGGTCACCGGGTGCGGGGTGAGGAAGTAGCCGTTCGCGATCGACACGTCGGGGTCGGCCACGGCCCACGTCAGTGCCTGCGCGTCGAGCCCGGAGGCGGGTGGGGTGAACACGACCGACTGGTCGTCGCCGACGTACTGCCGCCAGGTCCCCGCGGTCAGGAACGCCGGGACCGGCAGGCGTCCGGCGGTGTGCAGCGGCGTCGGCAGCAGCGGAAGGAGGACGGCGGCCAGGAGCGTGACCCACCCCAGGCGCAGCGCGGCGGCGGACGGCGCGGGCGTGTCCGCGGCGAGCGTGCGCACCCGGTCGGCGGCGAGGACCAGCAGCACCGCGACGACCGGGGTGACGACCAGCCCGAGGCGCGTCCGGACCACCTTGTCCAGCACCGGCAGGTGCATCAGCGCCGCCCACGGCCCGGCGCCGACCCGGTGCCCGGCGACCTTGACGACCGGGCCCAGCGAGGCGAGCGCGAAGACCAGGCCCACCCCGGCCGCGGCGACCGCCCGGCTGTCCCGCCGCAGCCACCAGACCAGGCCCACGACGAGCACGGCGAGCGGCAGGCCGAAGAACGTGTTCTCCTCCGTGGGGTGCGGCGCGTGCCCCGACTCCCCGGAGACCGCGCCGCCCAGCGAGTCGTACGAGAACGCCAGGAACGACACGACGTCGTTGCTGAACCGGTCGAGGTCCATCCCGATCTGGCGGTAGGAGTGCGGGCCGAGGAACTGGACCCACAGCGGGTACGCCAGCAGCGCCAGCGCCACCAGGCCGGCCACCGCGAGGCCCTTGACGAACGGGACGACGACGTCGGCGCGCAGCTGGCGGCGTACCAGTGCCAGCAGGCCGGCGTACAGGCCCGCGGCCAGGGCGGTGAGCAGCAGGACCTCCTCGTTGATGAAGGCCTGCCAGGTGACGAGCAGGCCCAGGACGACCCCGTTGCGGACCGCGCGGCCGCGCTCGCGCAGCCGCAGCGTGCGCCAGACGACCCACGGCACGAGGAACTGGGCCACGAGGTTGGGGTTGCCGTTGCCGTGCGTGACCAGACCCGGGGCGAACGCGGCGAACACCGCCCCCAGCAGCGCGGCCGGGCGGGAACGGGTCAGGTGCCGGGAGAACAGCAGGTACCAGCAGACCCCGGTGGCGGCGAACGCCAGCGTGACCAGCACGGCGAAGCTGACACCCGTACCGAACAGCAGCGTGACCGGTGACAGGGGCAGCGACAGCCCCAGGACTGACGTGTTGGCCATCGCGTTGAGCCCGTCCGGGAAGCCCATCCGGGTGGACAGGAACGGGGACCCGCCGTGGCTGACCACCCGTGCCCCGTGCGCGAGCATCCACTCGAAGAACGCGTGGTCCCTGGCGTTGCGGCTGAGCACCCGCCTGTCCGGGTCGGCCCACAGCGACGAGGTGACCAGCACCGCAAGGGCCAGCGTCCCCGTCACGGCCAGCGCGTCCCAGCGCCGCGCCGCGAGGCCGGCAGCCCATGCCCGCAGCGCCTGGCCGCCCCGGTCCGGCCCGCCGGCGGGCCCGCCCGGCCCGCCGCCGGTGCGGTCCGCGCCGGCGGCCACCGGCGGCAGGCTGGTGTCCATGCTGGTCATCGCTGCCGTGTCCTCGTCGGGTTCGGTGGCTGGGGTCACTCAGGGGTCCAGGCGTGCCCCGCGGGCCTGCAGGTAGCCGGTGATGCGGTGCTGGGTGGCCAGGTAGGCCTGGCGCCGCGCGGGCGCGGTGGCGGGGTCGGCCAGCGCCGCGGGCAGGCTGACCACCCGGATCTGCGGTGCGAGCTCGACCCAGGTGGCGACCGCGGCGACCCGGGTCACCACCCACCTGCCCGGCGCCTGCTCGGTGAAGGTGAACCGGGGCATGACCCCCTCGCGCCGGTCCGGGTAGCGCATGGACTGGCGGGCGAGGTGGTTGCCCATGCCGTACGCCACCCACCCGTCGCCGACCTTCTCGAGGGGCTGCACCACATGGGCGTGGCTGCCGAGGATCAGGTCCACCCCGCCCGGGCGCAGCAGCCGGCGGGCCAGCGCCACCTGCTCGGGGCCGGCGCGGTGGTCGTACTCGATGCCCCAGTGCAGGCTGGCCACGACGATGTCGGCACCGGCCGACCTGGCCCGCCGCGCCTCGGCCAGGACCGCGGCCGGGTCGAGAAGGTTGGCGACCCAGGGCCTGCCGGCGGGCCGGGACAGGCCGTTGAGCCCGAAGGTGTACGACAGGTGCGCCACCCGCACCCCGCGCACGTCCAGGATGGTCGGGGTGCGCTGCTCGGCCGCGCTGCGGTGGCTGCCGGCGTGGCGCAGCCCGGCCGCGTCGAGCACGTCGAGGGTGCGGTACACGCCCTGCTCACCGGCGTCGAGGGTGTGGTTGGACGCGGTCGAGCAGGTGTCGAACCCGGCCTGCCGCAGGG
>DASSUC010000316.1:0-3303 GCA_035707405.1 Micromonosporaceae bacterium | reverse complement strand
CGGATGGTCGTGCCCGCCGAGCGCAGGTCCTCGCAGGCCTGCACGACCCGCTTGGCCATGCTCTCCTCGGCCGCCTTGCCCCAGGTCCGCGGGTCGTACGCCTTCTTGCTGCCGACCTCGCCGTCGACCTTGAGCACGCCGTCGTAGTGGGTGAACATGTGCGCGGCGACCGGGCGGGTGAACGCGTACTGCGTGTCGGTGTCGACGTTCATCTTGACCACGCCGTAGTCGAGCGCGGCCCGGATCTCCGACAGCAGCGAGCCGGACCCGCCGTGGAAGACGAGGTCGAACGGCTTCTCCCGGCCGTACTCGGCGCCGACCGCGTCCTGGATCTCCTTGAGGATCTCCGGGCGCAGCTTGACGTTGCCCGGCTTGTAGACCCCGTGCACGTTGCCGAAGGTCAGCGCCGCCATGTAGCGGCCCTTCTCGCCCAGGCCCAGCGCGGCGGCCACGGCCAGGCCGTCCCCCGCGTTGCTGTAGAGCTTCTCGTCGATCGCGCCGACGATGCCGTCCTCCTCGCCGCCGACGACCCCGACCTCGATCTCGAGCACCACGTGGGCGTCGGCGCACTCCTCCAGCAGCTCCTCGGCGAGGGCGAGGTTCTCGGCCACCGGCACCGCCGAGCCGTCCCACATGTGGGACTGGAACAGCGGCGTCTCGCCCCGGGCCACCCGCTCCTTGGAGAGGGCCAGCAGCGGCCGGACGAAGCCGTCGAGCTTGTCCTTCGGGCAGTGGTCGGTGTGCAGGGCGACGTTGACCGGGCACTTGCGGGCCACCTCGGCGGCGAACGCGGCGAACGCCACGCTGCCGGTCACCATGTCCTTCACGGTCGGGCCGGATAGATACTCGGCGCCGCCGGTGGAGACCTGGATGATGCCGTCGCTCTCCGCCTCGGCAAAGCCGCGCAAGGCCGCGTTGAGGGTCTGGGAGGACGTCACGTTGATAGCCGGGTACGCGAACGCGCCCGCCTTGGCGCGGTCCAGCATCTCGGCGTAGACCTCGGGGGAAGCGATAGGCATCTCGGCTGCTCCTTGCGTGTCCTGGTCCTTGCGTGTCCGGGCATCCACAGCGGCGGGAGGGCGCCGGCCCTCGCCGGCAGTATCCCGCAGGGCGCCACGGCTGGCGAATCCGCCCCGCACGCGGTCGAGGCAACCCGTACCGTGTCGGGGTACGCCGCTTTGCGGCGTCATCGCGTCACCCGCAAGAGGCGAGCGACGTGCGGGTGGTGCAGCCCGCGGTACGGCCTAAGGAGGCGACCGTCATGAGCGAGCCCGACCAGCAGCGCGCGCTGGACAGCGCGGCGGAGACGTCGCTCGACCCCCGGGAACGGGACATCGAGGCGCCGGACGCCGACGCGGTCGAGCAGGCGACGCCGGTGGACCCGGCCGAGGCCCCGGACGAGGTGCACCGCGGCCTCGAGGTGGACGAGTGGGACGCGGTCGAGCAGGCGCGCACGGTGCCCATGGACGACGAGTACTAGGTTCGAGTCGTGTCTCAGCCGGGCTCAAAGGCGAACGCGGCGTAGCCCACCACCCGTGACGTGTCTCCCGTGGCATCGGCCGAGGTGCTCAGGTCGAGCAGCCGCGGCCGCCACCCGCGGTGCCGGGCCCACCCGACCGTGCCGCGCAGGGCGTAGACGCCGCACGCGTCGCGTGCCCCGATGCGCTCCGGGGCGAGGTCGAGCACGGCCCGGGCGGTCCGCGCATCCTGCCGGCGGGCCACGTCGTCGGTCAGGTAGTGCGACAGGTCGGTGCTGCACAGCAGCACCGTGCCCGGTGGCGCCAGCTCCACCGCCGCCTCAATGGTCACCACCAGATCCTCCACTGTGGACCGGCCGACCAGGATCGGCAGGATCGGCACGCCCTGCGGCAGCGCCCGCTGGAGGAACGGCACCTGCACCTCGACCGAGTGCTCCGGGGCGTGCGGGCCGTCGTCGGCCACCACGTGCCCGTCCGCGGCGAGGGTGCGGGCCGCGGTGACGTCGATCTCGACATCACCGAGCGGGGTGACCCAGCCGTCCGTAGTCGGCACGGCGCAGCCGCGCAGCGGAGTGTGGTGCGCCGGCCCGAGGACGACCACCCGGCTGACCCGGTCGGCGTGTGCGCGCAGCCGCGCGTACGGGTGGGCGGCGGTCGGCCCGGAGTAGCGGTAGCCGGCGTGCGGCACGCAGTACGCCGAGGCGAGCCGGTCGTCCGCAGGCACGTCAACGGCGTCGAGCAGGCGGTCCACCAGGCCGGCGAGCGCGCGCGGGTCGTCGGGGTAGAAGCTGCCGGCCACCGCCGGTGGCCGGGTGCTGCGCTGGTACCGGGATCCGAACGCCCGGCCGCCGGCCCGGCTCACCGCGGTGTCCGCCGGTGCCGCCGGCCGGACCGCGCCGGCTCGGTCAGGTTGGGGTCGGCCAGCCGCACCGGCAGGCGCCGCGCGCCCCAGCCGCCGACCGGGCCGTCGTACACCCCAGGCAGCTGGTGTCCACAGTGGCGGCAGGCGCCGGAGTCGGTCAGCCGGTAGTCCTCGATCACGTACCAGTCACGCACGATCACGGGTCTATCACACTGCGGGCAGCTCGTGGTCTGCCCGTCCGGATCATGCACGTTACCGGTGTAGACGTAGCGCAGCCCGTGCTCCTGCGCGATGCGGCGGGCGCGGCTCAGCGTGGCCGGCGGCGTGGGCGGCACGTCGCGCATCTTGAAGTCCGGGTGGAAGGCCGAGAAGTGCAGGGGTACGTCCGGACCGAGGTGCTCAGCGAGCCAGGCGCACTCCTGCGCGATCTCCACGTCGGAGTCGTTGTGCCCGGGGATGAGCAGCGTGGTGATCTCCAGCCACACGTCGGAGTGGTGCAGAAACTCCAGCGTCTCCAGCACCACCGGCAGCCGGGAGAAGGTGATCTTCTCGTAGAAGTGCTCGGTGAACGCCTTGAGATCGATGTTGGCCGCGTCCATGTGCTGGTAGAGCTCGGCCCGCGGCGCGCGCTCCAGATAGCCGGCGGAGACCGCGACCGCCCGGATCCCCCGCTCGTGGCAGGCGTCCGCGACGTCCATCGCGTACTCCATGAAGATGACCGGGTCGTTGTAGGTGAACGCGACCGAGCGGCAGCCGAGCCGGACCGCGGCCTCGGCGAGGGTCGCCGGCGACGCGGCGCTGGACAGCGTGTCGATCTCGCGTGACTTGGAGATGTCCCAGTTCTGGCAGAACCGGCAGGCCAGGTTGCAGCCGGCGGTGCCGAACGAGAGCACCGCGGAGCCGGGCAGGAAGTGGTTGAGCGGCTTCTTCTCGACCGGGTCGACGCAGAAGCCGGACGAGCGG
>DASSUC010000315.1:0-69989 GCA_035707405.1 Micromonosporaceae bacterium | reverse complement strand
CTCGACCAGCACCCCACACCCCGCTGACCAGCACGAACACGGCCGCCTAGACACACGCCCCACCGGCGTGCCATCAACCATTCCCGCAGCTCAACCCCACGATTCCGTGTCCAGACCCACCACCCAGCTGCGGAACGCCAGTGAGGCGGCGCCGCGGATAGGTCGACAAGCCAGGCGCTCAACGTGCCGCAACGCCCAGACGTGCCGATACTCGGGACCGTCTCGCCGGACGGAGGGCTCGAAAACAGGACGGAAAGCTACTAGACTCTGATGTAGACGTTCGAACCTGGACAATCCAACTACGGATCAGAAGGTTAGGGGTTCGAATCCCTTCGGGCGCGCACCATCATCAGGGTCAGCACCTGGTAGTGCTCGGTACAACGCCGACTGTGGTCTGTCTGGTGTGGACGGTTGGTACGCACCTTCCATCTGGTCAGGCCGGGGAGACGGCGTAGCGCAGCCGCAGGTGGCTGTCGGGCAGCCGCCCCACGTCGATGAGGGTCAGCCGCGGTCCCGCACCGGCCACGTCGTCAATGAAGGAAACTCCGCCAGGACCGGCCAGGTACGGCGCCACGATGAGGTCGATCTCGTCTACCAGCCCGGCGGCCAGCAGGTGCCCATTGAGGGTGCCGCCGGCGTCGACCCGTACCGCTGTCACCTGGTACCGGCGGGCCAGGGCGCGCAGCGCCACCGGCAGGTCCACCCGGTTGTCGCCGGCCACGACGTGCTCGACGCGGTGGTGGCGCAGGCGGTCCAGGTGCTCCGCCGGTGTGGTGTGGCTGCACAGCACCACCAGGTCGCGCCAGTACGGTTGGGCGCGCAGCCAGGCCAGCCGGGTCAGCCTGGCCCGGCTGTCGACCACGACCAGCCACGGGCGCGGCCCGCCGGCGGGGGCTGCCGGTACCGGCTCGGCGGGGTCCTCGCCAGCGAGGTCGACCCCCTCGGCACGGGCGGCGGCCAGCAGCGTCGCGCTGCCGGTGAGGACCGCGTCGTGCGGGATGCCGGCGGCGATCTGGTAGTGCAGCCCCAGGTCGGCAGGGAACCCGGTCAGCCGCCCGTCAAGGCTGACCGTGTTGTGCACGACGACCCGTGGCCGGTCCACGTCGTCTCTCGTGTTGACCGCGGGCTACCCGTACGCGGCTCGCAGGACCGTGCAGGCGCGCAGGGTGACCCATTTGGACGGCTGTCCCTGGTGTTCGATGTCGACCCAGGTCTTGCCGTTGTAGGCGTACCGGTTGGCCCACCGGCCCTGCCCGTTCTGGCCGGACTCGACCCAGGCCAGCGCGCGGGCCAGCCGCGGGTCGCGGCCGTGGCCGAGCTCGGCGAGGACCTCCAGCGTCTGCAACACGTCGGAGACGTAGCCGATCGGGAAGCCGGGTTTGAACCAGGACGCGTTTGGCTTCGTGTTGCCCCAGCCCATCGGGTAGTCCGCGGCCGCCGGGTCACGAGAGAACAGGAATGCCACCCCGGCGTCGACAGCGCGGCGGACCAGCGGCGTTCGCCGCCTGGGCGGGATGCGGGCCAGCGCGGACAGCTCCTTCAGCGCGCCCCAGGCGCACGGCTGGTGCTCGTTGGCGGCGCAGGCGAAACCCGGCCCGCTGGTGCCGGAGGCGTACCAGCGGGGCATGTCCTCGCCGGTGATCGCGCGGGCGGCCCACTCGACGGCCGCCCGTACCCGCGGGTCGGGCAGCCGGCCGAAGCCGACCAGCGCGCGCAGCAGGTTGCCGTTGAGGCAGTGGATGACCGCCGACGGCGGCGGAGCGGCCTGCCTGCCGACGCCCGAGGCGCCGAAGCCGCCGGTGCTGCTGGGGCACCAGTCGAGCACGTAGTCGCAGGCGCGGGCGACCTGCGGGTGGGCCGGGTCGGCGCCGAGCTGGTCGAGGAAGATCACCTGCCAGACGGTGCCCTGGTACTTGGGCGAGTAGCCGGGTCCAGGTTTGACCCACCAGCCGGCCGGGTCCTGCGCGGCGAGGATCGCCTTGATCGGGTCGGTGTCCATCGCGGCAGCCCGCGCCTGGGTCACCACCGGCACGTCGGGGCTCTTGTCGAGCAGGCGTTGCAGGGCCGCCGCCCGCACGGCTGGGGTGTCGTCGGACAGCAGCCAGGGCAGCGGGTCGGCCCGTACATGATCGAGCCATGTCATACCCTCATCCGACACCCTCGACCATGCGGTCGCCAGGGACGCAAGGCCCGGATACGCAGAGCGGCGCCATCGCCCTCCGCCCGGACTACCGGTCGGCGGCCAGTACCGGGCGCCGGGCCACGAGGGTGGTGAGAAGCGTCGCGATCTCGTCCACCGGAACGACATGGTCGACGATCTCGTCCCGGTTGATGGCCGCGTACGGCATTGAGAACACCCGCGAGCTACCTTCGTCACTGGCGATGACGACCCCACCGAGGTGGTGCACGGCGGTGGCCCCGGTGGCGCCGTCGTTGCCGTGTCCCGACAGCACCACGGCGATAGCGCGCGGTCCGACCGCGACCGCCAGGGTGGCAAGCAGCAGATCGGCCGAGGGACGGTACGGCGGCCGGTCGCCGGAGACGATCAGCGCGAGCGTGCCCTCGCCCGTTACCAGGGTGTGGTAGCCGGCCGGTGCCACGAAGACCTGAGCGGCGACCAGCCGGTCCCCGTCCCGTGCGGTGGCAACCGGCAGCTCCGTGTGGCGTCTGAGGATGTTCGCGAGCCGGTCCTGGGCATCCGGGCTCTGGTGCCGTAGCACGATCACCGCCGCTGCGAAGTCGGGCGGCACGTGCCCGAGGATCCGGGTGATCGCATCCAGACCGCCGGTCGAGCAGACCAACGCCACCACCGGTGCCTTGAGCTGAGGTGTCAACATCACGCACCTTCATCCAGCCAGCCCATGGTGCCGGCGTACGCACCGCAGCGGCTGGCCCGCGCCGTCGGCCACAGGTCGTCCATCGCCACCATGCCTCTGGATGCGGCCCGGCCGACAGGGTCGTTCGCCCCGTCAGGGGGCTTCGCGGACGGACCGGTTTCCGTGGCCGGGTAGCCGGACCGGGCGTGTCGCCAGATGACCCACGCCACGGCGCCGGTGATGGAGCACGGGGGATGGCCGTAGGGCAGGATGTCCCGTCCGACCCGGACCTTAGGACCTGCCCGGCCGACGACCACCGGAGGTTGGGTGGAAGGCGAACTACGGGCATGACGAGTACATCCAGCGGTTCGCGTTCGAGGCCCGTATTCCGACGACCGAGGTACGGACGGCGGCGGCCACGGGGACCGAGGCGCTGGCCGACCGCTTCTCCCCGGGCCAGTTGGCGGAGACCCCTGGCCAACCTGCCGGCACCACTGCGCGCCATCATCGGCGGCGCCGACCGGGCACCGGCAGAAGTGGCGGCCGGTGCCGCCAGGGATACCGAGTCGTCCGCTTCCGCTGAGGAGCGGCTTGCCGAGCTGTGGACCCGCGTCGACGTGCTGGCCGAGGCCGTCCGTGCCCTGATCACTGGCTTCGAGGGGGAACCTGGCATCGACATCGACGAGCAGCGCCGCTCGCGCGCGACCCGGCTGGCCGCGGAGATCCTGATGGCCGGCGAGGGGTGAGGTCAGCGGGCTCCGGCTACCGCGACCGCATCGCGAGCGACAGCATGACACCCGCTGGTGGTCCTCGGTGGCCTTCCGCTCAACGGATATTCCATCTTGGCGATGGTAGGTCTTGCGTTCAGCGAGAACGCCGTCCCTCTCCGTCGTTGCAGTCTGACCCCTTGTTCATCAGCGGGTGCCACATCAAATATCGCGCGGTGCGCTTGGCGGCCATAGGGCCATTGGTCCTGTCCTGCGCGGCTGGTCCTGTCCTGCGGCGGCGTCTTTCGCCTCGCCGACGGCGACGTCCACCGCGGCGTCGCCGTCTCGGGACGGGTCGCCGGCCCTGGCCAGGATTCCTTCGGCCCTCGCCTTGTGCCGCGACGAAGAGGGGGCCGGGCGACGAGTCGACCTCGCATGCGGCGCGCGGCTTCCGGTGGACATGGGCCGGCCGACCCACTCGATGGTGACCTGTGGCCCTCGCCGGGGTCACCGGTCGGGACGAGCGTGGTTAGCGGACACGCGTAAAGGGAGATAACCGTCATGGGCACAGTCGCCAGGGTGGTAGAGATCAGCGCGACCTCCGCCACCAGCTTCGAGGACGCAGTCGCGACCGGGATCGCACGGGCCGGGCAGACACTCCGCAACGTCAAGTCGGCGTGGATCAAGGAGCAGCACGTCGGCGTCGACGATGGGCAGATCACCGAGTACCGGGTCCACCTGCTCGTCACGTTCGTACTGGACGACTGACCGCCGCGTCCGCCGGCTGGGGACCGGGCACGTACGGGAGAGGGGACGGCGGCGATGTTCGCCAACCGGACCGAGGCTGGCCGCCGGCTGGCGCACCGACTGGACTACCTGCGCGGGCGAGGCGTGGTCGTGCTCGGCCTGCCCCGTGGCGGGGTACCGGTGGCCTTCGAGGTGGCCTTGGCGCTTGACGCGCCGCTGGATGTCATCGTCGTGCACAAGCTGGGCGTGCCGTCCCAGCCGGAGCTCGCCCTGGGCGCCGTCGGTGAGGACGGTGTCCGGGTGCTCAACGACGATGTGGTGCGCATGGCCTGGATCGGTGCGGACGACCTGGCCCGGATCGACGGTGCCGCCCGCGCCGAGCTTGCCCGCCGGGTGCGGCGCCTGCGCGGCGGCCGGGCCCGGACCCCGTTGACCGGCCGGATCGCGGTCATCGTCGATGACGGGATCGCCACCGGCGCGACGGTCCGGGCGGCCTGCCAGGTGGTGGCCGCACAGGGTGCGGCCGGAATTGTGGTGGCCGCGCCGGTGGCCACGGTGCACACCGTCGCCGACCTGCGCCGGGTGGCCGACGATGTGGTCTGCGTCCAGGTGCCGCGTCGGCTGGGGTCGATCAGCCAGTGGTACGACGACTTCGCCCCGACCTCCGAAGAGGAGGTCGTCGCCCTGCTGGAGCGGGCCGCGGGCCGCGTCACCGCCGCGCCGCCCGTCACCGCCGCGCCGCCCGTCACCGCCGGCGGCCGGGCCGGCCTGGACGCCGATGTCGTCGTTGAGGCCGGCCCGGTGCTGCTGCCCGCGCGGTTGAGGATCCCGCCGGATGCCGGCGGCCTGGTTGTCTTCGCCCACGGCAGCGGCAGCGGCCGGCATAGCCCGCGCAACCGGTACGTGGCCGGCCGGCTCCACCAGGCGGGGCTGGCCACCCTGCTGCTTGACCTGCTCACCCCGGCCGAGGAGGCCGACCGGCGCAACGTCTTCGACATCTCGTTGCTGGCCGACCGCCTCATCCGGACGGTCACCTGGCTGCGCGACCGACCCGACACCGCCCGGCTGGCGGTGGGCCTGTTCGGGGCCAGCACCGGCGCCGCCGCAGCGCTCTGGGCCGCCGCGGACCCCGATATAGGCATCGCGGCTGTCGTGTCCCGCGGCGGCCGGCCCGACCTGGCCCACAGCCGCCTCGAGCAGGTACGGGCACCCACCCTGCTCCTCGTCGGTGGCCGCGACCCGACCGTCCTGGACCTCAACTACGCCGCCCAGACCCTCCTACACTGCCCCAACCGGCTGACTGTGATCCCCGGTGCCACCCACCTCTTCGAGGAGCCCGGCGCCCTGTGCCGGGTCGCCGACCTCGCCCGCGACTGGTTCACCGAGAACCTCAGGACGCCTGCCCCGCCGTTGGCCGAGGCGCCGGCGGGCACGTGACCCGGTCGGTCACCGGCGGACCGCCACGGCGGCCCTGGCCGCGTTGTAGAAGGTGGGTTCCGGCCGAGTCGACGGGTCCTGGACCGACTCGACCGTGCCGAGATGGCGGCGGTCCTGGGCGACCGGTCCCGCGACACCAGCGGGGCAGCACGGAGCTGTTCACCCGCAGGCGGCGGATCCGTTCCTGACCGCAGCGGCGCTCATCGGGTCGGGCGAGGGGGGCAGCCGGGACGATGCGCGGGCTCCTGCCCGTGCCGCCACTGGTGCGCCTCGGCGTGGGGCACGCCGCCACGGCGGGCCTCCCAGCGCCGGCCAAGCCGGTCCAGCCGGTGCCGGATCCGGTCGCGTACCAGGTCGATCGCCTCGTGCACGGTACGCGCGGCCACCTGCGCCCGGGCCAGCCGCCCGTTGACATCCAGGTTCACCTGGGCGGTCACCGGACGTTCCCGGGCCGGATTCGCGGAGCGGGTCAACCGCACCCGGGCGTGCAGGACCGGCTCGTGGGCGTACCGAGCCAGGGTCCGGACCATCCGCGCCGCGTCGCTGCGGGCGCTGGCGGCAAGGGAGCCGTGCACACTGCATTCGACGTCGATCATCACCGGAACCCGATGTCGGGTCATGGCAGTCCTCCATTCCCTACCCCGAGCCTGCGGCGAGCGTCCGGGCCGGCCGTAGGGTAGGACGGCCCGCCTGAAGGGGTCCGTCGGACCTACCCCCGGGACTGCAGCTCGCACCGAAGGACGGGATCGCGCCCCCGGGCCGCATGTCCTGCGCCGGCGGGCTGGTCAACGTCCGCGACTACCCGGGCGCGGTGCTACAGGTGGCGCAGACCTCGCTGCGGTCGGTGATCGGCCGGGCCGACCTGGACACCCTGCTCAGCGGCCGGGAGAAGGTCAATGCGGAGCTGAAGGCCGTCATCGACGCACCGACCGAGAAGCCGTGGGGCGTACTGATCGAGCGGGTCGAGGTCAAGGACGTCGCGCTGCCCGACTCGATGAAGCGGTCGATGTCGCGACAGGCCGAAGCCGAACGCGAACGTCGGGCCCGGGTCATCGCCGCGGACGGCGAGTACCAGGCGTCCCGGCGGCTGGCCGACGCCGCCCGCGCGATGGCCGCCACACCGGGCGCCTTCCAGCTGCGGCTACTGCAGACCGTGGTCGATGTCGCGGCCGAGAAGAACAGCACCCTGGTCATGCCGTTCCCGGTGGAGCTGCTGCGCTTCTTCGCGCAGTGGACCCGCCCGGACGCCGCAGCGGACACCGCGGCCGGCACCGGGACCCTCGCCCTCCCGCCCAACGGCAACGAGCCACAAGCCACCGGGCCACAAGCCACCGAGCCCGCTGCCGCCACACCGTGAGTTGCGGTCGTCACGTGGGCACGGCAACACCCGCCGGGTGGAGGTGCCGCTCGAAGAAGGTGGTGATGGTCCGGTAGCAGTGGGCCTTGTTGGCCAGCCGGGTGACGTCGTGCCCCTCGTCCTCGAACACCAGGTAGTCCACGTCCTTGCCGGCGGCGCGCAGCTCGGCGACCAGCTCGTCCGAGTCGGTCCTGGTCACCCGCGGGTCGTTGGCCCCCTGGACGACCAGCAGCGGGCAGGCCACCGCACCGATGTACGTCCGCGGGGAGCGCGCCACCAGCTCGTCCCGCTGGGTCTCCGGGTCGCCGATCGTGAGCCGGAAATAGGTGCGCCAGGACTCGGGTAGCCGCGTCGACCAGGACACCAGGTCGTACGGGCCGAACATGTCCACGGCGGCGGACCAGAGCTCGGGGTGCCGGGCGGCCAGCGTGAGCGTCATGAAGCCGCCGTACGACCGCCCCATGACCCCGATCCGGCCGGCGTCCACGCGCGGGTCCTCCCGCAGCCGCGCCACGCCGGCGACGTGGTCGAGCCGGTCCTGGCCGCCCCAGTCGCGGTCCACGTGTCTCATGTACGCCTGGCCGTACCCGGTGGAGCCGCGCACGTTGGGGACGAACACGGCGAACCCGTGCAGGGTGAGGTACTGGATCAGCGGCATCGAGAACCAGGTGAAGTCCGGCCGCTCCTGCCCCTGCGGCCCGCCGTGGATGTAGTACACCACCGGTCGTGGCCCTTCGAAGCCGAGCCGGTCCGACGGAAGGTAGAGCCGGGCGGATACCCGCAGCCCGTCGTGGCTGGCGTACGAGGCGTCCTCCCCCGGCGAGAGCAGCTGCGGGTCGACGCCGAGCAGCCGGTTGCGGGTGAGGGCGGTGGTCACGCCCGCCGCGTTGATCGTGGCCAGCTGGGCCGGGGTCGTGGCCGACGAGAACGCGACGGCGACCCGGTCGCTGGACCGGTCGTGGTGGTGGTCGGCCACCACCCCGTCGGACAGCTCCCCCTGGCCCCACAGCACGCGGTCAAGGTGCATCGTGCGCTGCCGTGGGTCGAGCGTCGCCTCATATCCCCAGGACACGCCGTCGACGTTGTAGCCGACCAGGAACCGCTCCTCGGACAGCCGCCGGGCGCCGTGCTCCCACTCGGCCACTCCCTGGTGGACGGCGCCCGTCACGGTCACCGGCTCCAGCGTTGCCGGGTCGGCCAGTGACAGGGCGCCCAGGCCGCCCAGGTCGTCGAACCGGGTGGTCTCCACCAGGATGGACTGCTCGCCGTCGATGAACCAGGCATGGTCGAACCCGGTCAGTGGCGCCTGGCTCCCGTCCCGGCGATCGTCGAGCGGCACACCGTGCAGGAGCCGCCGCTGGCCGGTGTCCCGCTCCCACAGCCACAAGGTGGTGTCGTTCGGGGAGTACTGGTCGACCAGCAGGTAGCGGCTGCGGTCCGCGCTGTGGCCGCGCGGGACGTTCCCGTACCGGGAGCATCCCATTGGCACCAGGCTCGCGTCGGCGACCTCGAAGTGGTACGCCTCCTGTTCGGGATGCTTGCGGGGGTCCACCCACAGCGAGCCGCGACCGTCCGGGTCGACCTCGACCAGCTCGACCTGCTGGCCGGCGAACCGGTCCCCGAACAGCGGCTGCGGGTCGCCGCCGTCGATCGGGACAAGGCACGGCTGCAACAGCTCGTCACCGTCCCGGTCGATCATCACCACGATCACGCCCAGGTCGGGCAGTGCCACAAATGCCTGGCCGAGCAGCAGCTTCGGCGTCAGCAGCGCCACGCCGGGCGGCAGCAGGGGCTCGGGTACGCTGCCCGCGCTGTCCATCGCCCACAGGCTGAGCGAGCCGGACAGGTTCGAGATGAAGAAGATCCGGTCGCCCACGAGCTGCGGCGACAGGAACAGCGGCGCGGACAGCATGTGCTCGATCCGGAAGGTCATCGCGGGCACCGCCCCACTATGGTCAGCGCGACTGGACACTTCAAGCCCATCGGATATTAGTCGAGCGTCACCGTCACCGAGCACGCGTCAGGCGTCCAGCTGGGCGCCTGTGACCGCGCCCGCACCGGGACGAATGTGCACCATGAGATACCGAGCGCATTATGGTCGACATCGAGCCTGGTTGCGGCTGTATCACGAAATGACCTTGCAGATTGACAGAATCGACATCCCCGTAAAGCCTGCGAATGAAGCGGCCGGGCGCCTGCGAGAGCGGCGGCGCCGACCCCGCACGGGCCACGGCCCGGGCGGCTGAGACAGGGGAGGCAGCATGCGGCGTCGAACCTTTCTAACGATGACCTTGGCGGTACCCGCAGCCATGTCGCTCGCCGCCTGCGGCGATGACGACGACGCGGCCACCGGGGACAAGCAGGTCGAGGTCTTCACCTGGTGGACCGGCCCGGGCGAAGGGGAGGGCCTGGCCGAGCTGGAGAAGCTGTTCAAGCAGCAGAACTCGGGTGTCGAGTTCATCAACGCGGCCGTCGCCGGCGGTGGCGGGGACCAGGCCAGGGCGCTCCTGTCCAACCGGCTCCAGGCCAACGACCCGCCGGACTCGTTCCAGGGACACGCCGGGCAGGAGCTGCTCGACTACATCAAGGCCGGCAAGCTGGAGGACATCACCTACCTCTACGACAAGCAGGGCTGGAAGAACAGCTTCCCCAAGAGCCTGATCGAGCAGGTGACGGTCGAGGGGAAGATCTACTCGGTGCCGGTGAACATCCACCGCGCCAACCTGGTCTGGTTCAACCCGAAGACACTCTCCGAGGCCGGCGTCTCCGCGCCGCCGAAGAGCTGGTCGGAGTTCCTCACCCAGGCGAAGACCCTCACCGGCAAGGGCAAGATCCCACTGGCGGTCGGCCCGCTGTGGACCCAGGAGCACCTGCTGGAGACGGTGCTCCTCGGCGAGCTGGGCCAGAGCGGCTACGCCGGCCTCTGGGACGGCAAGACCGACTGGGCGTCGGCCGAGGTGGTCGCCGCCGTACAGATGTTCGGCAAGGTCCTGGAGAGCTCGGACGTCAAGACCTCGGCCTCGGACTGGCAGCCGCAGCTTGACAAGATCATTAACGGCTCGGCGGCGTACGCGGTGATGGGTGACTGGAGCTACGCGTACCTCGCCACGAACAAGAAGCTCGCCTACAAGGACGGGTACGACGCGGCCGCCTCGCCCGGCTCGGACGGGATCTTCGACTGGCTCTCCGACTCGTTCACCCTGCCGGTGGGCGCCAAGCACAAGTCGGCCGCCGAGAAGTGGCTCACGGTCTGCGGGTCCAAGGAGGGCCAGGACGCGTTCAACGTCAAGAAGGGCTCGGTGCCGGCGCGTACCGACGCCGACGCGTCGCTGTACAAGGACTACCTCGCCTGGAACCTCTCCCAGTGGAAGGACCCCGGCACCAAGCTCGTCGGCTCGCTCGCCCATGGCGCCGTGGCCAGCCCGGCCTTCAAGACCGCGCTCGAGGAGAAGCTGGGCGTCTACGTCGGTGACCGCGACGCCGCCAAGTTCACCGCCGCGGTCAAGCAGGAGTACGAGAAGACGAGGTAGAAGCTTCGCCGGGCACGGGCAGGACCCGTGCCCGGCGAACGGCCTACCGCCACCGGCGAGGGGGGAGCGGCGATGCGGCGGATCCGGTCATGGTGGCCGGGCTTCGTGCTCGTGCTGCCGTCCCTGATATTGCTCGGCATCTTCGTCTACGGCTTCCTCGGCTGGAACATCCGGGTGTCGTTCACCAACTGGCGCGGCTTCACCCAGACCAACGACTTCGTCGGCTGGCGTAACTACGCCGAGCTGGGGGAGAACGAGGTCTGGTGGCGCGACGTACGGCACCTGCTGGTGTTCACGCTCGTGTTCGTGGCCGGTTCGCTGCTGTTCGGCTTCGTCATGGCGCTGCTGCTCGAGAAGGGTGTGCGCGGGGAGAACGCGTTCCGCAGCATCTACCTCTTCCCGATGGCGATCTCGTTCATCGCCACCGCGATCGTCTGGCGCTGGCTGCTGGACAACGGGACCGGCCCGAACACCGCCGGCATCAACAAGCTGTTCGCCTACGCAGGCCTTGACTTCGTCCGTAGCGAATGGCACAAGTCCGACTCCGGCTGGGCGGTCGCCGCGGTCGCCCTGCCCGCCGGCTGGGCGCTGTCCGGGTACGTCATGGCGCTCTTCCTCGCCGGCATGCGGGGCGTCTCGGACGACCTGCGCGAGGCGGCGCGCATCGACGGAGCCCGCGAGCCGCAGGTCTTCTGGCACGTCGTCCGGCCGATGCTGTGGCCGGTCGTGATGAGCGCCGTGGTGATCCTGGCGCACATCTCGCTGAAGACGTTCGACCTCATCTACGCGATCGACCTGAAGAGCCCGAAGATCGAGACGCCCGCGCTGTACATGTGGTTCCAGACCTTCCAGGGCAACTTCTACGCGCGCGGCGCGGCAGTCGCCACGCTGCTGCTGCTCGGCGTGGCGGTCTTCATCGTCCCGTACATCTGGTACTCGGTACGCACGGAGCGTCGGCGATGACGGTGGAGAGCCTGGAGGCGGACCGGAGCCAGGCCGGGAGGATCCGGTCGCGCTGGTCGCCGTACGTGAACACGGCGCGCTACCTGGTGCTCTTCGCGTTCGCCTGCTTCTTCCTGATGCCCGTCTACGTGATGGTGGTGACGGCGCTCAAGGACTCGGTCGAGGTCTCCGTGCCCGGCATGTGGGAGCTGCCGCAGCGGCTGTCGCTGGAGAGCTTCCAGGCCGCGTGGGACAAGCCGGCGATCCGCCGGGGCTTCGTCAACAGCGTGCTGCTGGCCGTACCCGCGAGCCTCATCTCCTCGATGCTCGGCGCCGCCAACGGCTTCGTGCTGGCCAAGTGGCGCTTCCCCGGCGCGAACGTCGTGTTCCCGCTGATCCTCTTCGGGATGTTCATCCCCTACCAGGCGGTGCTCATCCCGCTCACGCGGTTCATGACCGACCTGAACCTGCGCGGCGGGAACGACCCGACCGGCGGGCTGTTCGGCCTCACGCTGATCCACATCATCTACGGCCTGCCGATCACCACGCTGATCTTCCGGAGCTACTTCGCCGGCATCTCCGATGAGATCATCGAGTCCTCGCAGGTCGACGGGGCGGGCATGCTGCGTACGTTCTTCTTCGTCGCGCTGCCGGTCTCCCTGCCCGCGTTCGGGGTCTCGATGATCTGGCAGTTCACGTCCGCCTGGAACGACTTCCTGTTCGGCTTCGTGATGACCAGCACGAAGGGGTGGCCGATCACGATCGGGCTGAACAACATCGCCAACGTGCAGACCATCCCGTTCAACGAGGCGATGGCGAGCGCCCTGCTCGCAAGCCTGCCGACCCTGCTCGTCTACGTCCTGCTCGGCCGCTTCTTCATGCGGGGCCTGATGGCGGGCGCGCTGAAAGGGTGAGCTCGTGACCGAGAAGACTCCGACCGCCGGGCCGGTCGGCATCCGGCTGGAGCGCGTCAGCAAGCGCTTCCGCGGCGGCGTGCTCGCGGTCGACGGGGTCGACCTGGAGATCGAGCCCGGCGAGTTCGTGGTCCTGGTGGGCCCGTCCGGCTGCGGCAAGTCGACCGTGCTGCGGATGATCGCCGGGCTGGAGGACGTCTCGGCCGGCCGGGTCTACCTCGGCGACCGGGACGTCACCAACGAGCTGCCGCAGCACCGCGACGTGGCCATGGTCTTCCAGAGCTACGCCCTCTACCCCCGCATGACGGTACGGCGCAACCTCGGCTTCGGCCTGCGCATGCGCGGCACCCCACGGGCCGAGCGGGAGCGGCGGGTCGCCGAGGTGGCCCAGGTGCTGGGCCTGGACCACCTGCTCGACCGGCGCCCGGCCGCGCTCTCCGGCGGCCAGCGGCAGCGGGTGGCGATGGGCCGGGCGATCGTCCGCGAGCCCAAGGCGTTCCTCATGGACGAGCCACTGTCCAACCTGGACGCCAAGCTGCGGGTGAGCATGCGCACGCAGCTTTCGCTGCTGCACCAGCGGCTCGGCGCCACCACCGTCTACGTCACGCACGACCAGATCGAGGCGATGACGCTGGGGCAGCGGGTCGCGGTGCTCCGCGACGGTTCCCTGCAGCAGTACGACACCCCGCAGCGGCTCTTCCGCGAGCCGGTCAACCTGTTCGTGGCGGCGTTCATCGGCTCGCCCTCGATGAACTTCGTGGAGGGCAGCGTCTCCGGCGGCACCGCGGACCTGGCCGGCGTGCGGGTGCCGGTGCCGGCCGGGACGCCGCTGGCCGGTGCCGAGCGTCCGGTCATCATCGGGGTACGGCCGACCGCCATGGCGCTGGCCACCGCCAACGGCTGGCCGCAGCTCACCGTCGAGCCGAGCATCGTCGAGGACCTGGGCGACGAACGGTATGTCATCTTCGATGTGGACGCGCCGCGGGTGGACACCGACGCCACCCGGGCGGCGGTCGCCGCGCGCAGCGCCGACGAGACATCGCTGCTGGTCACCGAGCGGGCGCGGTTCACCGTACGGCTGCCCACCGACGTGCCGGTCTCGGTGGGGGAACCGCTCACCCTGTCGGTCAACCCGGACCGGCTGCACTTCTTCGACCCGCAGACCGGTGCTGCCCTGGGCTAGGCCGTGGCCGCGGCGGCCTGGCGTGCCCGGCGCCAGCAAGCTCGCTGATCCGGGTACGGACGGGCTCGGCGTCGCCATGGCTGAGGCCGGTGAGGATCTCCAGGGCCCGCTGCCAGGCCGCCCGGGCGGCGTCGAGGTCACCGGCGGCCTGGTGGGCGTCTCCGAGGTGGGTGAGGGTCTCCGCCTCGTACGCGCGGTAGCCGAGGTCGCCGAGGAGCGCGAGCGCCTGGCCGTAGCAGTCCGCAGCCTCGGCGTGGTGGTCGAGGTGGTGGTGCGCGTGGCCAAGACTGGCCCAGGCGGCGGCCGTACCGTACCGGTCGCCCAGCTGCTGGAGGAGAACGAGCGCATCCTGGCAGTACCGCAGTGCGATGGCAGGCTCGCCGAGCAGCGTGTAGTACCGGCCGACCGCGGTGCGCGCCGTCGCCTGCCCCCAGTCGTGGCGGGCGGCCCGGTACCGGGTGAGGGCCTGGCGGGCGTGGTCGAGGGCCTGGCAGTAGCAGCTCTGCCGTTCGCGTAGGTGCGCGAGCAGGCCGTGGACGAACGCCTGGCCGGTCAGGTCGCCCAGCCTGGCGTAGAGCAGGAGTGCCTGCACCAGATGTGCCTCAGCGCTGGCGGGCTGGTCGAGCCGGAGGTTGTTGTGCGCCAGGCTGCGATGCGCCTCGGCCTGTGCGGGCAGGTTGTCGAGGCGGTACGCGGCCCGCAGGGCGGTGTGCCAGGCGGCGGCGCGGTCGTGCCAGTGCCCGCGCCGGTCGAGGTACGGGTCGAGCGCCCAGGCGAGCTGCCAGGCGTGGGTGTCGTGGCCGGACTCGGCGGCGTGGCGCAGCGCAGCCAGCAGCACCTGGTGCTCGCTGGCGAACCACGCCATCGCCTGCTGGTGGTCGGCGGGGGCCTGCGGCGCCGCGCCAGGCACGGGCGTGGTGAGCGGGATGGGGATCGGGTCGCGGTGCGGGTCGACGACCCGGGCTGCGGTGTGTGCCGTGTGCATGTGGTGGTCCAGCAACCGGGTCAGGGCCGCGCGGCTTTCGGCATGGCTCTGGCTGGCGTACGCCTGCTCTGCGGCGTACGCCCGCAGGAGGTCGTGGAAGGCGTATCGGCCGGGGGCTGGTTCGGCGAGGAGGCTGGCCCGGACGAGCTCGGCGCACAGCCGGCGGGTCTCGGGCACGGGCCGGCAGCAGAGGCTGGCCGCTGCGGAAGCGGAGATGTCCGGGCCCAGGTGCAGGCCCAGCAACCGGAACAGCCTGGCCGCGCCCTGGGTGAGCGTGGCGTACGACCATGAGAGCACGGCGCGGACCTGGCTGTTCGGCTCACCCGCGTCCAGCACGTCCAGGCGCCCCCGCGTGTCGTCGAGCTCGGCGGCGATCGTGGCGAGCGGGAAGTTGGTCTGTTGTGCCCGGGCAGCCGCGATCGCGAGGGCGAGCGGCAGCCGGGCGCACGCGGCAACGATCTGCTCGACCGGCTCCGGTTCCGCGGCGACCCGCGCCGCGCCGAGCCGGTGCGCGAGCAGCTGCCGGCCCTCCTGCGGGGACAGCAGGTCCAGGGCGAGCGGGCGGGCGCCGTACGCGGTGACCAGTGACGTGAGCCGGTCCCGGCTGGTCACGACGACCATGGACAGCGGCGTGCCGGGAAGCAGTGGACGGACCTGTTCCGCGTCGCGCGCGTTGTCCAGGAGCACCAGCACCCGTCTACCCGCCAGCAGGCTGCGGTAAAGGGCGGCCCGGTCGTCCGTCCCGGCGGGTATCTGCCCGGCCGGTACGCCGAGCGCGTCGAGGAACCCGCGCAGCACCTCGGCCGGGCTCATCGGTGCCCCACCGGGGTCGAAGCCGCGCAGGTTGACGTAGAGCTGCCCGTCGGGGAACCGGTCGGTGACCCGGTGCGCCCAGTGCACCGCAAGGGCGGTCTTGCCGATCCCCGCGGTGCCGGAGACCGCAGAGATGGTGACGGCGGTCGGCGCTGCCGCCGCCTCGCCGGCAAGCGCATCCAGGTGGGCCAGCGCCGCCTCGCGGCCGGCGAAGCCATGCAGGTCGGCCGGCAGCTGGGCCGGTAGGGGCGCGGGAGCCGGCCGCCCCTCGCCAACCGCAGGCCAGGGAGCCGGCCGCCGCTCGCCAACCGCGGGAGTGGGTGCCGCCCGCCGCAGCCCAGCCGTGGCGCCGAGCGGGACCGGGTCGCCGCGCAGCATCGCCAGGTGCAGCGACTGGAGCTCGTGCCCCGGATCGATGCCCAGCTCGTCGGCGAGCCGGTCACGCAACCCTGCGTACTCCTCGATCGCGCTGGCGGTGTGGCCCAGCGCGTGCAACGTCCGCATGAGGGCCGCGGTGAGCGGCTCCACGAGGGGGTACTGGCCGGTCAGGTCGGTCAGCGGACCGACGAGTGCCGCCGGGTTGTGCACTGCCAGCTCGGCGCCTGCCCACGCCACCACCGCGTCCAGCCGCTCCTTCGCCAGGCCCTCGCGCGTGCGTGCGGCCCAGTCGCCGGGGATGCCGGCGAGCGCCTCGCCGCGCCACAGCGCAACCGCCTTCCGGAGCAGTGCCACCCGGTCCTGGTCGCATCCGGCGCCGCGGGCGCGGTGCACGAGCCGGCGGAACCGGTGCAGGTCCACGCACTCGGGGTCGACCTTGAGCACGTACCCGCCGTACTCGTGCACGAGCGGGTCCGCGGCGGCGGCCCCGGCCCGGCCCGGGGGCTCCCGCAGCGTCCGGCGGATCCGCGAGATGTGCGCCCGGGCGCTGCCTCGCGCGTCGGCCGGCGCCATCTGCCCCCACACCCGGTGTACGAGCGTGTCCCATCCGACCACCTGGCCGGCGTCGACCAGCAGGGCCGCCAGCACCGCCCGCTGCCGCGGCTGGCCACCCTCGAGCAGGTGTCCCTGCGCCCATGTCTGCACGGGACCCAGCAGTCGGTACTCCGCCACGACGTCCTCCGTGTGTCCCAGGCGCCTGCGTCCACGTATGACATCGATAAGGCTCGAACCACAACGATTCCACAACCCGGCGGCCCATGGTGGTCTGCGACCGTGGCGACGACCCCAGCTATCTGGAGGAGGTGGCAGGAATGAAGATCGTCGTTCGCACGGTCGAGTCAGTGAAGTCGACGAACGTCACCCCCGACTCCTGAGGGTGCCGGCTGGTGGACGCCGTGGTTTGGCGGCTATCCGCCAGCGAGAGGCCGCGCATTCCGTCGTACCGGTGCAGAGGAGGTGACGAGCGTGAAGATCGTGGTACGCACTGTTGAGTCGGTGAAGTCGACGATCAACGTCCCGGACTCCTGAGGGGTGCCGGTGGGTGGCCGCCGCGGCTGGCGGCCACCCACCAGCTCGGCAGGGCCACGAAGGTCGGTAGTCCTACGGACGGAGGAGCGCTCATGCGAGTCGGCCTGAAGACCTGTGAGTGGGAACGCGTCGGCGACGGGCTCGTGCTCGTCTGCGACCCGAGCCGCTCGGTCGAGCTGGCGGACCCGGAGGGTCAGGTCGAGCGCCTGCTGACCGTGCTGCGCGACCAGCCCGGCACGGTGCCGCAGCTGCGCGCAGCCCTCGCCGCAGCGGGGCTGGACGTCAGCGTTGACGAGCTCACCGCGGCGCTGTCCGCACTCGACGACCTGCGGGTCCTGTGCGACCCGGACCGGTCGGCCGACCTCGCCGGCGCCGGGCGCCAGTTCAGCAACCTCGCGTTCTTCCAGCTGTTCTCGTCGCTGGAGGTCACCGACGCCGACCTCCAGCGGCGCGTCAGCGATGCGCATGTCCTGCAACTGGGCACCGGCGGGCTCGGCTCCAACGTGCTCCAGAGCCTGGCCGGCCTCGGCGTGGGCCGGCTCACACTGCTCGACAACGACGAGGTCGAGCCGAGGAACCTGGCGCGGCAGTTCCTGTACCGGGAGGCCGACCTGGGCACCTCCAAGGTCCACCGGGCGGCCGCGTGGGTCCGTGACTTCCACTCCGGGATCAAGGTCGACGCGGTACGACGCTGGTTACGCGGCCCGGATGACCTGACGGACCTCCTCCCCGGCGTCGCCCTGGTCGTGTCAGGGGTCGACCAGGGCGAACGCATCGACCGCTGGGTCAACGAGGCCTGCCTGTCGGCCGGCGTGCCCTGGGTCCGCGGCGGGATGACAGGCTCCCAGCTGCTCTACTTCTCGGTCGACCCGGGCCGCAGCGCTTGTTACGAGTGCCGCGTCCACGCCTACGGCGACGGGCAGGCCCCGGCGACGGTTGAGCTCTCCGCCACGGCGGCGACCGCCCAGCGGCTCAGCGCCCGCCTCCCGCGGGTCAACCGGGCCAACGGCCCATCGGCTGCGTTGGTCGGCTCGCTCGTCGCGTTCGAGGCGCTGCGGTACCTGACCGGCTACGAACCGCCGTACGCCGCCGGTGCGGAGGTGCTCGTGGACGTCGCTGACGGGTGCACGCAGCGCCGCGAGCCGTGGCCGCGCAACCCTGACTGTCTACTGTGCACCAGAGCGGCCGCAGTCGTAGCCCCTGCTGCGGCGGTGGCGGCATGAGCTCCGAGGTGATGAGCTCCGAGGTCATCAGCTCCGGGGCTGCCTCGACGACGCTCCGGCTGCGGCCACTGTCCGTCGTGGACGAAGGGGACGACGTCCTCATCGGCGATCCCGAGCGGGGCGTGTTCGTCGCCGTGCCGGCTGTGGGCGGCGTAGCGGTGCGGGCACTGCTGGGGGGCGCCACGGTCGCCGAGGCGGGCGCGCGGGCCTCGGCGTTCGCGGGCGAGACGGTGGACATGGCGGAGTTCGTCGCCGCGCTCACCGAGCTCGGGTTCGTCGACACCGGCGACGCGCCGGCACCGGTGGCGACCGCGCCGGTACAGCAGCGCGGCTGGGTCACCGGGCCTCCGGCGGCACTCGTACGGCCGCTGTTCTCCCCGGCCGCCTGGTGTGTCTACGGCCTGGCGGCCCTGGTGGTGGTGGGCTGCTTTGTCCTGCGCCCCGACCTCTGGCCGCGCCCCGCCGACCTCCTGGTCGCCGGCGACATCGGGGTCAGCCTGCTGGTCCTGATCCCGGCCGCCTATGTCCTGGTGGGCCTGCACGAGATGTGGCACTGGCTCGCGGCGCGGGCGCAGGACCTGCGGGCCCGGTTCGGGATCGACCGCCGGATGTTCTTCCTCGTCTTCGAGACGGACCTGTCCCAGCTGTGGACCGTGCCGCGCCGCAAGCGGTACGGACCGCAGCTCGCCGGGCTGGCGATCGACATGGTCGTGCTCGCGTCCCTGCTGACCGCCCAGCTCGTGCTCGGGCCCGTGCGTCCGCTGCCGGCGCTGGTGTTCGTGCTCGTCGCCAGCGCGCTCTGGCAGTGCATGCTGTTCCTGCGCACAGACCTGTACGGGGTGCTGGTCACCGCGACCGGCTGCCGGGACCTGTGGCGGGTCAAGTCGCTGCTGGTGCGGCGGGCTTTTGGCCGGCTCGACCAGCGGCAGCGCGACGAGCTGGCACAGGCAGACCCGCGCGACATCCGGGTCGGGACGTGGTTCCGGTGGGTGTGGCTGGCTGGCTACCCCATCGCCGGCGTCTACTTCGCGCTGTTCTACCTGCCGCTGCTGGCGTACGTCGGCCGGTGGGCGGGCGACGGTCTCACCGCGGGGGCGACCAGTGTCCGGTTCTGGTGGGGGTTGCTCGTGGCGGCACTGGTGTACGCCCCGGTCGCGGTGACCCTGTGGATCGCGCTCAGCGCCCTGCGGGCGCGCCGCCAGGTGCGTAGTGCGTAGCACGTCACGTCTGCGGCCTGTCGAAGACGAGGTAGTGGCGGCGGATGTGGCCGGGCGGGCCCTGCCTGGCGTTGATGATCGCTTGGACGACGGTGAGGATCAGGCCACCAGCGGCGCCGAGCAGGACAGCGGCGACACCGCCGGTGGCCGCGCCGACGGCACCGCCGAGCGCGCCGGCGACGAACGGTGTGGCGCCGGTGAGCGTCAACGCGCGGGAACGGCCCAGCTCCCGGAACAGGCCTTCGCGGGCGTCGGCGATCGTGTCCGCGACCCCGGGCACGTTCATCCGGGCCAGCTCGTGCAGCCGCAGCTGGTGGACCGGGTCGTCGGTGCCGAGGAAGAGCAGCTTGGCGAAGAGCGGGGTGGGGCAGAGCAGGTCGTGGCGGGCCCCCAGCCGGGTCTGCGCGGCCACCGAGGTGAGGACGACGTCCAGGCAGTTGTCCACGACCGCGGCGGGACGCAGCGCGGAGAGTACCTCGATGAAGGTCCTGACGACATGTACGTCGTCTTCGCGCAGCCCGGCCTCGACCAGATCCAGCGGAGGATGCCGGTCTCCGGAGCGGACCAGGCGCCATAGCTCTTGCAGGCTCGGGCTGAGCCCGTCGACGTAGCTGGCCTCGAACGCCTCCCACACCTCCGGCGTCCCGAACGGCGCTCCCGGCCGGTCGAGCTCGCGACGGGCCTGGGCACGTATGCGGCCGAGATCTGGCAGGTCGGCGGTTGGCGTGAAGAACGTCTGCACCACGCCGGTGTCCAGCAGCGGTGCGACCTCGCACAGCGAGACGGTGGCGGCGGTGATGAACGAGCGGGCCATCGTCCGTACCTGGGCTGGGCTGGGCTGGTCGTGTACAGGTCGGCCGCCATCGCGAGCGGGTCCTCGACGACCAGACCGTGGCAGTACAGGAGCGCCTGTAGCACGCTGTTGGAGAAGCGGCCGCTGCCCATGAACCGCGGGTCCATCACCCCGGTCAGGTTCAGCCCGGCCGAGCCGGGCGCGTCGGTGAACCGCGTGCCGGACGTGGTGGCGAAGGTGCTCGCCCGGGCGGTGACCAGCGGCCATGCCTCGCCTTCACCAGGCGTGACCCGCGGCTGCGGAAGCTGGGTGAGGACTGACCCGGCCAGGTCGGCGACCTGTTCGTCAGAGAGCCGCTGCACACCGGCGACTACCTCAGGGCCGTCGACGGCACCGACCGCGCGGCGCACCAGGTCCAACGAGGACCTCACGCCGCCCTGGGCAGCCGGACCGTGCTCGTCCACGGCAACAGTCTCCGGCAGAAGGCCAAGCGCCGCTCGGCGTGACACGGGAAGGGCCTTCGAGTACGAGCACCGGCCCAATGGGTTTCTCAACAGGCTTACAGCCCTGGTAAGGCTGGGGTCTGACGGCTTGTGGGGACTGGCGGGACACGCCGCGGCATGACCAGAGCTCAGCAGCTCAACGTCTGTGGCTGGGGCACGCCGACCACGCTCGCCGGGTACGTCGGCCGCCCGCTGCGGCGTTGCGTCCCGACAGCGTTCGTCAGCTGCTGGCCGAGGGCGCCCGCCGAGGTGCCGTCGGGTCGACGGTAGGGCGGAGCACCCGGTGGGCCTTCGGCACCTGTGCGGTATACCGTTCGTCCGATCTGGCGCCTTATGTAATGGTTGCGGCTGAGCCTTCCTGGGCTGCGGATGGCCGTCCGCCGGCCGTACCGGGCCCGCTGGCCGCTGCGGTGCGCTCATGATCGCGATCTCGACGCCAGATGTGCAGTTTGACTGCACATCTGGCGCAAAAGTCGCGATCTTGACGGTGTTTCGCCGCGGAAGGCCCCTGCCACGCCCATAGGTCGCTACGCGAGCGGACAGACCGCCACCATGCGGACATCTCATACCCCTGGCATGGACCCGCCAGGTGTAAAGACCACCACGACGACGCCCCGCGGCATGATCAGACCTCAGCAATTCAACGTCTGTAGCATACGGGCATTTCGTACGTCCACTGTAGATAGTGTCGTACATTTGTACTAGAATATGAGCCATGCGGGCGGCGGTGGCGCAGGCGGTCGATGAGTGCGCCACCACCACCGCCTGCTGCACCACGGCGGGTGGACCGTCCACATCGCACCCGACGGGCGACCCGAGCTCACCCCACCCGCCTGGGTCGACCCCACCCGACGACCCCGCCGCAACCACTACTGGCCCCGACGCTGACAGCAGCTGGACAGGCAACAGACCGGGCTGATTTGAAGATCAAATAACCGCAAAATCCCTGATAGACGCAGAAGGGACGGGTGTCTGACAACTACCCGACGCGACGGGGATCATCGCTGCCACCCAGGCGCCACACTGAGCCGATGACGCACGCTCGGGGTCTGGGGGAGGAACGTGATGTACCTCGAATACGAGGGCATGTGGCTGGCATGCGTGCCGCCTGAGGCGGTGCCGGCGGGCGCCCCGGTCGTGCTCGATGTGATGGTTGGCCCGGCCGGGCGCGCGGACCGGGTCGAGGCCTCGTACCGCACCGGCGACCGCGCCGGACGGGTGGTGGCCGTGCGGGACGGGGACCGTGGACGCCGCCCGTGGTTCCGGCTCGTCCTGCCCGGCTTCGACGCTGGTGACACGGTCGAGGTGCGCCTGACCGCCTGGGCCGGCGACAGGCAGATACCACCGAGATCCGCCGAGCGGACCCAGGCGCTGTCCATCGCGGTGACAACGGCTCCGTCCACAGAGGATTATATAGAGTCCACTGAGGACAGTGTAGCGGAGAGCCACGCCGCTCTGGTCGACGCGGGCTACCCGACGCCCGCCGCCATCGCCGCGACCTCGGGCGCGGCGTTCGTCCGGTCGGTGGCGGGCATCCTCGACCCGGCGCGGGCGGAGCGGGTGCACGCCGCGGCCGGCGCCCAGCTCGCGATCGCCGACTCCGTGCTGACCGGCGAGCGGCTCGACCGCGTATCCGGCCTCATCCCGACGGCCCTGGACGGCGGCGGAGAGGGTGCCGCGGCGGGTGACGCGACGACAGCGACGGCGACAGCCGCAGCCACCGCAGCCGCCGCCGCAGCGACGGGCGTCGACTGTGGATGCTCGGACTGCCGGGCCGCGACGAGCCCGCTGGCGTACCTCACCGACCTGCTCGGCTACGCCTCGGCGCGGCTGCGCATCCGCGACGGGGTGTTCGACACCGATCTCGGGCGGCGTGCGATCGCCCTGCTCCTGCAACAGCCGTTCGAGGAGCTGCCGATCGACTGCGCGACCACCGAGGACCAGATCTGCCAGGTCCGGCTCTGCGTCGAGGTCCTCGAACGGCTGGTCCTTACGCATCTGGGCGCCGCGCCCGACGCCGCCGTCGCGCCGCTGCGGCACACCATCAGCTTCGCGTTCGCCGCCGACGTGGACGACGACGGCCGGGACGAGCTCGTCGTGGGCTTCCGGGACGACTCGTCCTCGTGGCTGTCCACAGGGGATGGACCGCGGGCCGGGATCTGGGTGCTGCGCTACGACCGGCAGCAGGCACGGTGGCGGCACCTGCGGCCGGGTGCCGGCCCGACCGCCGCCGCGGTGCTGCTGCCCAAGGGGGTACGGGCCACGTACGGCTTCGCGGCGAAGCTGCGCCCCGATCCCTCCCCGAAGCACATCGTGCTCGTCCTGGAGGAGCCGGACCAGCCGGTGCCCCGGTTATGGATCCTGCAGTACGACCCGATGGCCGCCTCCGCCGAGCAGGCCTGGCCGCACCTGAGCCCGGCGGGAGCGGCGAACACCGGCGCCGACTTCACCCTGCCGTTGTCGACGATCGAGCGCGTCTTCGCCGCCGATGTGGACGGTGACGGCCTGGACGAGCTGCTGGCGTACGGCTCAGCGCCGCCGGCCGCCGCCGGACAGCCGGACCGGTCCAGCGCCTTCTGGGCGTACGACTTCGACGGGACGGCGTGGTCGATCATGGGCCCGCCGACCCTGCACGATGTCGCGTTCGTCTGCCACGACTCGCAGTGGGGCGTCCGGCTGGCCACGGCCGGCGACATCGACCTCGACGGCCGCGCCGAGGTGGTGGCGGTGCCGGACGCGCCCGGCAACTTCGGCAAGAACCCGTGGATCATGAAGTACGACCCCACCACGACGAGCTGGTCGCACCTGCTCCCGACGGGGCTGCCGCTGGACGCCGACGCCGATGTGGGCCCGGCCCCGTGGCCCACCGCGGTCGCCCTGGTCGGCTCGGTCACCGGGATCGGCAGCGCGGAGCTGGTCATCGCGCCGCAGCCGGTGGCGGGAGCCGACCCGACCCGGTTCACCCTGCACCGCTACGACCCGAACCAGTTCGGCGGGCCGGCGGTGGTCGACGCCGGTGCGCTCGACTGCACCCAGCTGAGCCTGCCGGTGGAGCGGGCGCTGCTGGCCGATGTCGACGGCGACCTGCGGGACGAGCTCGTCGTGCTGACCCGGCAGAACGACCGGCGGGCGGCCTGGGTCATGGACCGCGACCCGGCGACCGGCGGGTGGGCGCACCTCTCGCCGATCGCGGGCCACCCGCTCGGTGGTGACCTCGAGTGGACGGCGGGCGGCAGGTACCCGGCGGCCTCGGTCTTCGCGGCCGATGTCGACGGGGACGGCCGGCAGGAGCTGGTGTTCGTGACCGGCGGCACCGAGATCTGGGTGCTCACGTACGACCGGGACGCGGGCGGCTGGCGGCACCTGTCCCCGGTGGTCACGGACGGACCGCGCACCCGGTGGGCGTTCGCCGCGTACCTGGCCATGCTGACCCAGCTGGGCACCTCGTACGAGGAGCTGCGGCAGGCCCGGTCCGCCGCACCGGCGCAGCGGGAGGCGCTCGCTGCCCGGCTCGGGCTGCACCTCGACACCACCCGGCCCGACGTGCTGGACCGGCTGCTGCCCGGCACCGGTGCACCGGCGGATGTCACGCCCGAGGCGGTGGAGGAGCTGTTCGGCGTGGCGTCGACCACCCGCGACCCGCTCTCGGCCGGGCTGGTCCGCGGCGCCGGCAGCGACCAGGTCGTCCGGTGGCGCCTTGACGGCGGCCGGTGGTCGGCGGACCCGGTCGGCGCCACCACATCGCCCGACGGCATCGGGTACGCCTCCATCGACCGGCTCTCGCCGACCCGGGTGTCCGTCACGCTCTACCGCGACGCGGCGCGCAGCTACCCCGTGGCGTACGGCGAGGGCGACCCCAGCCGGCCGATCGCGCTCGCGGAGCACCTGGACAGCGGGCTCACCGGCACCATCACCGTCACGTTCCGGCAGGAGACGGACGGGGTCGAGCTGGTCGTGTTCCCGGTGGTGGCGGTCTCCCGCTGGCGCCGGCTGCGGCAGCTGTGGGACACCGAGGACCGGCCGGCGGACGCGTACTCCGGCACTGCCGCACTGCCCGTCATCGACCCGGACCTGATCGGGGTGGACGACTTCCGCGTACCGCTGGCCAAGGCCGCCCCGGGTGACCCGGACGGACCGTTCGACCTCTGGGTGGCCCGGCGCGCGTGGCTCGACGGCCTGGTCACGGCGCTGCGCGCGGCCGGCGGCGACGTCGACGACCTGCTCGCGACGATGCGCCCGCCGGCCGGCGGCGGTGCGGGCAGCTACCCGTGGAGCACCGCACCGGCCAACCTCGCGCCGCTCGTCGAGGCGCTGTCGGCCGGCACCGCCGACGAGGTACGCGCGGCCACCGCGACCGTGGTGCAGGCGCTGCACCTCACCGTGGACGCGTTCCGGAGGCTGATGGAGCTGCGCGCACGGGCCGCGGCCGGCGAGCCGCCGACGCCCGCGGGGTGGTCGGAGATCCGGTCAATCCTGGTCAGCGCGCACAAGCGGGCGGCGTACCCGGCGTGGCTGGCCGCGGAGGCCGCCGCCGGGGTGCGCCTGGACACCGCGACGTTCGTCGCGACGGCATCCACTGTGGACGAGGGGGAGTGGCCGCCCGAGCCGGTGCCGGCCGACCAGATCCTGGGCGGCTCGCCGCCGCCGATGGTCGACCCCGACCGGGTCTCGCTCGCCGACCTGCCCACGTCGGTCGCTGGCGCCCGGTCCCGGCAGGTCTGGCGGTGGCGCACCGCTGAGCTGGCCGCCAACGCGGCGGCGGTGGCGTCGGCCGGCACGTGGGAGCAGCGGCTCGTCGCCGCGCTCGGCCCCGCACCGGCCGGCGGCGACTGGCCCACCTGGGTCGAGGACCGGGGCGCCGAGCTGGCGGACCTTGACCCGGGCACGGTCGCCACCGCGGCCGTCGCGGTGCGCGCCGCCGGCCTGTCCCTCGCCGACTTCGGCCGGGTGGCCGCGGTCAACGCGCGGGTCGCCGCGGGCCTGACCCCGACGCCCCTCGAGCAGCGCGACGCGGACCGGGCGCTGGCCAACGCCCGGAAGGTACGCCTGCTCTACCCGACCTGGCGCACGGCCGAGGCGGGACTGCCGTACTGGCAGGCCCGCCGGCACCGGCTGGCCCGCTGGCGGGCCGACGGCCAGGGGCGCGAGGTATGGCTGGCCGGGCTCGCCGAGCGGTCCCGGCCGCCCGTCGTCGACCCGGACACCGTGCCCCGGTCATGGCTGCGGCACACCTGGAGCCAGGCCGGAGCGCGTCGCCAGCAGCGCCTGGCGCTGCTCTACCAGCGCGAGACAGCGCTGCGGGCCGGGCAGGCCGCGGCAGCGAGTGACCTCGCGGCGGTCGACGGCACCCTCCTCGATGGACTGTGGACTTTGGACGAGCGGCGCCGGGTCACCGCCCACGTCACCGCCGGCCGGCTGGCCGGCTCGCCGGGGCAGGTGGCCGAGCAGGTCCTCGGCGCCGCGCCGGACCGCATCGCGAGCCTGCTCGCCGACCTCGACGCCGGGGGTGCCGCGGCGACCGCGGCCCGCCGGGTGGTGCTCGGCGAGCTGGCGTTCACCACCGAGGCGGGCTTCCGGCTCGTGGCCGGTGCGGTCGCCACCGGCCCGGCCACCGTGCCGGCCGCGTTCGACCAGACGCTGGCCAGCGCCGGCCTGGTCGGTGCGGTCGCCGGCGCCGCGCGGTGGGCCGAGGAGACCGGTACCCGGCTCGCCGCCCGCCTCGCGGCACTGCGCCTGGACGCCGTGGCGTGGCGGCGCCTGCTCGCGGTCCGCCGGCACGCGGTGGACGGCTCGCCGATCCTGCCCGCCGAGCGGGACGAGGTGACTGCGATCGTCCAGCGCGCCGAGAAGGAGCGGCTGTTCGGCGCCTGGCGCGCGGAGGAGCACGCCGCACAGATCCGGCTCGGGCCGGACTCGTTCGCGGTCGGGCCGGACGAGGAGGGCTGGACGCCTCCCGCGTGGCGGGGCCGGCCGGCCGAGGTCCACCGGTGGCGGTCGACGCTGCGCTCGCGGGCCGAGCAGCACCGGCAGGTCGCCGCCGCGCTCGCCGGGGCCGGCGAGCTGGTGGACGAGGCCACCATGCCCGGATACCGCGACGAGCTGCTGGCGATGCTCCCGATCCCAGGGCTCCCGATCCCAGGGCTCCCAATCCCCGGGCTCCCGATCCCCGGCCAAAGGGGCAAACCGGACGCCGCCGCCTGGGCAGCGGACCACCTGCTCATCGACACGACGGCCGACGGCTGCGCCCGGACCACCCGGGTCGCCCTGGCGATCGACGCGGTGCTCGCCCTGCTGTGGTCGGCGCGCACCGGCCGGCTGTCCGCGACGTACCCGCAGATCCAGCTCGACGCGCCGTCGTTCGACCGGGACTGGCGGTGGGTCGGCTCGTACGCGTCCTGGCGCTCCGCGATGCTGGTCCACCTCTACCCGGAGAACCTCGTGCGGCCCAGCCTGCACAGCTTCCAGAGCCCCGCCCAGCGCGCGGTCATCGAGGAGCTGCGCGGCACCCGCCAGCTGAGCCCGGCGCGGGCGCGGGCGGTCGCCGGCTCGTACGCGCAGTACTTCTCCGACATCTGCCGCCTCGACCTGGCCAGGCTGGTGTGCGGCCCGACGGTGTTCACCGCGTACAGCCCGGTGTTCCTGGTCCGGGGCGACGGCGGCATGCGCTTCGGCGACCCGTACTTCGCCGTGGCACAGCCGTCCAAGCGGGTCTACTGGGCGGTGTCCGACCGGTCCGGCGAGGTCGACGGCACAGGCCGCGAGCTGGGCTTCTGGCACCGGCTCGAGCAGCTGGGCAGCGGCGCGGTCGTCGAGCTGGCCGGTGCCGCCCTCTACCAGCCGACGAGCGACCCGGCCCACCCGCGCTGGCTCTACCTCTTCGCCGTCAAGCAGGTGCAGTCCGGTCACAGCCTGGTGTTCCTCCGGTACGACCTGGACTCCGCAGAGTGGGACACCGAGGCCACGCCGCTCGACCCGCCGCCGGGCGCCACCGAGCTCACCGCCTGGGTGATGCCGGGGCCCAACCACCAGCCGCCGAAGCTGTGCTTCGAGTACCTGGTGACGAAGGACCAGGCCCGGCAGGTAACCCGGGCCACCCGGTCGATGGGCGCGAAGGGGACCGGCTGGGAGCGGGCGGACTTCGTCCCGGTCGCGGGCTTCGGCGACTGGCAGGCGTTCGGCACCGGCCCGGCGGACTACGCGTCGACCGGCATCACGGCGCGCGCACTGCTGGCGGCGGACGTGGACGGTGACGGCATCGACGAGGTCGTGGTCGTGCCGAAGACCACCGCGCCGGTGGTGGTCCTGGACTACGACGGCCAGTCGTGGACCCAGCTGCCGCGCCCGTCGGTGCCGGTGCCGGAGGCCACGCTGGTGGCCGCGGGCCGGTTCGCCGCCGGCCACACCCGCGAGTCCGTGGCGTTCCTCGGGCCGTGGTCCGCCACCGCCGCCCGGCGCGCGCACCTGCTCAGCTGGGACCCTGGCACGTCGCAGTGGTCGGTGACCGGCGCGGCCAACGGCTGGGCGGACGTGCTGTACTCCCGCATCTTCGTCAGCGGCGACTTCGACGGGGACGGCGTCACCGAGATCGTCGCCGCATCGCCGAAGGCGCCCCTCTTCTGGGTCCTCGCCCGGGACGGCAACGGGGTCCTCGCGGTCAAGGAGTCGCTGCGCAACGCCGTACCGGCGTACCAGTTCACCAGCGGCTCGTGGAGCGGGCTCAAGGTGGCGTTCCGGATCCCGGGCGCCGGTGGCTTCCTCCGCCCGGGGTTCGTGGTGACCGGCGACTTCGACGGCGACGGGCGCGACGAGATCGTCGTCGCCGGTTCCCCGCGGCAGGACAACGTCAGCGTCGGCAACGACCTGTGGGCCGTTGACCTGCGCCATGACGGCAACGTGTGGAGCCCGCTCGGCTCGTTCGACCCCGCCGACCCGGGGCGCCCGATGGTCGACCTCAGCACCGAGAAGCTCTACCTGCTCGGTGGGGTGGCCGGGGACTTCGACGGTGACGGCCGCGACGAGCTGCTCATCATCCCCGACGAGGACCGGCCGGACACCGGTACGTCGGTGGTCGTGCTCGACTACCGGCCGGGGCCCGCCGCGGACCCGGGCATCCGGGGCAGCTGGGCCCGCCTGACCGACATCGACCTGACATGGAAGCTGACCAACGTCGGCGACGTCGTCGTGGGCGACTTCGACGGCGACGGCATCGACGAGGTGGCGCTGCTCAGCAACGGCAGCCTGTGGCTGCGCAAGTACGACCTCCAGTCCGGTGGCTGGGTCGAGTTCCCGGGCGGCAACGCCGACCTCGGCGTGCCGGGCGGCGCCGCGTTCGGCCGCAGCGGCAGGTTCGTCGCGACCGGCCCGGCGGACCAGCTGGTTCTTCAGCCCGGTGGCATGACGTTCCACCGCCTGCCCGAGGACGCGGACCCGTTCGAGTACGACGACATCCAGCGCACGGTGGAGGGGGTGCCCTCCGGCCGGACGCTCGTCGGCCGCCGGTTCGTCGCCAGGCAGGCCCGGCCGCCGGCCTGCACGCCGCCGTGGCCGCTCGCGCCGGCGTACGCGGACCAGTCCGGCTGGGTGCTCGACGACACGCTGGCCGGGCAGTGGCGGGTGCTGCGGGAGCGCAGCGAGCGCGCGCTGCGCGACAACCAGGGCCGGCCGGTGGCCGTCCAGCGGGTCCTGGCCGAGGCGTTCTACGACCTGCCGGTGGCCGTGGCGCTGGCGGTGCACGCGGCCGGCCAGCCCGACCGGGCGCTCGAGTGGCTGCGCCTGGTGTACGACTACACCCGGCCCCGGGTCGAGCGGAAAGTCTACTTCGGACTCGTGCTCGACGAGCAGGGCACGGCGCCGGACGCCCAGGCCGACCCCGCCGACTACGCCCGGGCGCTGCTCGACTGGGTGCGCGACCCGCTCGACCCGCACCACATCGCCGCGCTGCGCCCGCACACGTGCAGCCGCGCCACGCAGCTGCTGGTCGTGCGCTGCCACCTGGACTACGCGGATGTGGAGTTCACCCGGGACACCCCGGAGTCGCTCCCCCGGGCGCGGATCCTCTACCGCGCCGCGCTGGAGCTGCTCGCCGATCCGGTGTTCGCGCAGCGGTTCGACGGCTGCGACGACGTTGTCGTCCGGATCCCGGCCGGGAGCACCGAGCCGGGGCTGATGCATACCGCCCGCCGGCTGGAGAGCGGGCTGTCCCGCGTACCCGACCGGGCTCTGGCGGTCTCGACTGCGCGGGCGGTCGCGGCGGCGCTCGACGCCGACGGCGACGTCGCGGACCGGGTGGTCCGCGCCGAGCGGCTGGCCATCAGCGCCGGCGCGGCGGGTGAGCGGGCGCGGCTCGCGGACGTCCTCGACGGCGACGGGGACCGGACCGGGGCGCGGCTCGAGCGGCTGCGCGCCGGCCGGCTCGCCGGCGCCCTGCCGTGGCTGGTCGACCGGATCTCGTCGCAACCGGCCCAGGCGCGGTGGTACCTGTCGGCGCCCGGGCCGCTGTTCTGCGTCAGCCCGAACCCGATGCTGAAGGCCCTCCGCCTGCACGCCGAGCTGAACCTCTACAAGCTACGGACCTGCCGCAACATCGCCGGGCTGCGCCGGGCCACCGAGCCGTACTCGGCGCCGACCGACCAGGAGTCCGGGCTGCCGGTGATCGGCGCGGAGGGCACGCTGACCCTGCCGGCGAACCGGGTCGCCGCGCCGACGCCGTACCGCTACTCGGCACTCATCGAGCAGGCCAAGGCCCTTGCCGGGCAGGCACGCGACATCGAGGCGATGATGCTGGCCGCGCTGGAGAAGCGCGACGCCGAGGCGCTGAACCTGCTGCGCGCCCGCCAGGAGGTGCGGGTGACCCGGGCCGGGCTGCGTCTGCAGGAGCTGCGGGTGCGCCAGGCCGAGGACCGGGTCACGCTCGCCGAGCTGCAGCGCGAGAAGGTCGTCTTCGAGTACGACCACTACCAGGAGCTGATCGACGAGGGTCAGCTGGACCTGGAGGGCCAGGCGCTGGCGCTCCTCGCGGAGGTGGCGCAGTACCACGACTTCGCGGCCGGGTTCAGCGTCGCCGCCGGGCTGGGCAACGCGGCGGCGGCGGTGGCGTACGCCTCCGGAGGTGTGGCCGCCGCGGCGCTGAGCTCCGCCGCCGGGGCGCTCTCCTCTGCCGCGGGCGCGGCCTCGTCGCTGGCCGCCGGCGCGTCCACGCGGTCGCAGCTCATGTCCATGCGGGCCGGGTTCGCGCGGATGCGCCAGGACTGGGAGTTCCGCAAGGCGCTGGCCGGGCACGACAAGGCGGTCGCGGGCCAGCAGGTCATGATCGAGAACGACGGGGTACGCGTCGCCGAGCAGGAACGGCTCATCAGCGAGCTGCACACCGACCACGCCGAGCAGGTGCTGGAGTTCCAGCAGGCGAAGTTCACCAACGCCGAGCTGTACGACTGGCTCGCCGACGTCCTGGAGCGCATCTACCGCTGGTTCCTCCAGCAGGCCACCGCGGTGGCCCAGCTCGCCTCCCAGCAGCTGGCCTTCGAGCGCCAGGAGGGCCAGCCACCCGCGATCCTGGCCGACTACTGGGAGCCGTCGACCACCGGTGACGCGCAGAGCCAGGCGGAGACCGGGCGGCGGGGCCTCACCGGAGCGGTCCGGCTGTTGCAGGACATCACCGAGCTGGACCAGTACGCGTTCGAGACCAACCGCCGCAAGCTCCAGCTGACCAGGACCATCTCGCTCGCCCAGCTGGCGCCGCTGGAGCTGCAGGCGCTGCGTACCGCGGGCGTGATGACGTTCACGACGCCGCTGTCGCTGTTCGACCACGACTTCCCAGGGCACTACCTGCGGCTGGTCCGCCGGGTGTCGGTCTCGGTCGTCGCGCTCGTGCCGCCGGGCGAGGGCGTCAAGGCGACGCTGTCCACGACGGGCGTGTCCCGGGTCGTGGTCGGGCCCGACCTCTTCCGGCCGGTCGTCGTGGCCCGGCCTCCCGAGTCCGTCGCCCTCACCTCCCCGGTGGGCGCCACCGGGGTCTTCACGTTCGAGCCGGCGACCGGGATGCGGGACCCGTTCGAGGGGCTCGGTGTGGACACGACGTGGGAGCTGCGGCTGCCCCGGCCGGCCAACCCGATCGAACCGTCCACAGTGGCCGATGTGCTGGTCACCATCGACTACACCGCGCTGGACAGCCCAGGCTACCGGCAGCAGGTCGTCCGCGAGCTGGACCGCGGCGTGGACGCGCTACGCGGCTACAGCCTGCGGCACGAGTTCGCCGACGCGTGGTGGGACCTGCACAACCCGGACCAGACGCGGACCCCGCTGGCGGTCGGGTTCACGACCCTGCGCTCCGACCTCCCGCCGAACGTCGAGGAGGCGACGATCTCCAGCGTGGCGCTGAGCCTGGTGGGCCGCTCGGCCGCGCCGGCGGAGCTGGCCGCGGTCACGCTGACCTACGCCGAGGCCGGCGCGACCGCCCGGGTCGGCGGCGCGGCCGCACCCGTGGACGGGATCGTCAGCACCCGCCGCGGCAACGGCGGGCCGTGGCTGCCGATCACGGGCAAGGCCCCGGCCGGCCGCTGGGAGCTGGCCCTGCCGGACACCGACGGCGTGCGGCAGTGGCTCGCCGACGACCAGCTCACCGACATCCTGCTCGTCGTGGGCTACGCCGGCCGCACACCCCCCTGGCCCGACTGAGCCCGGCGGCGGGCTGGCTCGGCGCCCCACCGGCTCGGCGCCCGGCTCGGCGCGTCAGTTGCTGAGCGCGTACCAGAAGTCCTTCATGGTCTGGGTGAAGCCCTTGCTGCCCCAGTAGTCGACGGCGATGTCGGTCATCGTCTTCTCGCCGTTGAGCGCGCGGCGGGTGTCCTCGACCGCCCACGCCACCGCGCCCGCGGCCGCCACCCCGGCCGCGACGGTCCCGGCCACCGTACCTGCCGCGCCACCGACCGGCGAGACCAGCGCCGCGCCGGCCTTCGACACCGTCGCCGTCGCCGCGCCGAGGGCCGCCTTGCCGGTCGTCGCGAGGTAGGTCATCGTGAACGACACCGCCGCGGTGACGCTGCCGCCGCCGACGCTGTTCACGAACTGCTTCGCCTCGTTCAGCCCTGGCACCAGCGCGTTCGCCACCCCGCCGCCGAGCGTCTTGGCCGCGCTCAGCGTGCTGCTGGCCCCTGACGCCAGGGTGCTGGTGACCGCACCCACCGAGGGCAGCGAGATCTTCGGGATCGCCCCGATGCCGACCCGCGGCCCGCCCGCGCTCGCCAGTGTCGCGTGCGCCTGCGCGCGGAACGCCTTGACCTGCGCGTCCGTCGCGTTCTTCACCTGGTAGACGATCGTCTCCAGGCCCTTCGGCGCGCTGCCGAAGCGCTGCTTGAACGCGTCCAGGCGCGAGCCGGTCATGTTCCGCAGCGCGTTCATGTGCTTCTGCGCCTGGGCGATGTGCTTGCTGAACATCCGGCTCAGCTTGGCGACATCCAGGTTGCCCTTGGCGTCCAGATACTTGGAGAGGTTGACCAGCTTGCTCTCCACCGTGCCGGTGACCTTGTTCTTGACGAAGTCGATGACCGAGCCGCCCTTGCCGGCCTGCGCGACGAACTGCGACCCCTCGAAGCTCTTGCCCTTCGACCCGGCGAGGTTGGCCAGGTTGGTCTCTGCCGTCTTGCCCTCGGTGAGCTGCGGTGGCACCGGGTTCTTGACCGGTGGGGGCGTGGTCGCGGCCGCGTGCCCGGTCGGGTCGGTGTAGAGCAGCGGGTTGGCGCGGGCGTACGCGTACAGCGACAGGCCGTCGACCGTGCCGGACGGGTCGCAGCTCGACCAGCGCGCCAGCCACGGCGCGTAGTACCGCCCGCCGTGGTACGACAGGCCGCTCTCGATGTCCCGTTCCGCCCCGGTGAACCGGAAGCGCTTGCGGCGGAAGCCGCCGAACGCGGTCTCGCCGTACGGGAGGAGCTCCTCCCGGTTGACCCACACACCGTCCTCGCCGACCACGACCGACGCGCTGCCGAGATGGTCGGCGAGCTGGTAGCGCACCGGCGGGCCGGCGTCGTCGGGGTGGGCCTGGCCGCTGGTACGCACGTGCGCCACCCGGGCCGCGCCGTCGAGCACGTGGACGACGGTGTTCTCGCCGCCGCCCGCGGTGCGCCAGCGGTGGTGCTCGAAGACACCGTCGACGTAGACCGTGCTCTCGTCGCGGGCCGGGCCGGTGCCGCGGCGTACCCACTTCTTGACCCGTACGCCGTCCGCGCCGTACAGGTAGCGGGCGTGCACCGAAGCCGGGCCACCGGCCGAGGTGCGCACCTCAGCCAGCCGGTCGGCGTGGTCCCAGGCGTACTGCTGGTTGAGCCCGCCGGCGGTCAGGTTGCCGCTCGCGTCGTAGCCGAGCTGCTGGGTCGTGGCGCCACTGGCCACAGTGGTCAGGCGGTTGCTGGCGGCCTGCGCCCAGTCCTGCGGCGGGCGGTTGCCGAGGCCGTACCGCCGGACCCAGGTGGTGCCCGCGGCGTAGCGCAGCTCGCGCAGGTTGCCGACGTGGTCGTACTGGTAGCTCTCGGTGTACAGCTCGGTCAGGTCCGGCGCGTTGGCCTGGTTGGGCGTGGCGGGCCCCGGCCGGTACGGCGGCCCGGCCGAGCCGCAGCGCGGCGCGTCCTCGAACGGCCGGGGCCGGCCGATGTTGCCGCACGCCCGGCCGGTGGCGCTGGCCAGCCGGTAGATCGGGTCGTAGGTGAACCGCCGGACCAGCCGGTCGCGGCCCTCGGCGGTGCCGCGGACCCCGCATCCGGGCGTGCGGTCCTCGATGGCGGTCACGTTGCCCACGGCGTCGTACGTGTAGGAGAGCTCCTGCAGCACCGGCCCGCTCGCGGTCCAGGTGTCCCCGGTCGGCGTGCCGCGCTCGCTGCGGAGCCGGACCAGCCGCGCGCTCAGCGGGTCGTACCCGTACCGGGTCATCGTGCCGTTGCCGTAGCCGACGAGCACCCGCTGCCGGCGCGCGTTGTAGGCGATGAGCCGCACGTACGGCCGTCCGTCCACGTCGATCGCGCACACCGCGCCGGACCGGTCGTAGCGCGGCGCGATCCGGGTGCGGACGCCCGGCCCGGCGCCCGCGGGCGTGCGCAGCTCCACCACCCGGTCGAGCGCGTCGTGCCGCAGGCTGGTGCGGTAGACAAGCGGGTCGAGCGCTGACGCCGCATTGGCGGCCGACCAGTCCGGCGCCCAGCCGGCGGCCAGCGCGGTGTCGCTGACCACCTGGCGCGACTTCTCCCGCACGTTGCCCCGGAAGTCGTAGGCGTCGAAGACCTGGATGCCGGCGCCGTCCCGGTGCCGCCACACCCGGCCGAGCCGGTTGGCGGTGCGCGCGGCCGCCCGCGCCGCGGCCGGCTGGGCCGGGTCACCACCGTCGCCGTACTCGATGCTCTCCCGCAGCGTCAGGGCGGCGCCCGCGTCGTCGCGGGCCCACAGGGCGGTGATGCGGTGCAGGGCGTCGTACCGGCGCAGCGTCATCGCGCCCCGGGCGTCGCGGGTCTGCACCACACCGTCGAGCGCGTCCAGGACCGACGTCTGGGTGCCGGCGTCGATGCTGTCCACCCGGATCGGCCGGTCCAGCAGGTCGTAGTGGTGGCGCAGGGCGACGCGGCCCAGCTCGTCGGTGACCGCGACCGGGTTGCCGCGGACGTCGTACCGGGTGCGCGCGGCGTACCAGTCCGTGGCCGGGTCGGTGCCGTTGCGCACGAGCTGGCAGACCGTGCGGTCGAGGCCGTCGAGCACGGCGGTGGCCGGGGTGTGGTGGTGCGTGGCGGGCACCGCGCTGGCGAGGCGCCCGCCGGCCGCGAGGTCGTTCGCGTCGTAGGTGGTCACCACCCACGGCGTGGGCTCGAAGCGCTCCGGGTCGGCGAGGTCGGCCGGCAGGCCGTAGACCATCCGCCGCCGCGAGCCGTCGGGGTTCACCACGGCGACCGGGTGCCCGCGCGGGTCGTACCTGGTGCTGGTCGGGTTGCCGCGCCGGGCGTCAGCCTCGGGCTGGTACGCCCAGCCGCGGCCGAAGAACGGCTCGTACGCCTCGACGACCTGGCCCTTGTTGTCGTAGCGCCGCCAGCCGCTGACCACCACCCGGTCGGTCGCCCGGGTGCCGGTGGCGACGCCGTCGGCCGAGCCGGGGCCGAGCAGCCCGACGCCGTCCCCGCGGTCGCCGAAGGCCAGGTCGGCGGCTTGCGCGCGGGTCTGCACGACTCGGCCGAACCCGTCGGAGTACTCCCGCGAGCCGAGCACCTCGCCGGAGACCCCGTCCGAGGCGTGGCGCACGCGTTGGGTGTTGTGGACGAAGACCGGGTACGCGCCGAAGTCGTACTCGTGGCGCACCTCGGGCGTGGCGGCGGTGTCGCCCTCGCCGTCACGCCCCTCGCGGTGGGCCGCGGACAGCATCCCGAGCGGGTGGAAGGCGTACACCGTGGCGTGCCCGTGCGGGTCGACCACCCGCTGCGGGTCACCGGCGCGGTAGTTGTACGCCGCGGTCACCCGCAGCCCGACCGGATCCTCCACGGCCACCGGCAGCAGCCAGTAGCTGTCGAGCGTGAGCCGGGTCTCGCGGCCCAGCGCGTCCTGCGTGGCCACGACAGCGCCCCGCCGCGGCGGTGATGCAGCCGTGGTGTCCTGGAAGTCGTGGCACTGTCTTAGAGTGTCCACATAGTACGCTCCAGAGCCTACTGTGGACGGTGGCACTCTGGTGTAGCCGAGCGCTGAGCCGAAGCCGGCCGGGGCGCCGGCCGGCAGCGGGGCGGGGCCGCCGAGGTATGCCGGGCGCTGCGATCCGTACACCGCGTCGAGCAGCTCGTCGGTGCAGACCAGCGACTCGGTCCGGGTCGTCGCGCCGTACCGGCCGGCCTGCCCCACCGGCAGGCCGGTGTAGGCCGGCCCGTCGTAGTGGTGCCGGGTGTGCTCGACCAGCGCGACATCGCCGGGCGCGAGCCGGTCGAACGTCTCGACCACCTCCTGCGCGGCGCGGGCCTGCGCGGCGAGCACGGCCCGCACGTCGTCCGGCGCCGGCTCGACCACCCCGGGCGGGTTGCGTAGCTCGTACGCCCGGGTCTGCGCAACGCGGTCGTAGAGGTGCACGCCCGGGTCGGGGACGGCGAGCTCGGTGCGCCGGTGCGTGGCGAGCACGCCCGTGCCGTCGGGCGCGAACTGGCCGACGACCGCCGCCGTCAGCGTCCGGCGGCGTGCCGACCGGCGGGGCAGCGCGACCTCGGTGTGCCGGCGCGGCTGGCCGTACTCGTCGTAGTCGCCGGTGAACGAGAAGCGGGTCATCGGGTCGTCGCCGCGTTCCCACTGGGTGGTCCGCTGCGCGACCGGGTAGGCGAAGAACACCGCGGGTCGGCCCGGTGCCGCCGCGCCTGGCCCGGCGACGGTGCGCAGCCCGTACGCGTGCTCGCTCACGGTGTACGGGCGGTCCTGCCGCGCGGAGCCGTCGCGCGCGTACAGCTCGGTGCGCAGCACCCGGCCGCGCAGCACGCGCAGGGCGTCGCGACGGGCGCGCCGGTCGCGCAGCGTACGCAGGAACCGGTTGGTCTGCTCCTGGTGCCCGAGCAGGTTCGGGTCGCCGGGCCAGTGGTCGGCGCCGAAGTCCGGCTCGGCCCAGTCGCCGTCGTCGGGACCGACCGGACCGAGGTGGAACCAGGTGCGCGTCAGCGTCGGCGGGCAGTAGGCCGCCGGGTCGACGTCGCCCGCGAAGGCCAACGTGTCGAGCACGTCGACGCAGGCGAACCCGCGGAACTCCCGCTCGACGCCGTCCCAGTACCCGTGGTGGTAGCGGTACCCGGTGGTCAGCGTGGTGCGGGACACGGCGTCGGCCACCTCGACCTCGGCCACCACCGTCACGACCACCGGCAGCGGGGTGCGCCAGCGGGTGGCCGCGCGCCGGCCGTCGGCCACCGCGAAGCGGCTGGACGGCGCGTAGCGGACCCGGGTCACCGCACCGATGTTGTTGTCCATCCCGGTGAGCAGCCGGGGCTTGTCTCCTCCGGTCAGGTCGAGGAAGAACAGCGACGGGCGCCCCGGTGTCGCGTCGCGGCTCCACAGCACGCCGCCGGTGCCCGTGCCGTGCAGGTCGGCGATGCGCAGGCTGTCGTTGGGGCCGGGACCGGGCGTGCCGCTGATCGTGACCGGTGGGCTCCAGCTGCCTCCGCCGCGGTTGACCCAGACCGTCACGTGGTCTGCGGCCACGTACACGAGGTCGGCGAGCCCGTCGCCGTCGACGTCGCCGAGCAGCACCCGGCGCGGGTCGTACCCGGCCGGCAGCCGGGGGCTGGCCGCCATCCGCAGCCGCTCACCCCAGCGGCCCCGGCCGAGGTTGGGGAAGTACTGCACGTCACCGTCGTGCACGAGCACCAGGTCGGACAGGCCGTCCCCGGTCAGGTCGGCGAGCTTGACCCGCGGGTCGGCCAGCGTCAGCCGCGGCATCCCGTCCGGCGTCTCCGGCGTCTCCTGCCGGGTCAACACCGGTCCCGTCCAGCCCCGCCCGGGGTCGCTGAAGAAGCACTCCAGCCGTACGCCCGCGCGTAGCGCATCGGTGACGCCGTCGCCGTCGAGGTCCACCAGCCGCACCTGCGGGTCGTCGAGGTCGAACGTGGGCGCCTGCGGGTAGCGCCGGAACCGCCCCCACGTCGCGTCGTGCTCCAGCGGGAAGTAGCCGGCCAGGCCGGGCCGGCTCACCAGGAGGTCGGGCCGCCCGTCGCCGTCGGCGTCGAGCAGCTGCACCCCGGGATCGCGCAGCGCCAACCCGGCCGGCGCCGCGCGCATCGGCCGGGGGCGGTCGAACGCGCCGCCGCCGAGGTTCGCCCAGTAGCGCGCGGTGCCGTCGAGCTGGATGACGTCGGGCAGCCCGTCGCCGGTGACGTCGACCAGGTCATAGTGGTCCCTGGCCAGCGACGCCGGGGGCAGGTCGGGGCCGTGCACGCCAGCGAACGCGCGGCGCTCGGGCGCGAACTGCGAGTAGGTGAACGTGAGTGGCGGCATGCCCGACCACGGCATCCCCGCGTCGTCGAAGCCCACCACCGTGACCGCGCGCAGCAAGGAGACGCCGTTGTACGGGTCGGTGGCGTAGCTCAGCTCGTACCGCCGTACCGGCCGCTCGGGTCCGGTGTGGACGGATGCGGTGACCGCGCGGCACCGCCGGGTGGTGCGCACCTCGAAACCGGCCCGGTAGGAGGAGAACGCGTCCGGCCGGTCCTCGTAGTCAAAGCTGACGGTGTAGAGGTAACGGGTCTGCCCGCCGCTGTCGTAGTCGGCGTACGCCACCCGGTGCAGCAGCGGTTGCCGCCAGCGGTGGCCGTTGCCGGCCCCCTCGTCGGTGCGGTACTCGTACCGCACCACGTTGCCGAAGGGGTCGCGCGTCTCGGTCAGCCGCCACGCGAAGATGCGATCCGGTGCGGCCGGGTCGGCGAGGACCGCCGGGTCGCGCCACGTCTCACCGGTCGCCATCCCGCCGGTCGCCGTGCCGTCGGTCGCCATCCCGCCGGTCGCCGTGGCGCCGGTGGCCGTGGCGCCGGTGGCCGTGGCGCCGGTGGCAGGCGCCGGCCGCGGCGTGCCGTACCGGCTCGTCGTGCCGTCGCGCCCGGTGACCTCCCAGAAGTCCGAGCCGTCGGGGTCCCGGTGGTGCACGATCCGCGCGAAGGTCCCTTCGGTCCGCGGCCGGTACCGGACCGATGTCGCCGACGGGCGGTCCATCGGCACCAGGTCCTCGGCACCGGACAGGATGAACGTGTCCCGCTCGTCGTCGTACCACGGCGTGCCGTGGGACGTCCTGCGGGTCACCCCGGGCACGGACAGGCTCCAGCCGAGCCCGAAGACCCCGTTGCCCTGCCCGGTGCTGTAGGTCAGGTCGAGGCTCGGCGTCAGGTCGCCCCGGCCCGCTGGCAGGTCGATCGGCACCGTGAACGTGCCGGTGCCGGTGAACGGGTCAGGTGTGAACTTCTCGCCCAGCCCGCGTACTGCTCCGCCTCCCTTGGGCAGCGAGATGACATCGGTAGGTGCCTGCCGCGCGTCACCCATGCCGGTACCCCCTGGGGATCTTGCCCCTCAGTGGAGCATTCGGGCAGGCCAGTGTCGACGCGCCGTTCGTACCTCTTTCGAGTCGGGTTTCCGCGGGGGTGGTCAGTATGCGCTCGGCGTGCCGAACGGGTAGGGCTGCGGTGGCGCCGTCGCGTGGTGGCCTGCGCAGTAGAGGTCCCGCGGCCAGGTTGTGGTGAAGGGCGGTACGTACGCGTTGAGCGTCCGCAGGGACAGGGCCTCGGTCGCCGCAGCGCTTTCGATATCGGCGGCGACCGCCGCGCGGGCGGCGTCGTCAGGGGCTGCCACCAGGCGCTCGGCGTTCTGCCACGCCCGCTCCCGCCACTGCACGAGTACCGAGAACATCACACCGGAGCCGAGGCTGGCGAACGAGAACGGGTCGAAGCGCACCGCCTCCTCCGCCAGGAGCGGGTCCCCGACCAGCCGCAGGAAGTCGTTCACCTTGTCGTGGTCGGGCTTGCGGCTGGAGCCGTCGGGTCGGGTCAGCCCGATGGCGGCCAGCACGAACGGTAGGTCGCGGTTGATGTGGGCGTTCATGCCCAGCATGACGTCACCGGCACCGGTCACCCGGCGGTCGCGGGCGGCGTCCAGCGCGATGAGCCAGGCCTGCGGCACCGCCGCGCGCCGGCCGGCCGCCCAGTCGTCGTACGCGGTGAAGTAGTAGGCCGCGAAGACGGCGTCCTCATGGTTGACCCAGGCCGGGTCGGCGAAGAAGCCAGACTGGTCGCGGGCCCACTTGTAGGTCTGCGTGGTACGCAGGTAGGCCAGCGCGAAGACGGCGTTGTGGTGGCAGCTGCGCCCGAGCGGCTCGAAGCGCTGCCGCATCTCGGCGATTGTGGCGTCGACACAGGACGCTTGCCCGTCGGGGCAGTAGTTGTCTGGTGGCAGCACGGCTGCCCGGGCGGCTGCCGGCGACAGCGTCATTGCGGTGACGACGGCCAGCAGCGCGGCCACGGTGGCACGCCGGATACGTCCCGTCATGGCGGCACCTCCCGCGGTGACCGTACCGCTCTCATGCCCTGATAGGCAGCCGATTGCCCAGGTTATGGCGCCGTGGGTACCGGGCGGCGGCCATGGCTTCATAGACACATGTGCGGGCTGTGCCTGCCACCGTCCCGTTCGACGGCCGCCATGGCAGGCCTGGTACTGCCGTCTGTTGGTTGCGGTCAGCGTCGGGGCCAGTAGTGGTTGCGGCGGGGTCGTTGGGTGGGGTCGACCCAGCTGGGTGGCGTGAGCTCGGGTCGTCCGTCGGGTGCGATGTGGACACTCCACCCGCCGTGGTGCAGCAGGCGATGATGATAGGTGCAGGTCAGGACGATATTGCTGAGACAGGTCGGGCCACCATCCGACCAATGTCTAATATGATGCCCTTGGCACCATTTGGCCGGTCGGTCGCATCCGGGAAACACACAGCCGCGGTCCCGCAGCACCAGGGCTCGGCGGAGCGCGCCGGTGACCAGCCGCCGCTGCCGTCCCAGGTCCAGCGGCTGCCCCGCCCCGTCGAGAACAGCGGGCAGGAGGTGCGCGTCGCAGGCCACGCGGCGCACCGCCTCGGGGCTGAGGGTCTCCCCGGTGTCCAGCAGCCCGGGGCCCAGCTGGCCGGTCAGGGTGTCGAAGTCGGTGGTGACCACCACCTGTGAGGGCTCACCGCCCTGGTCGGGTAGCTCGTCGGTGGCCAGGGCCAGGCGGCAGATGTCGACCAGGGCGTCGGCGCGGCGCTGCCCCGGGCTGCGCAGGTCCCCGGGGATGGGACGGCACAGCGGCTCCAATGCTGCCCGGACCACCGCGGCGGCCTCGGCACCGAGCCGGCCGGACACCCTGACCGCGCCGTCTGCGGTGTCGGAGAGGGCGAGGTGGCGATCCCGTTCGGCCCGCTGCTCGGCCCGCTCCAGCGCGGCCCGCTCGGCCTCCTCGGCCACGTCGGGGGCGACCAGCTGCAGGACCCGCTCGCCCAGCCGCCGCAGCGCCACCGGCTCATGCTCCCCGGCGTAGCCCACCAGGGCTGCGGCGGCCTTGTCGGCCACCGCGGGGCCGACCTCGGCCGGTAGCGCGGCCACCGCCCGGGTGACCACCCGCGCCTGCTCCACACCCAGCACACCCGCGGCCAGCCCGTCGCGCACCACCGCGGGGGCGGCGTCGACCGCGGCGGCCAGCGTGACCAGCCGCTGGGCGGCACCGGCCGACATGCGAAGCCGGTCGCGTAGCCACACCACCGTCGACGAGGCACCCTGCACCACCGCCAGGCCGCGCCCGTCCAGCTCCCGCACCAACGTCAGCTTTACCGCCGCCAGCCGTCGCTCCGCCATCTCCAGCTGGTCCAATCCGGCGACCAGCTCATCATCCGACAGCGCCCACGCCGAGATCCCGGCCCATTCGTCGACCGCCTCCGCGATCATCGCCGACGCCGCCTGCATGCTTCATATCCTAGCACACATGTTCGATAATATCTATAGTGGACTCTTTGCCTTCTGGGATGCTCGACGGCGGACCCGCGCGGTGTCGATCTGGCGGCTTCGTCGAGTTCGTCCAGTTTGGCCAGGTCTCCGGTGTCGGTAAGTCCCCTGTAGAGCCATAGCCGTCGCAGGCCCGCAGCACTGGCCAGACCGGCGCTGGCCCGCGTCGCGCCGGGCTCAGGAGCCGTAGGTACCTGAGTCCGCCGAGCGCCGCGAGGAAGCCGATACCTGGAGGCGTGCCCTGCGGACGGAAGACCATCAGCCCGTCGCACGCCTCCGCTACGAACCGCTGGGCGAGATCACTACTCCATGGCTCGCAGCGGAGCTGCATCTCTCGTACGCCGTTGGGGAGGAGACGAATCTTCGCCATTGCATGATCTTGGCCCGTCGGGGGGTGAGGGGACGCGCTTGGTGGCGGGCTTGCCATGGCGTGGAGGGCTGCCAACCATGGAGATCTCAGCCGGCTGTGACGAGCCGTCAGCTGACGATCAGCGTGAGGTCGGGTCGTCTCGGTGGGGTCGGTGCGGGGGTGCCGCTGACGGCGGTCGGGACGAGGCCGAAGACGTGGCGGTTGAGCTCGCCGGCTGTGAGGTGGAGCTCGCGGGCGATCCGGGCGGGGCTGGTGCCCTCGGCCCGCACGGCGTGGAAGACGGCCTCGAGCAGGGGCGAGGTCTCGCGGGGGATGCCGTCGGGCTCGCCGGTGCGGTAGCCGCGGCGGGACAGGTCGACGCAGGCGGTGCGGTAGCCCCACTCGGTGAGCAGGCCGAGCTCGTGCAGGCGGTGGGTCAGTGCCATGGCCGACACGCGCCAGGTCTGCTTTGCGGCGAGGATGCGGTCGATGGTGGCGCTGGCCAGGCCGTGCGCCAGGACGCTGGCGCGGGGCATGAGGAATGCGGCGGCGAACCGGTTGGCGTCCTGCTCGGCGTCGGGGCCGTGGGGCAGCCGGTGCTCGCTGTGCAGGACGAGGTGGCCGAGCTCGTGAGCGGCGTCGAACCTGCCGCGCTCGCCCGACTTGGCGGTGTTGAGCAGGACGTACGGGGTCTGGTGCCAGACGAAGGAGAACGCGTCGACGGCGGCGCAGTCGGCGGCGAGGGAGAAGACCCGGACCCCGTGCGCCTCCAGGAGCCGTAGCAGGTGCCCGAGCGGCGCAACGCCCAGCCCCCACCGGGCACGGACCACCTCGGCGGCGGTCTCCGGGTCGAGCCTGGGCAGGGATGGCAGGTCCGGACCGGGCAGGTGGAAGCGGTGCTCGATCCACTCGGCCAGCATCAGGGCGATCCGGGCCGCCCCGCGGGCGGTGTCGCGCTGCCCGGCGGTGAGCTTGCTCAGCGCCCGGAAGCTGATCGCGTCGACCGGGATCTCGTCGACGTCACCGGCCGTGAGGAACTCGACCGGCACGTCGAGCGCTGCCGCAAGCCGCCCCAGCGTGTCCGGGCCGGGCTCCTGCCGGCCGTTCTCGTACGCGGACAGGCTGCGGGCGCTGACGTCGACCGCGGCGGCCAGCTGGACGAGGGTCAGGCCGCGGCGCTTGCGGGCGAGCGTGAGCCGGCTCGGCGTCAACGTGCCCGGCGCGGTGGCTATGGCGGTCATCCGGTGCGGCGGGCGACAACGACGTCGGGCTCGGCCGCGGACCCGGCCACGACGGCGGGTGCCGGTTGGAGCGGGACCGGCGCCAGGATGATCCGTTCGAGCCAGGTGTCGATGTAGCCGTCGACCATTGAGTCGGGCAGCGACAGCTCCGCCCGGATCTCGGCCTCGGTCACGTTGTAGAGCAGGACCCAGGTGACGAGGCCGTCGGCGTCGGCGTCGACCGGCTCGTCCTCGCCGAGGTCGAGCGGCAGGGCCAGCTGGAGGAAATTACGGCTGACCGCCTCGACCGTGGCGACGCCCTTCTCATACCGGGTGGACGGGCGCACGTGCGGGACGCCGGTGGCCGCGTCGCCAAGCGTGGCGATGATGGCCACCCGGCGGTCCGGGCTGACCGTGCGCGCCAGGTTGCGGGGGTTGTCGTACGACCAGCCCAGCGGCACCAGCTGCTCGCGCAGCAGCCGCACCGTGCGGGCGTACCGCGCCATGCCCTGCATGTTCGGCGGGTCCAGCTGGGTGTAGGTGCGGGCCTCGGCGTCCGCGCCGCGCAGGGCGAACTCCAGGATCTCCGCCTTGAGCCCCAGCTCGGCCAGCCGGTCGGCGACCCTCTCGCCCTGGACCACCGGGCACTGCTGCTGCACCACGCCTCCCTAGCCGGGCCTCCGCAGATCCGGCAGCCTTCGCGAAATTCTCCCTCATCCGAGGACGCAAATCGCGAGGCGTGCCCGGCGTGTCGCGTCAGCCGACCAGGAACTCGTCGACGACGAGCCAGTACGTCTGGCTGGCGGTGCTGCGTACCCGAAGGTAGCGGGCTGTGGTGCCGGGTGGCGGCGCGACCGTGACCTCATTGTGCCCGGCGAAGCTCGCCAGCACCGTCCAGGCCGCGCCGTCCTGGGAGGCCTCCAGCACCCCGCGGTGGATGAAGTCGTTGGGGCTGTTGCCGTTGGCCATCAGCACGTCGACGGCGCCGATCGGGCGCACCGTGCCCAGGTCGACCCGGACGTAGCCGCCCACCGGTGGCGCGCCGTTGCTCCAGAACCAGGTGGTGGTGTTGCCGTCGACCATGAGCGCCGGCGGGTACGTCGAGTACGTGGGCAGGTTCGTCGAGGCCGTGGTCGACGGGCGCACGGTGACGGTGAGCTCGGTGACGACGAGCCAGTACGTCTGGCTGGCGGTGCTGCGCAGCCGCACGTACCGGGCGGTCGTGCCGGCCGGCGGGGTGGCCCGGACGGCGGCGCTGGTGAAGCTGCCCAGCGAGGTCCACGTCACCGCGTCCCGTGAGTGCTCCAGGACCGCGTTGTGCAGGTAGTCGTTGGGCCGGTCGCTCTTTCCCATGAGGATCTCGACGCCGCTGATGGGGCGCGCGGTCCCCAGGTCGACCCCGACGTGGTCGCCGGCCGCCGGCGCGCCGTTGCCCCAGAAGAAGGTGCTGGTCGTGCCGTCGACCATGTTGGACGGCAGGTAGGTGGAGTAGGTGGGCAGGCTGGTCATCGGGGTGGGCGGGGGCGCGCCCTCCCGGCCGGGCGGCTGCCCGACGGCGGTGGTGACGGCCTGGAACCCGGTGTAGTCCGCGGCGGGCTTCGGCGAGCCCCACATCACCTGGGCCAGGGCCTGCATCGAGGGCAGGACGGCGGCGCCGACCCGCACCTCCGGCTCGCTGTTGGGCAGGTCGGCCCAGATCGACAGCGACGTGCCCAGCAGCTTCGGGTCGGTGACCGGGATGGTCGAGCCGTCCTGGAACAGGTTGGTCTGGAAGCTGCTGTAGATCCTCGCCGGGTCCGGCTTCCAGCTCTTGCCCAGCACGTAGTAGAGGTAACTGGAGTTGGAGTTCATCAGCTGGTGCCCGGCCGCGGCGAACTGGGCCGGGCTGGCCCCGTTGGCCTGCCAGTAGTCGATCTGGATGGCGGGGTTGAGCGTGACGTTACGGCCGCCGAAGACGCCGTCGTTCCAGATCCGCAGCGTCCTGCCCTGGGCCCGGACGATCCCGTCGACCCAGTTGACGAACCCGAGGAAGGCGTCCGCGCCGGTCGCGCCCGCGCCGTAGGTGGCCTGCGCGTACGCCTGGAGCTGCGGGTAGTTGGCGTACTGCGAGGCGGAGAGGTACTCGTCGGCCCCCATGTGCCAGACCGCGCCCGGGAACAGCGGCAGGTACTCGTTGACGAGGTCGGCGGCGAGCTGCCGGGCGGCCGCCTTGGACACGTCCAGCTTGCCCGCGCTGACCGCGCCGGTTGACGAGACCAGGCGCAGGTCCGGGTGGCTGGCCAGGACCGCGGTCATGTGCGAGGGCATGTCGATCTCGGGTACGACCGTGACGTGGTACCGCGCGGCGAACGCCACCAGGTCGGCGATCTGGGCCTTCGTGTAGTGCTGTGGGGAGACGACCTCCGGGTGCACGCTGCTCTCCAGCCGGAAGCCCTGGTCGTCCGAGATGTGCAGGTGCAGCACGTTGTACTTCAGGTATGCCAGCTGGCGGATGTGGTTGCGCAGCCAGATCAGCGAGTAGTACTTGCGGCCGTTGTCGACCATGAGGCCGCGCTGCCGGGTCACCGGCCAGTCCCGGGCCGTGCCGGCCGGGACCGCCGTCGAGCGGGACAGCAGCTGGAGCACCGTACGGGTGCCGTTGAAGGCCCCTGCGTCGGCGCGCGCCTGGATCGTCAGCGACCCGCCGATGGTCATCCGGTAGCCCTCCGGCCCGAGGCCGGTGTCGGTGGAGCCGAGGGTGAGGAAGATGTCACCGGTACGCACGTCGGCCTGGGCGCCGACAAGCGTGGCCACGGTACGGCCGTGAAGCGCGCCGAGGTCGGCGGCGAACACGGAGGTGGTGCCGGCCAGCTGGGCGGCGTAGGCGCTGTCGGTCACCACCCGGCTGGTGCTGGTGAAGCCGTAGCTGCCGGTCCCGGCGGTCCACTGTTGCAGCGCCGGCACCACCTGGGGGACGGCCGCAACCTGCGCCGGCTCAGCGGCAGCCATGGCCGGCTCGACCGTAGCTGCGGCTGGCGCGATGACCGCGGCGGGCGCGATGACCGCGGCCGGCACACCGAACAGCAGCGCTGCGGCGACGGCGTACGGTGCCCACCGCGCCAACCGTAGACCTCGCATCACGGCCCCCTCGAGTAGCGCAACAGATCGACATAAGTCACTATAGCGTGGAGCTCTGCCGGGTCTGTGGCGCCGCTCTTAGCGCGGTGGTCTGGTCACGAGTAGAAGAAGAACCCGTCGTTTCGGGCCCAGTTGACGCTGGTCGGGTGCTGGTAGTCGTCCCGGTTGCACGGGTACGGCGAGGCCGACGACGGGCAGCTCGTGTCGGCCGCGTACCAGTTCCCGCCGCCCCGGCGCGAGCCCACGTTGGACCCGAACGGGTTGTTGCCCCGGTAGTAGTTGGTCGTGCTGGCGCTCCACCCGCGGGCGGCGTTGAAGCCGGTGTTCCGGGTGGCGAAGTAACCGGTGCCCACGCACGGGCTGGCGCAGCCGCCGATGAACGTGTTGCTCTCGATGGTGTTGTGCATCGACGGGGTGCCGGTGCGCCAGCTCGCCAGCACGAACGCGACCAGGCCGTAGCCGCCGCCCGGCAGGTCGGAGTAGCGCGGCGCGCCGTCGGCGTTGAAGAACCGGTTCGGGTCGCCGCTGCGCAGCAGCATGGTCCGCGTATTGGTGTTGCGCACGTCGTTGCGCAGGATCTGGAAGTCCCGGACGTTGACCAGCGCGGCCGAGCCGGTGGCCGTGCAGTAGTAGACGGCGCCGGGCACCGGGTAGCCCGGGGTGTGGATGCTGTTGCCCTCGATGTGGAAGTTCGCCGCGTCGACCAGGTCCAGGTTGTTGCCGCAGTTCTCGTAGAGCTGCGAGTTGGTGATGCGGGCCCCGGCCAGGTTGCCGGCGGTGTACACCGCCGCGCCCGGGATGCCGTTCTCGCAGTCGCGGCCGTTGCGGTAGAGCGCGCTGTTGTCGACCACGCCGTAGCCACCGGGCCGGCCGGCGGCCAGGTCGGTGCCCATGAACGTCACCCCGTCGCAGCGGTTGTCGTGCACCTGCGAGTCCACCAGCGTGTTCGCGTACGCGGCCGAGTTGAACGGCCCGAAGATCACCCCGTAGAAGTTGCCGTGGATGTTCACCCGCAGCATCTGGTTGCCCCGGCAGGAGCTGCACAGCAGGTAGACGCCGGTGTGCTCCGGCGCGCCGGTGATGAACGAGTCGTCGAGCAGGTTGTCGTTGCTGCCGGCCCCCTCGAACATCACCACCGCCGTGCAGCAGCCGCCGGTGAGCAGGTTGCCCGCGTCCAGCCGGAGGAAGCCGACCCGGGCGCCGGACCCGACGAGGCGCACCAGGCGCGCCGTGGCGCCCGGGTTGCTCACCAGCCGGATCGTCGGGTAGGTGGTGTCTCCCAGCAGCCGCGCCCCGGACCGCACCACGATCCCGCCCTCGACCGGGTACGTGCCCGGGGTGAGGACCGCCTGGCGCTCGGGGCCGTCCAGGCAGGACTGGATGGCCACCCGGTTCGCCGCCGCGTCCGCCGCCGGCGCCAGCGCCGCGCAGCTGGCCGCCGCGTGCGCGGGAGCCGGCACGGCCAGGGTGAGGCCGAGCACCAGCGCGCCTACTGCGGGCCCGATCCACGTACGTGGTCGCATGGGAGCCTCCTATCGCGTTCGGTCACCAGTGGACGGTGCCCAGGCGGACATGGCCGCCGTCGCCCAGCCGGTCGCCCGGGGAGAACCAGGAGAAGACGAACGAGCCGGCGGTGCTCAGCTCCGGGTGCGCGGTGAAGGCGTAGCACCCGAACCCGCCGCCCCGGCAGTGGTCGGGCACCCGCCCGGACGGGCCGGCCGTCCACGGTCCCAGCGGCGAGTCGGCCGTGTAGATCCGGAAGTGCGGGCTGTCGAAGAAGCTGTCCTTGACCAGCATCGCCAGCTTCCTTCCACCGCCGACCCCGCTGAAGTCGGCGACGTGGATGCCCCACGGCACCACACCGGTGACGACCGACACGACCGAGGTGTCGTCGGTCGTCCACTGCGCCGCCGCCCCGCCGGGCCTTCCCCACCAGCGGTAGTTGGCCGGGTTCCCCCAGGCCGCCGGGTTGGCGCTCACCCGCGCCACGAAGACCGTGTCCGGCCCCTGCCGGGAACCGAACAGGTAGAGGTAGCCGTCGCTGCCGAAGACCGGGTTGGACACCGTCCTGGTGGGGGGTAGCCCGGCCGACATCGGGTTGGCGACGAACGGCGTGAAGAACCGCAGGAACTGGTTGGTCGCCGGGTCGTACTCGGCCATCCGCAGGCGCTCCACCGGCCATCCGCGGCCGTCGCCGATGGCGACACAGATCTCGGCCCAGATCAGCAGGGCCCGGTTGGTGCCTGGAATGCGGGCGCCGCCGGACTCCCAGGCCGCGGCGTAGCTGTTGCTGCCCGAGCTGCCGCACGGCACCGGTGGGTCGTCCGGGGTCACCAGCCCCACCACGGCCGGGAAGAAGTTCGCCGGCGAGGTGAGGCCGGGCTGGGGCGCCGCCGGCGGCCGGGGCAGCTCGTTGAGCGCGGTGGGCGCGACCCCCACCGTGTACGGCCCGGCCGCGGCCGAGCCGAGCGCCAGGAAGGCCGGCCCGTTGCGCTGGCCGGTGTCCCCGAACAGCCACAGCGCCTGGGTCGACGAGTAGGCGACGCTGTGCCCGCCGTCGCGCCCGATCGGCCGGTCCGCGGTGTCGGCCGTGGACAGTACCCGTCCGATGTCGACAGTGGCCGTGGTGCTCGCCGACGCGGTGCGGAAGTTCTGCGTGGCGCTGAAGTCGTTCGGGTCCGGCTGCACCCCGGGCTGCGTGACGCCGCTGCCGGAGGGGCCGATGCAGAGGCCCGGCTGGGCGATGTTGCGGTCGCCGTACCCGCAGAACTGCGCGTGGTAGAGGGTGTCGGGGGTCAGCCCGGTGACCGTCTGGTTGAAGTCGACCATGCCGTTGGTGTTGACATTCGCGGTCACCCGCGGCGTGGTCAGCATGGTGGTGTTGCCGTCCGCCCAGTACTGGAACCAGCCGGTGCACGGGTTGCTCGTGGTCTCAGCCCGGCATGAGGTCTGGGCATGCAGCAACGCCGCGGTGTCGGTGACACCGGTCGGCACGGTGGCCCGCCCGTCGCAGCCGGCGAGCAGCCCGGCCAGCATGGTCGTCGCGGCGACGGCCGCGAGCCGGCGCCTCGGTCGTGAGTCGTTCCTGCCCACCACTCCAGCCTCCCCAGATCAATAGAAATATATCTATAAAATTGCTACGGGTGGGACGCCGGCGCCAGACGGGGTCCGGCTCACTCAGCGCCGGCCGGCCAGCCACGGCTCGCGGGCCTGGCGGTGCGCCACGCGCAGGTACGCCAGCTCTACCAGCACGTGCAGGTAGGCGCTAGGCCGCAGCTTCGACCCGGCCGCGTGCGACCACCGCACCGGCACCTCCGCCACCCGCCAGCCCAGCCGCGCGCACAGGTGCAGGATCTCCACGTCGATGGCCCAGCCGTTCAGCCTCGCCATGCCGAACAGCACCCGTGCCTGCGGCCCGGAGAACAGCTTGAACCCGCACTGGGTGTCAGAGATGCCACGTACGGCAACCACCCGGATCGCCAGGTTGCCCAGCCGGCCCAGCGTCTCGCGCAGGCGGCTCTGCCGTACCCCGATCGTGGCGCGGTGGAAGCGCGAGCCGATCGCCGCCACGGCACCGTCTCGGGCCGCCCACAGCTGCTCGATCTCACTGATCGGGGTGGACAGGTCGGCGTCTGACACGAGCACGTCGGCGCCGCGCGAGGCGAGGACGCCGGTACGCAGGGCGTGCCCCTTGCCGGCGTTGCGCGGCGTACGGATGAGCCGGACTCCCGGCTCGCTGGCGGCGATGGCGGTGGCGATGGCGGCGGTCCGGTCGGTCGAGCCGTCATCGACGATAATCAGCTCCCAGCTCCGCCCGGACCGGCGTAGGTACCGGCACACTGCCTCCACCGAGGCGCCGATGCGATCCTGCTCGTTGAAGGCGGGGATCACCACGGACAGGTCGACCACGACCCGCTCCCCAACCGGTGACTGGTCTCGTGCGCGCTGCCGGGCAACGCCAGCGCCCTGCGGCAGCGCCCGCGGGACCACGACACGGCCCGGGCGCCTAGCCGGCGGAGTGCTTGGGCAGCTGGTCCGTCAGCGGGCCGCTCCGCCAGTCATCGGGGTCGCGGCCGGTGTCGGCCGGGGCCGCCGGCTCGCGCCCGCGGTCACGGGCCCAGAACACCACGCCGAGGATGAGCACCACCAGGCCCAGGACCAGCGCTGCCAGCGGCACCCAGACGCCGATCAGGGCGACCGCGCCGGAGTCATCCTCGGCCTGCTTGGACTGCTTGGCCACGGCGGCGTCGTCGTACGCGATGGTCAGGTCGGCGATCTGCATCTCGGTGCCGTCCGGCCGGGCCACCCACTGCTGCTGCTGTTCCTGGCCCTTGACGATGATGCCGGTGTCCGGCTCGACCCACAGCGTGCGGAGGTTCTGGTACGCGCCGTCCACCGGCGCCGCGGGGTTGTTCAGCAGGTTCAGCTTGGCCGGGGACTTCGGCACCTTCTGGACGAACCGGTAGACCGTGAGCCCGCCGAGCTCCTCCACACCCTCAAATGTGGCCGGAAAGGCCTTGTTGAGCCGGCCGTCGTAGAAGTCGTAGCTCTTCTGCTCGGTGTGGAAGGGGAACTTCAGCACCAACCCGGTGATGTCCGCCGCTGCGCCGTCAACCGTGTCGTACGGGATGGCGACCGCCTGTCCGGTGTGCCGGTCCAGCGCGACCCGCATGGAGGTCTCTGAGACTTTGACGCCGGTGGACGCGTCCTGCACGGTCACGTACGAGTCGTAGACGGTGGCGTCCACGCTGGACGCCTTCTTGCGGGCGTACACCGAGCGGGTGCCGACCAGGGTGACCGGCGCGAGCGCGCCGGTGGTGCGGTCGAGGCGCTGGCCGGACCCGGCCAGGTTGAACTCGGTGACCGAGTCGTTCGGGGTCTTCTCCAGCTCGGGCGCGACATACCACATAACCATGGGGGCTGTCGCTATGAGGAAGACGCCGATCACGAACAACACGAAACCGAGCCGACGCATCGTAGTCCTCCTCGACCGACGATCGTGAGGGCGTAAGTTACCAGTCGGTCTGAGTTTTGGAAAGACACGCGACCCGCCCCCGCACCGCCGGCCGGACCGACGGCCGGGACACGTGCCGACAAGGCGGGTCGGAAAGTCCTAAGGTGCGGGGATGCCGCCAACCCACGTAATGTTCCTGAACTGGCGCGACACCAGCCACCCGGAGGCCGGCGGGTCTGAGCGCTATGTCGAACAGCTGGCGAGCGGGCTGGTCGCTCAGGGTCACCAGGTCTCGGTGCACTGCGCCGGCCACAGTGGAGCGAGCCGGGTCGAGGAGCGGGACGGGGTCCGGTTCGTCCGCCGGGGTGGCCGGCTCACGGTGTACCCGCACGGGCTGGCCGCGGTCGTGCGCGAGCGTCCGGACATCGTCATCGACGTGCAGAACCACGTGCCGTTCTTCAGCGTGCTGGCGCACCGCCGGGTAGTCGTGGTGGTGCACCACGTCGGCCGCGACCAGTGGGCGGTCACCTTCGGCCGGGCCGTCAGCCGGATCGGCTGGTGGGTCGAGTCGTGGCTGACGCCCCGGCTCTACCGGCGTGCCCGCTACGTGGCCGTGTCCGGCGCCACCCGTGACGACCTGGTGGCGCTCGGTGTCGACGCGGAACGGATCGACATCGTGCACAACGTCGCGGACCCGCCGCCGGCCGGGTTGGGGCCGGTTGCCCGGGCGGCCCGGCCGACGATCTGCGTGCTGGCCCGGCTGATGCCGCATAAGCAGGTGGACCACGCCATCGAGGTGCTGGCCCGGCTGGTCCCGGACCATCCGGACCTGCGGCTGCGTATCGTCGGCGAGGGACCGGTGCGGGCCGCCCTCGCTGCCCAGGCCGCCGACCTGGGACTGGCCGATCGTATCGATTTTCTTGGCTGGCTTGAGGAGCCGGCAAAGCACCGCGTGCTCGCCGGGTCCTGGCTGCTGCTGTGCCCGTCGCTGAAGGAAGGCTGGGGCCGGGTCGTGATGGAGGCGGCCGTCCACGGGGTGCCCACGGTCGCGTACCGGCACGCGGGCGGGCTGGCCGAGTCGGTGCGCGACGGCGTCACCGGCCTGCTCGCGGACGACCTGGAGGAGCTGGCCAAACACTGCGCCTGGCTGCTCGACCACGAGGCCGAACGGACGGCCCTGGGGCGGGCGGCCCGCGAGCACGCCGCGACGTTCACCCTGGAACGGGCCCTCGCCGAGCTCGGTGCCGTGCTGGCCCGGGTGTCACCGGGGTGGCCCGCTGGCCGCTGACGGGTCAGCGGCCGTAGTTCGGCGGTGGCTTGGCGTCGTCGCCGAGCTTGCTGCTGAGCTCAACCTCGCTCTTCGGGAGGTCGCTCGGCTGCGATGCGTTAACCAGCGCGACCACGCCGAACGCGAATGCCACAGCCAGCACGATGCCCACCAGTACGCCCGCTACGAAGCTGAGGCCGTTTCGCATCGTCACTCCCTTCGATGACGGGGACATTAACACCCGGTCCGCTCCGCCGCCTCATTCGATCCGCCAGCGATCTCCGGCGGGCGTGACGAGGACGAGCTGGCGCGCCGGGCGATGGCGAGCAGCGCACCAGCCAGGACGAGCAGGGCCGCAAGGTCCGCGACCAGCACCGGGGCGACCGCGGGCGCCGGCGCGTCCAGGCGCGTGACCTGCCCTGGTACCCGGTAGAGCGACAGGTGGGTTCCATTGTGGACGGGGACCAGCCCGCCCAGCAGGCCCTCCGGCAGCGGGCCGCCGACACCGTGCTGGACCGCCACCCAGCCCACCCCGACGGCGCCGAGATCGGCCGCGGCGCCCCGGTCGAGCTCGGCGGCGACCGTGGCGGCGCGCGGGTCCTCGCCGGCCAGCGGCTGGTCGGCCACCCACAGCCGGTCGCCGAGGACCACCTCGCCGGGGAGGTAGCGCGGGGCCGGGTCGAGCACGATCCGGCCGCCGTTCCAAGGAAAGTCCCGGTACGGCGTGAACGGCAGCACGGCCACCGCACCGTGCTCCGGTCCGGTGGCGAGGATATGGCGTACGGCCGCCCAGTCGGCCGGGTACGCCACCGGCCGCAGCCGGCCAGCCCCGCCCAGAGCCAGGTCGGGCACCACGGCCACGGGCAGGACCACGGCCAGCAGGCCGAAGGCCGCCACCACCCCGCGGTCCACGCCACGGCGCCGCAGGCCCCCGGCGATCCGCGCCACACCCGAGCCGAACGCCAGCGCACAGGCCAGCACCCACGGCGCGAGCCACTTCTGGGCATCGCGCAGCAGCCCGGCACCGGTCAGCTCGGCCACCGCCCACCGGAGCAGGCCGGCCCCGCCGGGCAGCGCCGCGGCCAGCGAGAGGATCAGCGACAGGGCCGCCAGGACGGCCATCGCCGCGGCGAGGCGGCCGCCCCAGGCGCGGGCCAGGCCGGCCACCCCGGCCGCGGCACCGGCCAGGACCAGCGCGCCGAGCAGCGTCGCCAGGACCGTGGCGCGGCTGGCCGGCATCACCTCGCGGTTCCAGAAGCCGCCGAAGGTGAGCACCGCGCCGGCCACCCCGGACCAGTTCTCGGCCCGGGCGGCGAACGCGGCCACGCCGGCGGGGTCGGTGCCGCCAGCGCCCGGATGCAGCGCGCCGGGCACCCACCACGGGGCGTTCAGGGCGGCGCCGGCGGCGGCGAGCAGGGCCAGCCGCCGCGCTCCGGCGGACGCCACCGGCGCCAGCGCCACGAGCAGGGCGAGCAGCCCGCCGGTGGGGGTGATGGCGGCAACGGCCATCGGGACCAGGAGCCTCGGCCAGCCGCCCGGGGCGCCCCGCCGTACGCGCAGCGCACCCGCCAGCACCCAGGGCAGGCAGGCGTACCCGGCGAGCAGCGACCAGTGGCCCATGAAGAGCCGCTCGGCGACGTACGGGTTCCAGGCGTACAGGACGCCTGCCGCGGCTCGGGCCAGGCGCCGGTCGACCGGGCACACGGCTGCCGCCCCGAGGAAGGCCCCCACGAAGATGCCGACCAGCACCAGCTTCTGCAGGACCGCCCCGTCAACCAGCAGGGTGGCCAGCGAGACTACGGCGTCGACGGGCACCGCCCGGGGCAGGGCCGGTCCGAGACCGATGCCCGCCGGCGAGAGCGGCTGCTGCGGGGTGAACACCATGTCGTACGCGAGCACGTACCCGGGTGCCAGCAGCGGACCGACCGCCAGCAGCGCCAGCCCGGCACCGGCCGCCGGCAACGCCGCCGCGGACAGGCGGGCCGCGGACAGGCGGGCCGCGAACCGCGTCGCCGCGGGCCTGGCCGGCGGGCGCAGGTGACTGCGGGTACTAGTCTGCGACACTCGGTGTTCTCGGCTCTCGGGTTCTCGGCTCTCGGGTTCTCGACTCTCGGCAGGCAGGAACGGTGGGGCGAACAGTAGCGGCCGGACCGGCAGCGGCGGCGAGCCCGGCCAGCCGCGCCGGTGTCCTTTCGCACAGCCTGCTCCTGACCGTGGCCATGGGGCTCGCCACGGGCGTGTCGTACCTGCTCAGCCTGGGCGCCGTCCGCCTGCTCGCGCCGGCGGAGTTCGGCGGCGTGGGCGCCCTGCTCGCGGTGCTGCTGGTGGGGTCGGTGCCGGCCACGGCGATCCAGACGATCACCGCGCTGAACGCCGGGCGGCCGGCCGGGCCGGACATGGTCGCCGTGCTGTCGATGACGCTGCGGACGGCCGCCGCCGTGGTGGCCGCCGTGGCCGCGGCGGCCACCGTCCTCGCCCCGGTGCTCCGCCTCCCCGTCGCCGCGCTGCTGTGGGTGGCCGCCGCCACCGTCCCACTCACCCTGCTCGGTACGGTCCAGGGCCTGCTCCAGGGCCGCCAGCTGTTCGGCCGGCTGGGCGGCGTGCTGATCGCGAGCGCCGCCTTCCGGACCGCCGGTGGCCTGGCCGGAGCGGCCCTGGCAGGCACCGCCACCGGCACCGCGGCCGGGATCGCGGCCGGGTCGGTGGCCGCCGCCGCGCTCTGCTGGCCGCTGGCCGGCCGTGCCTGGCGGCACGCGCAGCCGGCCCAGCGGCACGCGCAGCCGGCCCAGCCCGGCCGGCGCCAGCTGGGGCAGGCTCTGGCGAGCACGTTGCCCAGCCTGCTCGCCCTGTACGCGTTCACGAACATCGACATCCTGGTGGCCCGGTCGGTGCTCGTCCCGGCCGAGTCGGGCGCGTACGCGGTCGGCTCACTGGTGACGAAGGTTGCGTTCTGGCTGCCGCAGTCCGTACCCGTTGTCGTCCTCGCGCGCATCGGCGCCGGTGCCGGGCGGCTGCGGACCGTGCTCGCCGGCACCGCCCTGGTCGGCTGCTCCGGGCTGGTCCTCACGCTCGGTGCGGCGCTCCTCGGCGACCTGGTGATGCGGGTGCTCGGCGGCGGGGCGTTCGTCGGCTACGGCCCGCAGGCCTGGCGGTTCGCCGCCCTCGGCAGCGGGTTCGCGCTCGTCTCGGTCCTCCTCGCCGCCCGCCTCGCTGGCGGGGACCGGGGCAGCTGGGTGATCCCGGCCGGGGCCGCGGCCGGCCAGGTCGTGGTCATCCTCACCGGGCCCGCGACGGTCGGCGGCGTGGTCAGCCGGGCGCTGCTCGTCGCCGCTGCGGCCGTCCTCGCCGCCGCCCTGGTGGAGCTCTCCGCCAGCCGGGGTGGCGCCAGCCGGGGTGGCGCTGGCTGGGGTGGCGCTGGCTGGGATGGCGCTGGCTGGGATGGCGCTGGCTGGGGTGGCGCTGGCCGGGATAGTGCTGGCGGGGGCGGCGCTGGCCGGGGCGGTGCCGGCTGGAACGGCGCTGGTCAGGGCCGGCCGGGTGGACGCCACGTCGGTCAGCGCGCGCCGGGCCGGCACCGCCGCCGGGGCGGGTGCTCGATCGAGGACCGGCTCATCCGGGCGCTGCTGCGGCAGCGCGAGCGGCCGCCGGCGGACCCGGGGCTCCGCGACCCCGCCGACTGCCAGCCCGGCCACGGCGATGACGGACAGCAGCTGGACCCGGTCACCGGTGGGGCCGTCAACGGTGACGGCCAGGATGCCCGCCGCGAGGAGGCAGCCCAGGGCCGGTAGGGCCACCGACATCGTGGGCCGCAACGGGCGCAGCACGCGCAGCAGCAGCGTGCCGAGGAGCACGGTCACGGCCGCCGCGGCGACCGCGACCGCCCCGGCGAGACCGCCGATGAGCAGGACCGCCACGGGCAGGACCCAGCGCAGCCAGGGCGCGTCGGCCGGGTAGTCGGCCCGGCGCGGTGCCTCGTGCCGCCCCCCCAGCGGGCGCGGTTGCGTCGCCAGCGGGCCGGGCCGCCTACGCCGCGCGCGCAGCGCCGCCAGCAGGTGGCCGAGGTTCAGCAGGACCAGGACGAGCACGCCCACCCCACCGGCCAGCAGCCCGATACGGTACGCGCGGTCCGGCCGGAAGGTCATTCGGACCTCACCGCCGAGCCCCTCGGGCACGACCCAGCCTTGCAGCCAGCCGTCCATCCGTACGGGCCGCAGCCGCTGGCCGTCGAGGGTCGCCTCCCAGCCGGTGCTGAAGTTCTGCCGTACCACCAGGATGGAGCGCGAGCCCGGGCGCACCTCCACCATGCGGTCGGCCGGTCCCCAGGACCTCACCTGCACCGCGCCGGACCGGTCGGCGCTGGCCGGGGTCGGTCCGTCGGTCCGGCGCAGGGTGGCCGCCACGGGCACCAGCGCGGCGGTCGGCAGCACCTGGACCCGGTGCTCCCCAGGGCGGAGCTGGATCGGGCCGGCGCAGGGCACCACCGTGACCGGCCGGTGGTGGACGAGGTCGCCCACGGTGCCCGCCACCCGGGTCGGCACCGACCGGCCGTCGACGGACAGCGCCGGCCCGGAGCCGCAGCGCAGGTCCAGCGGGTCGGCCTCGCTGCGGGTGCCGGCCCGGCCGGCCAGCGCGGGGAAGGTCAGCTCGGCCACGCCCACCGGCAGCGGGCTGCGCACGCCGGTGACCGGGTCCGTGCTCGCCACGCCGCTCACCGCCCCGAGCTCGACCGAGACCTGGTCGGTGACGAGCGCCGGGAACGGGTACGTCCCGGAGCCGCGCAGGGTCAGCCGGCGCGTGCCGGCCGGCGAGACGAGGACCGCCTCCCGCGGGGCCGCGGCCGCCGGGTAGCCGGCCACCTCCAGCTCCAGCTTGTCGATCCTCGTCCTGCCCCGCCACCGGTAGCGCAGGGTGGGGTGCTCGTCGAAGCCCTCGGTCACCCAGGCCGTGGCCGGGTCCCCGTCGACCGCGTTGCTGGCCGCCACGGCCGGGTCCCCGCTGAAGGTGGAGCTGCCCACCACGCTCAGCGCTCCGGCCGTCGGCGCCACCAGGGCCGCCAATCCGGCACCGGGCCGGGGCAGCGCAGCCGCCTCGACCGTGAAGCGGGCGGGCGCGCGTACCGTCAGGACCCGGTCCAGCGCGGTCGAGTCCACGCCGGCCGCGAGCGCCGGGTCGCAGCGGACGCCGCCCGCGACGTCGACGCAGGCGTACCGGGGTGGGTCCTGGCGGAGGCTCACGCCGTCGAGCACGTCGTCCGGCAGGCTGGCCGGCGGGTCGTCGGGCAGGCGCAGGGTACGCCGCACGGCGACCCCGGGCACGGTCAGCTCTCTGACCGCCACCTGCGCGTACCCCGGGTCGACCATGGCCACGACGGTGAGCCGGACCCGGCCGGTCCGCCCGGCCCTGGTCGGAAGCTGCTGCGGCTGCCCGGGATCGGTCAACGTATGTACCGAGGTGCCCGCGTCAGTGGTCACCACCACCTGCCGTACCGCGTGGCCGATGAGCGGGTCGGCGGCCAGGTGCACGGTGACATGGTCGACCGGGGCGGGACGGTCCAGCTGGATCTCCAGCCACTCGCCGACCGGGGAGCCGAAGACCGAGCTCTTCCAGTACGTGTCCGGGTCTCCGTCGAACGCGGCGTACGGCTGGTGCTCCTCGCGGGTGGGTCCGAAGCTGTCGGCGTACCCCTCGGACGAGGACGCCAGGATCGCCGTTGCCGCGTCGTAGCCGGCCACGGTCTGGTGCCCGGCCGGGAACAGCTCGTACGGCTGCACCGGCCGGACCAGCCGGTACGGCTCGGTGGCGGTCATCGTGGCGCTCTGCGCGTCGTGCACCCGCCCGATGTTCACCTCCCGCCGTTGCAGCCCGTCCGTGCTGAGCCACCGGGTGGCCGGCGGTCCCTGGCCGTCACCGGCGAGCACCACCGGCGTGCCGACACCGACCAGACCGTCCTCGAGCAGCGGCAGCAGCGACTCCGGCCCGCCCGTCACGGCGGCCACCGAGGCCGCGTCGACCAGCGAGACGAGGCCCTGGGACGGGGTGACCGCGAAGATCTCGACCGCCGGGTAGCCGGGGTCGACGTCGTAGCCGAGCAGCTCGACCGGGTCCCGGGGGGCCCGGCCCGACTCCGGCCCGAACGAGGCGACCCGGTGCACCCCGGTCGACCGCGCCAGCGACTGGTGCACCACCGCCGGGCGGGCCGTGCCCGTCCGCCACCACTCCAGGTCGTTGCGGACCACCAGGTGGCTGACGCCGGCCCGGGCGAGGAACTCGCCGAGCGCCGGGGAGCCCTGGCCCGAGGCGAGCACCCGCTCCACCTCGTCCATCCACCGCACGCCGCCCGCCTGCCCCATCGGCACCTGGGTGCGCACCGCCCAGGGCGCCTTGGCCAGGGGTTGCAGCGGATCGTCGTACGCCCGGCCCCAGGTGTACTCGCCGAAGCCCGCGCCGGGCGCCAGGTAGGCCGTGCCGTGCGCCTGCGTGGCCAGCCAGGTGGCGGCCTCGCGCCAGTACCCCGGGATGGCCGGAAAGCCCGGGCCGGTCCGCAGCGCCCCGGTGAACGCCGGGCCGGCGGCGACGAGGACGGCGGCCAGCCCCACCAGGGCGGTGCCCTGGGCCAGCCCGCGCGCGACGCCGAGGCCGGAGCCGGCGGACAGCCCGCGGCTGCGCAGCCGGCGGTACCCGGCGAGGGTGGCCCGGACCAGCGCCGCCCGCGCCACGGTGAGCAGGTGGGCCAGGCCCAGCACGATCGGCAGCCGCAGCAGCGGGTCGAACTTGTGCACGTTGCGGAACGCGGCCAGCGGCCCGTCGAGCAGCTGCCGCCCCGGTGCGTCGTACCAGGCGCCGTACCGGCCGGCGTAGCCGATGGTGAGGGCGAGAAGGCCCAGCCCGGCCAGGGCCAGCCAGAACGGCCGCCGGGGCAGGTCGCGCCGCAGCAGGCCGGCGAAGCCGAGCAGGGCCACGGCCGCGGTCGCCACGATGCCGAGCTGGTTGCCGTAGACGTACCAGGCGGCCGGCCACCATGGTTCGGCGTGCGTGAAGATGCCGCCCACCCAGTGGTCGGCGCCGCGCAGCGCCTGCCACACCGAGACCCGGCTGCTGGTGACCCAGGCCGGTTCGCTGCGCTCCAGGAACGGCGCCACGTAGCGGGAGGTGGCCAAGAGCGGGATGAGCCACCACGCGATGGCGAGCGTGACGAAGCCGAGCCACCAGGCCAGCAGGCGCCTGCCCCAGCGGTCCCGGGCGCCGGCGAGCAGCCACAGCAGCGGCGCGACGAGCACGGCCAGCACGACGGACCCGTTCGCGCCGCCCATGGCGAACACCACCAGCGCCGAGACCGCCGCCGGCCGCCACGGCGGGGTGTCCCCGCGGCTGCCGGCCGCGCCACCGCGCGCCGTGCGGCCCGCGGAGACCAGCGGGAGCAGGCACCAGGGCAGCAGCGCCATCGACAGCGACTCGAACGAGATCGGGCCGATCGTGGTGATGATGCGCGGGGCCAGCGCCCAGGCCAGCCCGGCCACGTGCCGCGAGGCCTCGTCGCCGATGCCCAGCGCCCGGGCCAGCCGGCGCATGCCCAGGTACGCGACGATGAGCACCAGCGCGGTCCACAGCCGCTGGACCACCCAGGCCGGCACGCCCAGCTCGTGGCCGGCCAGGAAGAACGGTCCCATCGGGAAGAAGTAGCCGTACGCCTGGTTCTCCACCTGGCCGAAGCCGGCCTGGTCGTTCCAGAGGTGGGCGGCGCGAGCGAACCAGCCCAACGGGTTCTCGGTCAGGTCCAGCTTGGTGTCGACCGTGACCAGGCCCGGCGACTGGACGAAGGCGAGCACCCCGAGGCCGAGACAGATCAGGGCGGACACCGACCGTTGACGCCATGCAGCCATAGCTTCGGGATGGTAGGCGCATCGGCCAGGCGAGGCTACCTTCCGGTAGGCAGGGGTCGTATCGTGCAGTTCCATGACCCTGCGGGGTGATCTCGCCGTAACGGCCCGCCGCGCCGCGATATCGGTGGTGCCACTGCGCGCCGTCGGCGCCGCGGTCCGCACGCTCTACTCCCGCATCGAGCCGGAGCTGGCCCGGCTCGGCGACATCATGCCGCGCGGGGGCACCGCGGTGGACGTCGGCGCCTGGTTCGGGCCCTGGTCGGCCAGGATGACCCGGTACGCCGACCGCGTGGTGGCCCTGGAGGCGCACCCCGACCTGGCCGCGCTGCTGGGCCGGTCACTGCCCCGGGTGGCGGTCGTCCACGCGGCCGCCTCGGACGGGCCGGGCGAGGTCGACCTGCTGGTGCCGGTCGGCGGCCCGGCCGTCGGGGTCTGCTGCGTCAAGGCCGGCGGGGCTGCCCAGGCGGCGATCCGCGGGCGGCCGGTGACCGTACCGCGGGTCACCATCGACAGCCTCGGCCTGACCGACGTCCGCTTCGTCAAGATGGACATCGAAGGGCACGAGCTGGCCGCGCTGCGCGGGGCGGCGGAGACCATCCGGCGCGACCTGCCGCCGGTCCTGGTCGAGCTGGAGGAGCGCCTGCAGCCGGTGTCCCCGGTGGTCGAGCTGCTCGCGTCCTGGGGCTACGCCGGGGAGGTGCTCGTCGGCACGAGATGGCTGCCGCTGGCCGGGTTCGACCTCGTGGCGCACCAGCGGGAGGCGCTGCGCCGGGTGCGCCAGAGCTTCGTACGGCGGCTGGTGTGGCCCCGGCCGCGCTACGTGAACATGGTGCTGTTCCGTGCCAGGTAGTGGCCCCTCCGCGGCTGGCGGTGGCGTCCCTGCCGACCTGGACCAGACCCGCCGCGACTGGACCGCGCTCGGCGCGGCGGACCCGCTGTGGGCGGTGCTCGTGGCGCCCGGCAAGCGCGGCGGCCGGTGGGATGTGGAGGAGTTCCTCGCCACCGGCCGGGCCGAGGTGGGCGAGACCGTGCGGTGGCTGGCCGGGCTGGGCCTGCCGACCCGCTGGCGGCGCGCGCTCGACTTCGGCTGCGGGGCGGGCCGGCTGTCCCAGGCGCTCACGGCGTACGCGGACGAGGTGGTCGGCGTGGACATCTCGCCCCCGATGCTCGCGGCAGCCCGCGAGCTGGACCGGGGCGGGGGTACGGTCCGGTTCGTCCTCAACGAGGCGGCCGACCTCGGGCAGTTCCCGGACGCGTCGTTCGACCTCGTGTACAGCTCGCTCGTGCTGCAGCACCTGCCCCGGCCGGCGGTGGACCGCTACCTGGCCGAGTTCCTGCGCGTCCTGCGCCCCGGCGGGACGGCCGTGGTGCAGGTGCCGACCCGCGCCCGGCGTACCCCCAAGGGTCTGATCTGGCGGTACGCCCCGGACCCGTGGATCAGGTGGGTCCAGCGCCGGGTGCTGGGCTACCCCGCGCCGATGCGGATGACCACGGTTACCGCCCGCGAGCTGGGGCGGCTGGTGGCCGCGTACGGGGGCGTCGTGGTTGGGCAGACCGCCGACCACAGGTACGCCCACTGGCGGCTGACCTGGTTCGCACTACGCCACGCCTGAGCTCGCACAGCCGCCTCGCCTACCCGTTGACTCTGCCCGATTAGCCCCTTTCTGCCGCCCTGGCTGCCCCAAGATCACGATGTCAGCATGATTTGTGCAGTGCGACTAAACGTTTGGCGCCTGAGATCGCGATCTTGGCGGCGGTGTGGCTACGCCGCGGCGGGTTACGATAGGCGGAAATGCGCTCAAATATGGATGAAGTCGACCTGGGGGGCATGCCGCTTGCGACCCGCGCCAGGCCGCCGGCACCAGCCTGGATCGACGCGCGGCGCGGGATAACGGCTGGGAACACCAGGGACCGGTAAGGTCCCTCCTGGCGTCGGACATCGACTGGCGTCGGACATCGACCAGGAGGCCGGAGGTCGGTAGATGGCACGAAGCGCCGCGTGGTCGCCCGCCGGCTCCCGCAAAGGCTACCGGCATGACGTGACCACCCTGTCGGTGTTCTGGCCCGAGCCGCAGTACCAAGCCGTGACCGCCCGGTGGCCGCACCTTGTCGAGCACCTCGGCGCCACCTGGGACGAGCACCGGCAGCGCATCGAGCGGCACTGCGCCCTCGTCAGCCGGGAAGGCGTCGGCGTCAACCAGCTGCCCGCGGACGTACCCGGCTTCGAGGCCTTCCTCGCCGGCCGGCGCGTCCGCAGGCCCGGTGAGGATGACCTGTTCGCCTACCCGGACCTGCGCGATGTCACCACCGCGATGGTGCCCTGGCCGCCGGACCGGACAGCCCCGTGCTGGTGCGGGTCGGGACGCAGGTACAAGCAGTGCTGCCGCCGGTACGGCCTGGGCACGCTGGACTGACGGCGTCGGGCACGTCAGGCCGGGGGCGCACGGGAGGTCGAGCAGGCGATGCGGATACTGACCTGGAACCTGTGGGGGCGTAACGAGCCTTGGCGGGCGCGCCAGGACGCGATCACGGCCACCCTGGCCGACGTCGAGCCGGACGTGTGCGGCCTCCAGGAGGTCTGGCAGGCGGACGGCCACAACCTCGCCGCGGACCTGGCCGAACGGCTGGGCATGCACTGGCACTTCGTCATGGCCTCGCGGCCCGACCTCGCCGGGGGCGCCGTGCCGATCGGCAACGCGGTGCTCAGCCGCTGGCCGATCGTTGAGCGGGGCGAGCTGCGCCTGCCCACCGGTGACTCTGCCGACGGGAGGGTGGTGGCGCACGCGCGCATCGACGCCCCGGGCGGGGTGCTGCCGCTGTTCACCACCCACCTGACCTACCGGCCCGGTGGCTCGCAGATCCGCCTGGAGCAGGTACGGCTGCTCGCCGGGCACGTCACCGGGCACGCCGCGGCGGATGACGCGTACCCGCCGGTCGTCGTCGGCGACCTCAACGCCGAGCCCGACTCCGACGAGATCCGGCTGCTCGGCGGGGTGCACACCGCACCGGCGGCACCCGGGCTGGTGCTGCTGGACGCCTGGCGCTACGCCGACCCGGCCGATCCCGGCTTCACCTGGGACCTGCGCAACCCGTACCAGGGCGAGAGCCTGATCCCCAGCTCGCGGATCGACTACGTGCTGGTGGGCCTGCCCCGGCAGGGCCGCGGGCAGGTCACGTCGGTACGCCTGGCCGGCAACGCTCCGGTCGACGGCGTCTGGCCCTCGGACCACTACGCCGTGGTCGCCGACCTGGCCCGGACGGCCTGAACGCGCTAGAGGACCGGCGCGGTACGGGAAAGATACTGTCCGGCCCCTGGCTTGCCGTAGAAAGCGCCACCCTCCACGAGGACCTGGCCACGCTGCATGACCACCTCCGGCGCACCACGGACGCGAAGGCCCTCGTAGCACGAGTAGTCCACGTTCATGTGGTGCGACCTCGCCGAGATCGTGCGTTGCGCGGCGGGGTCGAAGACGACGAGGTCGGCGTCGCCGCCGGGCGCGACCGTGCCCTTGCGGGGGTAGAGGCCGAAGAGCTTCGCCGGCGCGGTGGACACCACCTCGACCCAGCGGGTCAGCGGCAGGCGCCCGTCGAGCACCGCCTGGAACACGAGCGTGAGCCGGTCCTCCACCCCGGGCAGCCCGTTGGGGATCCTGGTGAAGTCACCGGCACCGCGCTGTTTCTGCGCGGTCGTGAAAGGACAGTGGTCGGTGGCCACCACGTCCAGGTCACCCCGGCGCAGGCCGGCCCACAGCTCATCCCGGTGCCCCGGTGGCCGTAGCGGTGGCGAGCAGACGTACCGCGCGCCGTCGGTGCCCGGCCGCGCCAGGTCGTCCTCGCTCAGGAAGAGGTACTGCGGGCAGGTCTCCGCGTAGACGCGCAGCCCGGCGCCGCGGGCCCGGCGTACGGCGGCCAGCGCCTCGGCCGCGGACAGGTGCGCGATGTACACCGGCGCACCGGCCAGCGCGGCGAGGGTGATGGCGCGGCTGGTGGCCTCGCCCTCCAGCACCGGCGGGCGGCTGCGCGCGTGGAAGACCGGGCCCGTCATCCCCCCGGACAGGTGGCGGGCGATGAGCGTCTCGATGACCGCCCCGTTCTCGGCGTGCAGCGCGACCAGGCAGCCCAGCTCCCGGGCCCGGCACAGGGCCTGGTAGATCGCGCCGTCGTCCACCATGTACACACCCGGGTAGGCCATGAAGAGCTTGACCGAGGTGACCCCGGCGTCGACGAGCCTGCCCAGGTCGGCGAGCACCTGGCCGGTGACCTCCTTGACCATCATGTGCAGGCCGTAGTCGATGTGCGCCTTCCCCTCCGCCTTGGCACGCCACCGCTCCAGCCCGTCGAGCAGCGGCTCGCCGCGGTCGTGCCCGGCGTAGTCGACGACGGTCGTCGTCCCGCCCCAGGCGGCCGCCGCCGTGCCGGTGGCGAAGTCATCGCACGCAACGCCGTTCGGGGTGGCCAGGTCCAGGTGGGTGTGCGCGTCGACCCCGCCGGGGACCACATACCGGGCGGTGGCGTCGATGACGCGGTCGACCCCGGCCCCGGCCAGCGCGCCGACCGCGACCACCCGCTCGCCGTCGACGAGCACATCGGCCCGGTACGCGTCCGACGCCGTGACGACCGTGCCCCCCGCCACCAGAGTCCTCATCACCGCGATCGTCACCCGCCGGAGCCCGGCGCGGCTACGGCGCTTCGGCACCCGGCGGACGGGACCTTCGCCCCTACGCCTGACCACCGTCCCGGAGAGGGAATGCAAGGGGACCCCCGCACCGGGAGGGCGAGGCGGATGGACTTCACGCTCAACGGCCGGCCCGTCTCCGTGCCGGCCGAGGCGGGCGCGAGCCTGCTGGCGGTGCTGCGCGACGGGTGCGGGGTCACCTCGGCCAAGGACGGCTGCGCGCCGGAGGGCTCCTGCGGCGCCTGCACCGTGCTCGTCGACGGCAAGGCGGTGGTGTCCTGCGCCCAGGACGCCCGCCGCGCCGCCGGCCGGGAGGTCACCACCCTGGAGGGCCTGCCTCCGGCCGACCGCGCGCAGTGGGCCGCCAGCTTCGTGGCGGCCGGGGCGTCCCAGTGCGGTTTCTGCTCCCCGGGCATCGTCATGAAGGCCGAGTCGCTGCTGCGCAGGGTCCCGAGCCCGAGCCGGGCGCAGGTCACCTCGGCGCTCGCCGGCAACCTGTGCCGGTGCACGGGCTACGTGAAGATCATCGACGCGGTGCAGCTCGCCGCCGCGGCCAGGCAGGGCGCCGCCGTACCTGAGGGTGACCGCAGCGGCCGGGTGGGCTCCCGGACCCCCAGGTACGACGGCGCCGCGCTCGCGCTCGGGGACAAGCCGTTCGTCAACGACATGAGCCTGCCCGGCATGCTGCACGGGGCCATCCGGTTCACCGACCACCCCCGGGCGCGGGTCGTCTCGGTGGACACCACCAGGGCCCGGGCGTACCCGGGGGTGGTGGCCGTGCTCACCGCGGGCGACGTGCCCGGCGACCGGGTCCAGGGCCAGCTCACCAGGGACTGGGTCCAGATCTACGCGCCCGGCGAGACGACCCGCTACGTGGGCGACGTGCTGGCCCTGGTCGCCGCCGAGACCGCTGCCGCCGCCCGCGCCGCCGCGGCGCTGGTGGACATCGGGTACGACGTGCTCGCGCCGGTGACCGACCCGGCGGCGGCGATGGCGCCCGGCGCGCCGCAGCTGCATCCGCACGCCCCCGGCAACGTCCTGTCCGTCTCCGGGTTCCGCCGCGGCGACGTGGACGCCGCCCTGGCGCGGGCGGCCCACGTGGTGACCGAGACCTTCCACACCCAGCGGGTCGAGCACGCCTTCCTCGAGCCGGAGTCCGCCCTCGCCTACCCCACCGAAGGCGGTGGCGTTCACTTCTACACCCAGGGCCAGGGGATCTGGAGCGACCGCCGGCAGGTCGCCGGCCTGCTCGGCCTGGCTGAGGAGAAGGTGCGCGCCACGCTGGTCTCCTGCGGCGGCGCGTTCGGCGGCAAGGAGGACCTCAACGTCCAGGGGCACGCCGCGCTGCTGGCATGGCACACCCGGCGCCCGGTGCGGCTCACCCTGAGCCGAGCGGAGAGCCTGCGCTTCCACGTCAAGCGCCACCCGTTCACGATGACCTTCACGGTCGGGTGCGACGCGCAGGGCCGGCTGCTCGGCCTGCGCGCCCGGATCACCGGCGACACGGGTGCCTATGCCAGCGTGGGCGACAAGGTGCTCGAACGGGCCGCCGGGCACGCGTGCGGCCCGTACCGGGTGCCGGCGGCCGACGTCGAGGCGCGCGCGGTCTACACGAACAACGTCCCCGGCGGGGCGATGCGGGGGTTCGGTGTCGGCCAGGTCGCCTTCGCCCTGGAGGGCGTGCTCGACCTGCTGGCGGAGCGGGTCGGGCTGGACGGCTGGGACATGCGCTGGCGCAACGCCGTCCGGACGGGCGACGAGCTCGGCACGGGCCAGCGCCTCGGGCCGGGAGTCGGCCTGCGCAGGACCCTGCTCGCGGTGCGGGACGCGTACAAGTCGGCCCGGTTCGCCGGGATCGGCTGCGGCCTCAAGAACACCGGTATGGGCAACGGCATCGCCGAGTACGGCCGCGCGGTCCTGCGGCCCGAGGCGGACGGGACGGTGACGATCTTCCACTCGTGGACGGAGATGGGCCAGGGCGTCCACACGATCCTCCAGCAGGTCCTCTGCGAGGAGCTCGGCATCGCCCCGGCGCTGGTCCGGGTCGCCGTCGACACCCGCTACGAGCTGGACTGCGGCCAGACCACGGCGTCGCGCGCCACCGTGCTCGGCGGCCGGGCGGTGGTCGACGCGGCCGGCAGGCTCCGCGCCGACCTGGCCGGCCGGACGCTGGCCGGCCTGGCCGACCTCGCCGGTCGCGAGTACCACGGCCAGGTCCGCATCGCGGGCACGACGCCGCTCGGGGCGCCGGCGGAGCACCCGCAGACCCATTTCGCGTACGGCTGGGCGACCCAGGTGGTGACCCTCGACGCCGACGGCAGGATCGAGAAGGTCGTCGCGGCGCACGACGTCGGCCGGGTCATGAACCCGACCCTCCTCGAAGGACAGATCGAGGGCGCGGTCCACATGGGACTCGGCCAGGCCCTGTCGGAGGAGTACGCGGTCCGCGACGCCGAGCCGGTGACGACCACCCTGAAGTCGCTGCACATCATCCCGCCCGCCGGCATGCCCCCGGTCGAGTGCGTCTTCGTGGAGGAGCCGGCGCCCGAGGGCCCGTACGGTGCCAAGGGCGTGGGCGAGATCGGCCTGGTGCCCACTGCCGCGGCGGTGGCCGGCGCGCTGCGCAGCTTCGACGGCGTCCACCGCACCCGGCTCCCCATGCGGGACTCGCCGGCCGCACGCTTCGCCGTCCCGGCGCTGGGGCGGCCCCGATGAGCGCCGTCCAGCTCGCCCTGTGCGGGGGGACGGTGGTCACCTCGCTCGACCCGGTCACCGTGGTCGATGCTGACGTGGTCATCGCCGGTGACCGGATCGTGTCCGTCGGCCCGGCGCCCGCCGGCGCGGTGCGCCGCGACTGCTCCCGGGCGCTGGTGCTGCCCGGCAACGTCTGCGCGCACCACCACCTGTACTCCGCGCTGTCCCGGGGGATGCCCTACCGGCTGGCGCCCCCGCGCAGCTTCCTGGAGGTCCTCCAGCGCGTCTGGTGGCGCCTCGACCGGGCCCTCGACGAGCCATCCGTACGGCTGTCCGCGCTGGTGGGCGGGCTCGACGCGCTGCACGCCGGCACCACCACCGTCATCGACCACCACGCGTCGCCGAACTTCATCGACGGCAGTCTCGACGTCATCGCGGATGCGCTGGACGAGCTGGGGCTGCGATCGGTGCTCTGCTACGAGGTGACCGACCGGGACGGGCCGGCCCGGGCCGCGGCGGGGGTCGCCGAGAACGCGCGGTTCCTGGCCACGCCGTACCGGCTCGCGCGCGGCATGGTCGGCGCCCACGCGTCCTTCACCCTCTGCGACGACACGCTGGGCGCCTGCGCGCAGGCCGCAGCGGACGCCGGCGTGGGTGTGCACATCCATGTCGCCGAGGACGGCGTGGACCAGCAGGACGCGCAGGCCATCCACGGCGTACGCGTCGTCGAGCGGCTGGGCCGGGCGGGGGTGCTGGGCCCCGGCGCCGTGCTCGCGCACTGCGTCCACGTCACCGGCCCGGAGGTCGAGCAGGTCGCGTCCTCGGGCGCGGTGGTCGCGCACAACCCGCGCAGCAACATGAACAACCGCGTGGGCTACCCGACGGCCGCGATCGACGGAGCCCGGGCGCGGGCGGGGGTGCGGGTCGCGCTGGGCACGGACGGGATCGGCGGCGACATGGTCACCGAGTCCCAGGTGGGGTACTTCCGCGCCACCGAGGCGACCGGCCCGGTCGACACCGGCTGGCCGCTGCGCCGCCTCGCCGAGGGTGCCCGGACCGCCGGGCGCAGCTTCGGCGAGCCGCTGCACGGCACGCTCCAGCCCGGCGCCCCGGCCGACCTCACCGTGCTCACCTACCCGTCACCCACCCCGCTGACCGGGGAGAACCTGGCCGGCCACTGGCTGTTCGGCGTCTCGCCGCGCCAGGTCCGCGACGTTGTCGTGGCGGGCGAGCTGGTCGTCGCCGACGGCCGGTCCACCCGGATCGACGAGGCGGAGCTCGCGCGGCGGGCCGCCGGCGAGGTGAAGCGGCTGTGGGCCCGGCTGGAGGAGATCCCCCCGCACCAGTTCACCCCGAAGGGAAGGTGACCGCCGTGACCGCCTCGGCCGCCGTACGCTCCGGGCGGGTGGCGCTCTACCTGCAGGACAAGCACCCGCTGCGGGAGGGCATGGAGTACGTCCGCTACGCCGAGCAGCGCGGCTTCGAGGCGGTGTGGCAGGCGGAGAGCCGGCTGGTCCGGGAGGCCACGGTCCCGATGGCCGCCTTCGCTGCGGTGACCGACCGCATCAAGGTAGCGTCCGGGGTCATCCCGATCTGGACCCGCAACGTGGGCCTGCTCGCCGCGACGTTCTCCACCCTGTCCGAGCTCGCCCCCGGCCGCGTCATCCTCGGCCTCGGCGCCTGGTGGGAGCCGCTGGCCAGCAAGGTGGGGGTG
>DASSUC010000314.1:0-10029 GCA_035707405.1 Micromonosporaceae bacterium | reverse complement strand
CCGGCAGCTTCCGCCACCTGCTGGTGAACGGGTTGTACGCCGCGTCGACGACCCGAGGCGTGCCGGAGGCGTCGCGGACGATGTTATGAATGACCAGCTCCGTACCCGTCCAGACGTGGGCGAGGTACGGCCCGCCGGACACCGGCGACGCCGGCAGCACCCGCCAGGTGCCGGCATCCGTGGGCCTGGGCGCCGGGGTGCTCGGGCGGGGCGGGGCCGGTGCCGACGGGCGGCCCGGCGTCGACGGGCTGGCCGGCGCGGACGGGCCGGCCGGGGAGGAAGGGCCGGCGGTGGCCGGCCCACCGGGCGGGGGCTCGGCGCCGGGATCACCCCCTCCCCACCCCCAGCATCCGGTCACGGCCGGCAGCGCCATGACTCCCAACGCGGCGACGGCCAGGAGCCGGCGGTGGGCCGGGCGGTCATCGAGACGAGGACGCATCGCGGTTCACCTCTCTTCGATGTCGCCGCCGGCCACCCTGGTCGGGGATGGCCGACCGGCTCGGCGTGTCGCGGTGGATAGCACCAACTGTCGCTGGTAAGAGCCAGTGTGGCTGGCCATTCCGCCCGAACAGGGTGACGGGCCTTGGACAGAAAGTTACGCCAGGTCGGCTGCGGGTCAGGAGGCTGCCGGCGGACGGTAGGCAGCGCCGTCGCCCAGGGAGGTCCACAGCCCCCAGGAGGGCAGGCGGACCCGAACCGGAGTGCCGGACCTTGACACCGTGCGGCGCCGGCGGGCGGGCGCCCGGGCACCAGGCGTACCGGCAGGGGCCTGCCGGGTAAGCCCTGGTAGCTCGCCGGACCGGCGAGCCCGTGTCAGACTCGCAAGGGCACAGCCGTTCGACTGACATGGGGCTTCATGCCAGAGCAGGGGTTCGATCCGCGACCGGGCGCCGAGGCGTTCGAGGTGGCGGGCTGCCGGGTGACGCTGGTGGACCCGGCGGGCATCCTCGCGGCCGCCCGGGTGGAGCGCGTGGAGCTGCTGCGGGGGGCCCAGTTCCCGCCGCCGGTGCGCCAGGCGCGGCTCTTCGTGGTGGCCGAGGCGCGCGACGGGCACCAGGTCCACGCCTTGACCGCCAAGATCCTCACAGGTCCCGGCGACCTCACCGACCGGCTCGGCATGGCCGTGCTAGGGCTCACCAGCCCGGTAGGCGTGCTGCTCGCCCGCCGGATCCCCGGCACCGACCAGCTGACCTCCCGCATCGCCGACGGGGTGGGCACCGCCGCGGCCGAGGTCTCCCGCCGGCTCGGCCTGGGCCGCCCGGGCGGGACCCGGGCCGGCGACGACCGCCGCGGCAACGCCGCGACCAGCCCCAGGCCAGGGCCGCGGAAGCCGGCCGGTCCGGCGACGGTCCGCGAGGACGAGGCGGTCGGGCTGCGGGCCACCGTCACCCACGAGGAGGTACCGCCCCCGGTGATCCCGGCGCTGGGCCGCCCGGGGCGGATGGTGACCGTGCGCGCCGCCGTGCCCAGCGAGGCTGTCTCACCGGCGCACCTGCGGGCCATGGTCACCCTGGTGATCGATCTCATCGCGGAGCTGGCCGGTGACCCCGGGCCGGCAGCCGGGTCAGCTGCCGGGTCGGCAGCCGGCCCGCCGGACCCTCTCGCCGGGCGCAGCTACGTGGTGAGCCGGCTGCCGGCGTCCGGCTCAACCGGGGCGGACGGGTCCGAGCATGTCCGGCTGGACCAGGTCGGCGGCCTGGCCGATGTGGTCGCGCAGTTCCGGCAGATCGCGCTGTCGTTCCACCACCCGCGGGTGATGGCGCGGTGGGGGGCCCGGCGGCCCCAGGGCATCCTGCTCTACGGCCCGCCCGGCACCGGCAAGACGATGCTGGCCCGGGCGCTGGCCAACGAGATCGGGGCGAGCTTCCGGGAGATCCGCACCCCCGAGATCCTGGACAAGTGGCTGGGCGCGTCGGAGCGCAACATCAAGCGGATCTTCCGCGAGGCGCGGCGGTACCGCGAGCCGACGGTGATGCTCTTCGACGAGTTCGACAGCATCATCAGCTACGCAGGCGAGGGTGGCGACGCCGCCAGCCAGGCGGTGAACGCGGTCGCCGGCATCTTCAAGCAGGAGATGAACAGCCTGATCGAGGACAACCCCAACGTCATCGTGGTGGCCACGACCAACTTCCCGCACCGGGTGGACGAGTCGCTGACCCGCTCCGGGCGGTTCGACATCAAGATCGCCATCCCGCTTCCCGACCAGGCCGGGCGGGCGGAGATCTTCGTCAAGATGGTCCGGGAGCTGGTCGCCCGGCACGAGGTGGCCGGGTTCCGGATGTTCGCCGGCGACCTGGACCCGGCCGAGCTGGCCCGGGTCAGCCCCGGCATGACCGGAGCCGACATCAAGGAGGTGCTCCGCCGGGTGCAGCTGGAGAAGGCGATGCAGGAGGCGCGTACCGGCGTCGCCGCCCCGCCCATCAGCCAGGAGGACCTCAGGCGGGGCATCCTCGAGCTGGGGCAGGCCGGCGCCGCGGGGTAGCGGCGCCGTACCTGCCTATGCGGCTACCGCCACCAGCGCCGGCGGCGCTGGGACTGTCTGGTGACCCCCTGCAGCGCGTCAGCCGACTGGCGCAGCAGCCTGGTCACCCGCGACGACCCGCGCCGGGACTCCACCGCCTGGCTCAGCCGCCGGGCGCCGACGGCTGCCAGCGGCACCGCGATCGCCATTACCGCCCAGCGGGCGATCATCTTCCACACCATGCGCGTCTCGACCTCCAAGACCGGGATGTACGTCACCTGGTACCCGGATCGGGGTCGCCGCATGCACCGGACCAGGCTCTACGCGGCTCCCACGGTTGCCGCCCCGCGCCGGCCGGAGCTACCCGGCCGGCGCGGGCACCGCGAGCAGCCGGGCACCGGCCCGCCAGCACACCGCGCGCAGCCACTCGTCGCCCAGGTCCAGCCGGGCCAGGGACTCCAGCTGGTGGGCGTACTCGTGGGGGATGTTGGGAAAGTCGCTGCCCAGCAGCACCCGGCCGGCCAGCCCCAGATCGCGCAGCAGCGGCAGCAGGTGCCGCGGGAACGGCGCGAGCGGCTCGAAGAAGTCGGTCAAGGCCATCGTGGTGTCCAGGTGGACCCGCTCGTAGCGGGCCGCGAGGGCGAGGAAGTCCTCATACTCCGGGGCGCCGAGGTGCGCGACCACCGCGACCAGCCGGGGGTGCCGGGCCAGCACCGCGGCCAAGGGCGCCGGCCCGGTGTAGGGGGTGGGCACCGGCCCGGAGCCGGCGTGCACGACCACCGGCACGCCCAGCTCGGCCAGCAGCCCCCACACCGGGTCGAGCAGCGGGTCGTCCAGGGCGAAGTGGCCGACCTGCACGTGCACCTTGAACACCTGCGCTGCCTCGGCCAGCGCCGCGCGCACGTAGCCCAGCACGCCCGGCTCGGGGTAGAACGTGGCGCAGGGGACACAGCCCGGCGTCCGCGCGGCGAAGCCGAGCGTCCACGCGTTGAGGTCCGCCGCCATGCCGGGCCGGTGGGGGTACGCCAGGGCGGTGTACGCGCGCACGCCCAGCGCGTCGAGGTGGGCCACCCGGTCGGCGTCCGGCCACCGGTAGCGGATCGGCCACGCCCGGCCCAGCAGGGGCCCGGCGGCGTCGAAGTACGCCCACACCTTGCGCAGCATCCGTTCCGGCAGGAAGTGCACGTGGACGTCGACCAGCCCGGGCAGCCCCAGCGCCCGCCAGAACGCGGGGACCTCAGCGTCTTTCACACACTCGATAGTGGACTGCCGGCTTCCGGCGCGTACTCCGGGCGGGGTACCGGCGGGCACTCCGCCGGGCCGATGCGGGCCCGGACCACCGTCACCTACCGTGCAGGGGTGAGGACGAGCGGGGCCGGACCCACACCGTGGCGGCGGCCCCGGCGCGGGCTCATCCCGGTCGTGGTGGTCGGGCTCATCCAGGTCGTCGGCGCCTCGCTCGCCGGCCGCGGCCAGCCGGAGCGGCTGGACGGTCTCGGCTACGCCCTCCTGGTCACCGGTGCCGCCGCGCTGGTGCTGCGCCGCCGCGCGCCGGTCGCGACCCTCGCGGTCACCACGGCGGCGCTGGTCGGCTACCTGGTGCTGCCGTACCCGGGTGGGCCGGTCATGGTGGCGGCGCTGGTCGCCCTGTTCGCGGCGGTCCGGGCCGGCCGCTGGGCCGGGACATGGGCGACGGTCGTCCTCGGCTACGCCGCCTACCTGGGGCTCGGCCACCTGGTCTCGCAGCTCGCCGGCCGGCCGCTGGACCCGCCGCCCGGCCCGGTGCAGGCGCTGGTCGTCGCCGGGTGGGTCGGTGCGGCGCTGGCCGTGGCGGGCGCGGCCAAGGTGCGCGGCGAGCACTACGCCCAGCTCGCGCAGTGGCGCGCCGAGCAGGCCCGCGCCCGCGCCGAGCAGCAGCGCCGGCAGGCCAGCGAGGAGCGGCTGCGCATCGCCCGGGAGCTGCACGACGTGCTGGGCCACCACCTGTCACTGATCAACGTGCAGGCCGGGGTGGGCCTGCACCTGATGGACAGCCAGCCGGAGCAGGCCCGGGCCGCGCTCACCGCGATCAAGCAGGCCAGCGCCGAGGCGCTGCGCGAGGTGCGCTCCGTCCTCGCCGCGCTGCGCCCGGGCGACGAGGCGGCTCCGCGTACCCCGGCCCCTGGTCTGGACCGGGTGGGCGACCTGGCGGTGGACGGCGGGCAGCCGGTGTCCACGACGGTGCTCGGCCACCCCCGGCCGCTGCCGCCGGAGGTGGACCGGGCCGCCTACCGCATCGTGCAGGAGGCCCTGACCAACATGCGCCGCCACGCCGGGGACGGGGCCAGCGCCACGGTGACCATCGAGTACGCCGACAGCGAGCTGCGGGTCACCGTCGACGACGACGGCCGGGCCGCCCCTGGACCGTCCGGTGTGGAGAGTGGCAGCGGCATCCCGGGGATGCGGGAGCGGGCCGCCGCGCTCGGCGGGGACCTGTCCGCCGGTCCCCGGCCGGGCGGCGGGTTCCGGGTGCGGGCCCGGCTCCCGCTGGAGGAGGTGGCGCGATGATCCGCGTGCTGATCGCCGACGACCAGGCGCTGGTGCGGGCCGGCTTCCGCGCGCTGCTCGACGCCGAGCCGGACATCGAGGTCGTGGGGGAGGCGGCCGACGGGGCCGCCGCACTGCGGCTGGCCCGGCAGACCGTGCCGCAGGTGGTGCTGATGGACATCCGCATGCCCGGGCTCGACGGGCTGGCCGCCACCCGGGCCATCGCCGCCGACCCGGCGTTGGCCGGCACCCGCATCGTCATCCTCACCACCTTCGACCTGGACGAGTACGTGTTCGAGGCGCTGCGCTCCGGAGCCGCCGGCTTCCTGGTGAAGGACACCGAACCGGTCGAGCTGCTGCGCGGGGTGCGCGCGGTCGCCGCCGGGGACGCGCTGCTGTCGCCCGGGGTCACCCGCCAGCTCATCGCCGAGTTCGCCGCGCGGGCCAAGGCGCCGGTGGCGCCGGCCGCCCTGGGCGCCCTGACCGAGCGGGAGCGGGAGGTGGTGGCGCTGGTCGGCGCCGGCCTGTCCAATGAGGAGATCGCGGCCCGGCTGGTGGTCAGCCCGGCTACCGCAAAGACGCACGTGAGCCGGGCGATGGTGAAGCTCGGCGCGCGGGACCGGGCACAGCTGGTCGTCTTCGCGTACGAGGCAGGCCTGGTGCGGCCGGGCTGGCTCGGCTGAGCCTGCCGGGCTGCTGAGCTGCCGGGCCTGAGGCTGCCGTGGCTGTCCGGCTCAGCCGGACAGCGGCGCCGCTGGTGGCGCTATCGCCAGCTCCGGCGGGTAGACCACCCGGAACGCCTTGCCCACGCGCTGCTCCACCACGCCGCTGGCCAGGGTGTTCTGCCCGCCGGGGCCGAACCGGACCCCGTCCCACGGCATGATCGTCTGGGTGGCCGGGAGCCACAGCTGGTGCAGGGCGCCGCGCACCTCGCCGGCCCGGGTGGTGCCGGCCGCGTTGACCGCGATGGCCAGCGTCATCGCCGCGGTGAACGCGCTCGCCGCCGGCTCGCTCATCGGCTCGCCGAACCGCGCCCGGTAGAGCAGGGCCACCTCCCGGGCGACCGGCTGGCGGTTGGCGAACTCCGCCGACCACGAGGCGGCCCGCAGCAGGTACGGGTGCTCGTCGGAGAAGGCGACGCTGCCGGCGAAGCCGGGGCCCAGCCCCAGCAGCCGTACCTGGCTGCCCAGCCCGACCGCCGCCTGTAGCTGCGCGCGCGCCGCGTCGGCATCCGGTGCGACCGCGACGACCATCTCCGGCTCGGCGCGGGCCAGCTCGCCGGCCGTACGCCGGGCGCCGCCCGGCCCGGCCTGCGCCACGACGGTCACCACATCGGCCACGCCGGAGCCGGCCGACAGCTCACGGAGCAGCGTCGCGGGCCCGTCGCCGCCCTGGGCGGCGGACGCGGCGGCGATGATGGCCAGCCGCGGCGGCGACCCGCTGCGGCGCTCCGGCACCAGCGTGGAGAGTGCGGCGGCGGCCAGCATGCGGTCGCTCGGCGCGGTCCGGAAGTACCAGTCGAAGCCGAGGTCGTTGAGGCGGACCGCGGAGCTCGACGCGTCCACGAGCGGCACCTGGTGACCGTCGGCGCGTTCCGCCGCCTCCACCACCCGCCCGGGGGCGGCCAGCACGATCCCGGCCACCCGGTCCTGGGTCACCAGCCGGGTGACGGCCTGCTGCGCCTCCGCGCCGGTCGTACCGGGGCTGGCCACGGCCAGGGCCAGCGCTCCACGACGCTCGCGCAGCGCCGCGACGAGCGGGAACGGCGCCTCGGGCACCAGGCCGTTGACCACGTCGACCGCGAGCTGGGCTCCGTGCGCCGCTGGCGAGCCGGCGGCGGCGAGCACCCCGATCGTGGCCGGTGCGCCGGGCGGCGGCGCCGGGTCGCCCCCGGTGCAACCCGCGGCAACGAGCATGACCAGCGCGACCACGCCGCGGCGCGCTGCCTGCACCACGGTTGCCTCCTCCGGTACGCGCTGCGGCGCCCACTCCTCCGGGCACCTGGGGCCGTATCCTTCCGGCCTACGCAAGAGCTGATCAACCCCGCACGGCGTGTGTGAACGCTGTGAGCTGTGCCACACTAGGCGCCGTTGACAGCGCACCCGGGGCTGGTTTGATTGACGGCGCGCTGTGGCGTGGCCGGCTACGAGGAAGGTCTGACTATTGGTGGATGCTGCCTCGCGGGCCGTCAGTACGGCGACAGGCAACGACCGGCGACACTGGGTCGCCGGTCGCCGCCGTGGATGGCTGGTGACCCTGGCCCAGCCGGCGCACTGGCGGGTGCGTACCAAGGTCGGTGCGGTCCTGGTGCTGCCGGCGGTGGCGTTTTCGGTGCTGGCCGGGGTGCAGACTGCGGATGCGGTGCGCGACGCGACCGCGCTGGCTGACTTCGCCGAGCAGGTGGCTCTCGGCCGCCAGGTGACGGGGCTGGTGCACGAGCTGCAGCGCGAGCGCGACCGCACCGCGGGGGAGCTGGCCCGGTTCAACGCCAGCCCGGGACCGCGCGACGCGGACGAGCTGGCCCGGGCGCTGACCGGCGAGCGCGAGGCGGTGGACCTGGCCCGGCGGCAGCTCGGCGAGGCGGTGCGCTCGCTGCCGCCGTCCGGCCCCCGCCGGCAGGCGTACGAGCGGGCCAGCGCAGCCCTGGCGGACGTGGCCCAGCTGCGCACCGGCGGGCAGACGGGGTGGCTGCGCCAGCGCGGCGTCTTCGACGGCTACTCGCGGGCGGTCGACGCGCTGCTGGCCATGCTGCCCGAGCCGGCCGCCGCGGCCGACGCCCAGCTGGTCAGCCAGGTGCGTGGCTACGCCGACCTGGCCCGGGCCAAGGAGCTGTCCGCGCAGGTGCGGGGCCGGCTCTTCGCCGTGCTGCACGGGCGCACCGCGCCCGGTGCGGCCGAGCTGGAGGAGCTGGCCAACCTGCGGGCGCAGCGATCGGCGGCACTCGACCGGTTCCGCGCCGACGCGACGCCGTACCAGGTCGCCCGGTATGACGAGAAGGTCCGCGGCCAGACGGTGCGCAACGTCGCCCGGCTGGAACAGTCCACTATGGAGCGGGCGCGGGGCGCGGCGGTCGCCATCGAGCCAGGCCGGTGGTGGACGGAGAGCACGCAGGAGCTGGAGCTGCTGCGTGAGGTCGAGGCCACGCTGCTCAACGAGGCGGTCGAGGGCACCCAGGAGCTCAGCGCCGCGCGGTGGCGGATCACCGGGCTGGCCACCGCCGGCATCCTGCTCGTCCTGCTGGTCGCCCTGCTGGCGTCGGTGCTGATAGGCAGCAGCATGGTGCGCTCGCTGCGGCTGCTGCGGGAGGAGGCGCTGGAGGTCGCCCAGCGCGCCCTGCCCAAGGCCCTGGAGCGGGTGCGCGGTGCATCGTCGGGCGCCGCGCCGGCCATCGAGGTGGAGCCGATGTCCGTACGCACCGCGGACGAGGTCGGTGACGTGGCTGACGCGTTCACGGCGGTGCACCGCAGCGCGGTGCGCCTCGCCGTGGAGCAGGCCGTCATGCGGCGCAACGTCAACGCGATGTTCGTCAACTTCGCCCGGCGCAGCCAGCTGCTGGTGGAGCGCCAGCTCGAGCTGCTCGACGACCTCGAGCAGGAGGAGGACGACCCGGACCAGCTCGCCAACCTCTTCCGGCTGGACCACCTCGCCGCCAGGATGCGCCGCAACGACGAGAACCTGCTGGTCCTCGCCGGTGGCGACACCGGGCGGCGGTGGAGCGATCCGGTGGCGCTGCCCTCGGTCGTGCTCGCCGCGATCGCCGAGGTGGAGCAGTACACCCGGGTGAGCCACGAGGTCGCCGGTGACCTGCACGTGGTCGGCCACGCCGTGGCCGACGTCGTCCACCTGCTCTCCGAGCTGCTGGAGAACGCCACCGAGTTCTCCCCGCCGACCTCACCCGTACGCATCACCGGGCAGACCCTGGGCGCCGGTCGCGAGGCGCTGGTGCAGATAGCCGACCAGGGCATCGGCATGTCCGAGCAGGCCCTGCGCGAGGCGAACGCGCTGCTCGCCGCCCCGCCCCCGGTCGACGTGGCGGCGTCGGAGCGGATGGGACTCTTCGTGGTCAGCCACCTCGCCGCCCGGCACCGCATCCGGGTCGAGCTGCGACCCGCCACCACCGGCGTGCTCGCCGTGGTACGGCTGCCCAAGGAGGTGCTGGCGGCAGCCCCACCGGCGGCCCTGCCCGCCCGCGCCGCACCGTCCCCCGGCCAACCGCCGGCACAGGTCCCCGGCCAGTCACCGGCCCCCGGCCAGTCACCGGCACCGGCCCCGGTCATCACCGGCGGCCCGGCGGAGCTGTCCATGGCGGTGCCGCCGCCGCGGCACCGCCGCGCGGGCACTTCGCGGCGTCACGGCGTGCCGACCCGCGCCGAGGACGTGCTGGGCGCCGGGCGGGCCCGGCGCCCCAAGCGCGCCGCCCCGGCCGGGCTGGGGACCTCGTGGTGGTCCCGCCAGGCCGGCGAGGCTGCCCCGACCGGGAAGCAGGCCGGCCGGGGCGGGCCACCCGCCGCCGCGCCACCCGCCGCCCCGGTCACCGGCGGCACCAGCTCGCAGGGCCTGCCGATCCGGGTGCCGATGGCGCAGCTGTCCGCGACCCAGCCGAGCGGCGGCGGGCCCGCGCCGGCGCCGCCGCCCGGTGACGAGCCCGAGCCGGGTGCGGTCAGCAGCATGCTGAGCCGGTTCTACGGCGGGGTACGCCAGGCCGAGGCGGAGGCCGCGGAGGCCGGCAACGGCGCGTCCCGGCCGCATCCCACGCCAGGTCCCGCGCCGGAGAAGAAGAAGCCGACCAAGCGCCCGCGGAAGGCCGCCGCGACGGCGCCCGCCGCCAGCTCGAAGGGGGAGCGTGCCCAGTGAGCGTCCTCAGCCCACAGGCGCGCGACCTGAACTGGCTCATCACCGCCTTCACCCAGCGCGTGCCGGGAGTCGCCCACGCCGTGGTGGTCTCCTCCGACGGGCTGCTGGTGGCAGCCTCCGACCAGCTTCCCCGCGACAGCGCCGACCAGCTGGCCGCGGTCACCTCCGGGCTGTTCAGCATCGCCACC
>DASSUC010000313.1:0-2454 GCA_035707405.1 Micromonosporaceae bacterium | reverse complement strand
TCGTCGGGCCGGTGGTCGAGCAGCGGGACGGGACGCAGCGGCCGTTCACCATGCCCGAGCACTGCCCCGAGTGCGGCTCGCCGCTCGCCCCGGCCAAGGAGGGCGACGTCGACATCCGCTGCCCCAACAACCGCTCCTGCCCGGCGCAGCTGCGCGAGCGGGTTTTCCACCTGGCCGGCCGGGGTGCGCTCGACATCGAGGTGCTCGGCTACAAGGCGGCGATGGCCCTGCTCACCGACCAGGTGATCACCGACGAGGGGGACCTGTTCGGGCTCGACGCGGAGAAGCTGTCGGGCAGCGAGTTCTTCGTCAACAAGGACGGTTCGCTCGGCTCCAACGCGACCAAGCTGCTCGCCAACCTCGCCGAGGCCAAGCAGCGCCCGCTGTGGCGGATCCTGGTCGCCTTGTCGATCCGGCACGTCGGCCCGACCGCGGCCCAGGCGCTCGCCCGGCACTTCGGGTCGGTGGAGCGGATCGCCGCGGCGAGCGTGGAGGAGCTGTCCGCGGCCGAGGGGGTCGGCCCCACCATCGCCGAGTCGGTCATCGAGTGGTTCACCGTCGACTGGCACCGGGAGATCGTGAAGAAGTGGGGCGAGGCCGGGGTGCGCCTCGCCGAGGAGCTGGCCGAGACCGGCCCCCGCCCGCTGGAGGGGCTGACCGTGGTGGTGACCGGCTCCCTCGCCCGCTACTCGCGTGACGCCGCCACCGAGGCGGTGACCAGCCGCGGCGGCAAGGTGACCGGCTCGGTGTCGAAGAAGACCGACTTCGTGGTCGTGGGGGACAACCCAGGCAGCAAGTACGACAAGGCGGTCTCGCTGAAGGTGCCGGTGCTCGACGACGCAGGCTTCGACGTGCTGCTCGCCGACGGGCCGGAGGCGGCGCGGGCAGCGGCCCAGCAGGAGGCAATCCCCTCAGATGCGCCTCCGCCCGCTGGATAGACTCGCGCAGTCACCGCAGCGTCCCGACAAGGGGGACCCGAAATGGCCGCCATCTCCCGCGAGGAGGTCGCGCACCTGGCGCACCTCGCGCGGCTCGCCGTCACCGAACAGGAGCTGGACACCCTCGCCGGCCAGCTCGACGTGATCCTGCATGCGGTGGCCCGCGTCAGTGAGGTGGCCGCCGAGGACACCCCGCCGACCTCGCACGCGGTCCCGCTGACCAACGTGCTCCGCGACGACGTGGTGCGCCCGGGCCTGCCCCGCGAGCAGGTCCTCGCCGGCGCTCCGGACGCCGCCGAGGGCCGGTTCCGGGTGCCCCGGATCCTCGACGAGGAGGCGTAGCCGTGACCGACCTGACCAGGCTGACAGCCGCCGAGCTGGGCCGGCGCGTGGGCGCCGGGGAGGTCTCGGCCGAGGAGGTCGCCCGGGCCCACCTGGACCGCATCGCCGCGGTCGACCCGCGGGTGCACGCGTTCCTGCACGTGGATGCGGAGGGGGCGCTCGCCGCGGCCCGGGCGGTGGACCAGCGCCGCGCGGCCGGCGGCGCGCTCGGGCCGCTGGCCGGGGTCCCGGTCGCGGTCAAGGACGTGCTGACCACCCACGGCACCCCGACCACCTGCGGCTCGAAGATCCTGGAAGGCTGGGTGCCGCCGTACGACGCCACGACCGTGGAGCGGCTGCGCGCCGCCGGGCTGGTGGTGCTGGGCAAGACCAACATGGACGAGTTCGCCATGGGCTCCTCCACGGAATACTCCGCGTTCGGACCGACGCACAACCCGTGGGACCTCGGCCGCATCCCGGGCGGCTCGGGCGGCGGCTCGGCCGCGGCCGTCGCGGCGTACGAGGCGCCGCTGGCGATCGGCACGGACACCGGCGGCTCGATCCGCCAGCCGGGCGCGGTCACCGGCACCGTGGGCGCCAAGCCGACCTACGGCGGCACCTCCCGCTACGGCCTGGTCGCGTTCTCGTCCTCACTGGACACCCCGGGTCCGTGCGCCCGTACGGTGCTGGACGCCGCGCTGCTGCACGCGGTCATCGCCGGGCACGACCCACGCGACTCGACCTCGATCCCGGCGCCGGTGCCCGATGTCGTCGGCGCGGCCCGCCGCGGTGCCGGCGGTGACCTGGCCGGCGTGCGGCTCGGCCTGGTGACCGAGTTCGGCGGTGACGGCGCCGAGCCGGGCGTGGCCGCGGCGGTGCGCGAGGCGGTGGAGGCGCTGGCCAAGCTCGGCGCCGACGTGGTCGAGGTGTCCTGCCCCCACTTCGACTACGCGCTGCCGGCCTACTACCTGATCGCGCCGAGCGAGTGCTCGTCCAACCTGGCCCGCTTCGACGGCGTGCGCTACGGGCTGCGGACCGGTGACGACGGCACCCGGTCGCTGGAGGAGGTCATGTCGCTGACCCGGGAGGCCGGCTTCGGCCCGGAGGTCAAGCGGCGGATCATCCTCGGCACGTACGCGCTGTCGGCCGGCTACTACGACGCCTACTACGGCCAGGCGCAGAAGGTGCGCACGCT
>DASSUC010000312.1:0-2335 GCA_035707405.1 Micromonosporaceae bacterium | reverse complement strand
GAACACGACGGGCATGGTGGCGTTGGTGGCGCCGCGGCGGCGGGCCAGCTCCCGCATCACCCGTACCCCGCTGAGCTCGCGGTGGTCCAGGTCGGTCCACAGCTGCCGCTGCACCTGCGCGGCGAACCGTGCGAACGGCTCCACCCCGGAGCGGGCGGTGTCCACCTCCAGCAGCGTCAACGCGGTGAAGTCACCCACCACCTCGCTGACCTGGCGGTGCACCGGCAGGCGGGAGTTGACCGTCACGTTCACGGTCAGCCGCGGCGCCGCCGACCACTGTCCCAGCACCACCGCGTACGCCGCGGCCAGCACCGCCGAGGGGGTCAGCCCGCGCCGGCTGGCCCGCGCCCGCAGCCCGGCCCACGCCGCCGGGTCCAGCCCGAACGACCGGCGGGAGAACCGCGGCCGGGACACCGCCGAGAGCGCCCCCGCCAGCGGCAGCTCCGGCGCCGCCGGCAACGTGTCCAGCCGGTCCAGCCAGTACCGCCGGGCCCGCTCGAACCGCCCCGAGCCCACCAGCCCCTCCACCGCGAGCTGGTAGTCCCGGAAGGACACCGCCAACCCGGGCCACACCCGGCCCGGGTCCACATACCGCTCCGACAGCTCGGTGAGGATCAGGTTGACGCTCACGCCGTCGACGAGCATGAGGTCGATGGCGATGTGCAGCCGCACCCGCTGTTCGTCCAGCCGGGTCGCCCGCACCTCAAACAACGGCCAGCGCGACGGGCCGAAGATGTGGTTGGTCAGCTCGGACCGTACGCCGGCGAGCCGGGCTGCCGCGTCGTGCGGGCCGAGGCCGCGGCAGTCCAGGGTGCGGATCTCGTAGCGGGGCACCTCGGGGAGGACGCGCTGCATGCCGTCGTCGGTGACCACCATGCGCAGCATGTCGTGCTGGTCCACCAGCCCGTTGAACGCGGCCTCCAGCCGGGGCACGTCGAGATCGGCCGCCTCCAGCTCGACGTAGAAGGTCGCGGGCACGTTGCCCAGCTCGAAGAACCCGGTCCGGCCCAGCAGGTACGCCTGCTGGATCTCGGTGAGCGGGAACGGCTCGAACCGGCCTGCCGGATCCGGCTCCAGGGCGGGCAGCTCGCCGTCGCCGTCGTCGTCCTCATCGCGCAGCGCCCGGGCGGCGGCCAGCTCGGCCAGCGCGGCGATGGTCGGGTGGGCGAACAGGTCGTTGGAGCGCAGCCGCAGTCCTGCGGTGCGGGCGGCGGAGACTAGGCGGACCGCGGCGAGGGAGTCCCCGCCGGCGCGGAAGAAGTCCTCGTCGACGTTGGGACGGTCGGTTGACAGCACCCCGCTCCAGACGGCGCACAGCATGTGCTCGTACTCGGTGCGGGGGGCGCGGCCGGCCGGGCGGGCATGGTCCCCGGGCGGCTCGGGCCGCGGCAGGCGCGACCGGTCGACCTTGCCGTTGGCCGACAGGGGCAGCTCCGCAACCACGATGACCTCGTGGGGCACCATGTAGTCGGGCAGGGTCCGGGCGGCGTGCGCGACGAGCTGCTCGGGAAGGCCGGCGCACAGCCGCGCCAGGGCCGGCACGTTCACCACCTCGGCGGGCGGCGGCGCGGCAACGCGGACGGCGTACCACTCGGCGGTCTGGCGCGCGGAGACCTCGGCCGCGGTGAGGACCACGTCATAGGCGTCGGCCGGGCCGTCCGGCCGGTAGAAGACCTCTGACCGGTACCCGTACCGGGCCGCCAGGCCGGTGAAGTCGTCCGGTCGCCAGCCGGCCGGGTGCCCGGCATCCGCGCGCAGGTCGCCGACTGTGGCGACGCTGTGCGGGCCGGCCGCGCGGAGCTGGTGGTAACGCGCGCAGTCGCGCCGGAGCCGCTCGTTCGGCACGTCGGTCAGCCGCACGACCGGGCAGCCCAGGGCGAGGCCGGCGGCTGCTTCGGCGACGACGTCGACGTCGGCCCGCCACGGGATGGTGACCGCCCCGGCGGGCTCCGGCGGCTGCTCCGCGCCGGGCAGCAGACCGGCATCGGGCAGCAGACCGGCATCGGGCAGCAGGACGACGTCGTAGCGGTAGTCGGCCATCTCGGTGTGCGCCGGCCCGCCGTGCGGCAGCACCACCGCCCGGGTGCCGGGGTTGGACCAGAACAACACCGGGTCGACGGCCAGCTCCCGCTCGCGCAGGGACCGCTGCGCGACCCGCCAGGCCACCCGTTCCCACGGCTGGTCCGGGTCGGCCTGGTGGATCTCGACCGCGGCGTGGAACGCCGGCAGGTGCCGCAGGTCGCGGACGTCGCCGAGGAAGAGCACCCCGTGCGGTGCGAGCTTGCGCAGCCCGTGCTCCAGGACCGCGGCCAGGTACCGCCCGTCGGGGAAGTAC
>DASSUC010000311.1:0-2261 GCA_035707405.1 Micromonosporaceae bacterium | reverse complement strand
ACCGAATCACGACTCGCCGCCTGCAACCCCGCGCGTGTCCGCCCCAGACCGGGAATGCCGCGGCGGGCCAGATTCGCCATCGACACTTCCGGTGGATGTTCTCGCGCTTCGACAAGTCTGCCCGCCGTGCTACCTCGTCTTCGTCCACTTCGCCAGCACCATCGATCTCCAGCATACGGTCGGCCTCCAGCGGTCGACCTCCCAGCCCAGTACTCTCAGCCAGGTCCACAACAACCCTGTCATTCCGAGGTTTCGGACCTGACCCACCCCGCTGATGGCGGCCGAGGAACCTCCGCACTTCGAACTGTTATGCGGTCAACCGACCGTCGCGACTCACCCTGGATCGGCAGCCCTCGACTGTCAATCGCCAGGGTCATTGGGCTCTCCCGCAGGAAACGGGATCAGCCGTGGACCTCGTTGGTGGTGCCGCCAGGTGGCGGCTTCATCACGCGGCGCGGACGCGGCGGGCGAGCAGGTCGAGCTTGGCCCGCCCGTAACCCTGGCGCTTGACGAGCTTCAGGCGGTGGACCTGGCCTTCCACTTGGCCGTTCGACCATGGGGTGGTCAGCGCGGCATTCACCGCCGCGCGGTCGGTGCGGATGCCGTGCGCCAGCGAGACGAACGGCGGCAGGCCGCTGGCCTCGGCGCCGTCGAGCCAGGCATCCAGGGCGCTCGGGTCCCGCGTCGCGATGAGCTGACGGAACCGCTGGAGGAGCTGATAGCCGGTCGCCAGCTCGGGATCATCGGCCAGGAGCTGCTCGAGGGCCCGACGCTCATGGTCGGCAAGCTGGTCGGCAGGTCGCAGGCAGAGCCAGCGCACGCTGAGGTGGTGGCGCCGGGGGCGCGATCCCCGTGAGCGGCGCGGTGGGCGTGGTGGACGCCAGGGCTGGAGCGCCTGTTGCAGGAGCGATCGACTGCCAGGATAGCCCTGGGCTTCAAGCTCTCGGAAGAGCTGGGCGACGTTGTGGCACCCCTGCTGCCAGCGGTCCTGCAGGTAGCTGACCCAGGGCTGCAGCAGCGGCGAGGTCAGCCCGGCCGGGCGTGGCGGTGGCCGAGACTGGGGCGGCTCGGCCGTGGCGAGGTAGTTACGCACGGTGCGCCGATGCATCCCCGTCTCTCGGGCGATCCCCTGGATGCTGGCGCCCGCGTCGCGAAGGTCACGGACGTGCTGCCAGCGGGCACGGCGGCGCTCCCGTCGCGCGAGCTGGTCCTGCTTCGTCCGACTGAGGGGTGGCTCCGGCGCCGCTGGCGGCGCGACGATCTCGTCGGCTGGCTCGGCGTACTCGATGCGCCGCCGACGGCTGCGCACTATCTCATCGAGCGCCTCGCTGCCATTCTTGACCAGGTGGAACCTGTCGGCCACCTGGACCGCCTCGGGCGCGCCTGCCCGTGCCCCAGCGGCATACGCACCAGCGCGATCTCGCACGATGATCTCGACGCCGGGATGGGACCGCAGCCAGTCCGCCAGTGACGCGGCCGTACGATCCAGCAGCAGGTCCAGCACCTCGTGCAGCTCCAGGTCGACCAGGATGGTGCCGTACCGATGGCCACGTCGCAGCGCGAAGTCGTCGACGCCAAGCCCATGTGGCGTCGATCCTGCTGTCGGTGGGGTCCGACGCAGCAGCCGGAGCAGGGTGTCCGGGCTCGCCGGCACACCAGCAGCGCGTGCCAGACGGGCACCACCTTCTCCCCCGGCGGCGTAGGCCAGACTCACCAGCAGCGTGTCGGCCTCGGCCATGCGCTGACCGCGACGCGCCAGGTGCCGGCCGAACGGCTCGGTGAACGTGCATCGCAGGCAGTCCCGTGCCAGGCAGCGGAAGCGCCGTACCGTCAGCCGCACGCGCACGACGTGCCCGCGCCAGGGCAGGTCCAGCGGCTGACGCACGTAGCGGTCATGCACCGACGCGCTGGTGCTCCCACAGGACGGGCATGAGGCGGCCTCGGCTGCCCCCTGCCCGTCCAAGATGACCGTCTCCCCGTCGAGCACGATCCGCGTGATCACCAGTGGCGACTCCCGGTCGGTCGGTAGCATGGCGACCACCTCCCTCCGAGACGATCGGAGCCTACGCCTCTACTCTTAACCTTGCCACGGTCCCCACTTCCTGCGGAAGAACCGAAGGTGGCCAGATCTGGCACCAGAATCAGCTCAGCGGTTCTGCCGCCCCACCTGAGGGCGGCGTAGGCCGGCAGATCGACGGTGACCGGCGCCTTGCGGGTCGGGAGTCGAAGTCGCCCGCGCCACGGCCGCTCCCAGGCGAGAA
>DASSUC010000310.1:0-13189 GCA_035707405.1 Micromonosporaceae bacterium | reverse complement strand
CCCCGACGCGGTGGTGCTCGACCCGCTGCCCACGCTGCTCGCCGCGCTCGACGGGCTGCCGGCGTCGGTCGCCGGGCCGCTGCGGGGCGTGGCCCGCCACCGGGCCGCCACCGACCCGACCACGCTCGCCGCCGAGTATGTGCAGCTGTTCGACTTCCGCCGCCGCTGCTGCCTGCACCTGACCTACTACAGCTGCGGCGACACGCGGCGGCGCGGCGAGGCGCTGGTCGGGTTCGCAGCCGTCTACAAGGCCGCCGGCCTGGCGGTGGTCGGCGGCGAGCTGCCCGACTACCTGCCCGCCGTGCTGGACCTCGCCGCGGTCGACCCCGGCGGCTGGCGGCTGCTGCGCGACAACCGGGTCGGCCTCGACCTGCTGGCCGAGGCCCTCGCCGCGGAAGGCTCGGCCTACCGTGGGGCGATCGACGCGGTACGTGCCATGCTGCCCCCGGCCGGCCCGGCCGACCAGGCCGCCGCCGCCCAGCTGGCCCGCACCGGCCCGCCGGTGGAGCAGGTCGGCCTGGAACCGTTCGGACTCGTCGACACGACCGGAGGTCGCCGGTGAACGTCCTGCTCTGGGTGGCGTACCCGTACCTGGCCATGGCCGTCATGGCCGGCGGGCTGCTCTGGCGCTACCGGTACGACAAGTTCGGCTGGACCACCCGCTCCTCCCAGCTCTACGAGACCGCGGTGCTGCGCTGGGGCAGCCCGATGTTCCACTTCGGCATCCTCATGGTGCTCATCGGGCACATCGGCGGGCTGGTCATCCCGGAGTCGTGGACCGAGGCGGTCGGGATCACCGAGGACACGTACCACCTGATGGCCGTCTTCATCGGCACCGTGGCCGGCCTGTGCACGCTGCTCGGCATGGCGATCCTCATCGTCCGCCGCCGGCTGACCGGCCCGGTCTTCGCCGCCACCACAAAGAACGACAAGGCGATGTACGCCGTGCTCGCCGTAGTGATCGTCCTCGGCCTGCTGGCCACGGTACGGGCCAACATCGCCGGCAGCGGCTACAACTACCGCGAGACGATCTCCCCGTGGTTCCGTTCGCTGTTCTACCTGCGCCCCGACCCGGACGTGATGGCCGGGGTCCCGGTCGGCTTCCAGATCCACATCATCGCCGCGTTCGCGCTGTTCGCGTTCTGGCCGTTCACCCGCCTGGTGCACGCGTTCAGCGCCCCGGTCGGCTACCTGACCCGCCCGTACGTGGTCTACCGCAGCCGCGACGCCCGGCCCGGGCTGCGGGCCACCCGGCCCGGCTGGGACGGGCCGCCGACAGCACCCGCCCGGCGGCCGGCGGCCCGCACGCGCCGGTGACCGGCACCGGACACCCCCTGCACGACCTGACCAGGTGAGGTAGGAGATGCGGACCACAGACCGTGCCGCGACGGCGAGCCAGACCACGACCGCAGCGCCGGCGGCCACCGGCACCGCGGGGCGCACCGCCCCGCCCGGGGCAACGCTCAACCTGGTGCTGGCCACGCTCGGCTTCATGGTCAACTTCTGGGCCTGGGCGCTGCTCGGCCCGCTCGGCCCGGGCATCAAGGAGCGCCTGGGGCTCAGCTTCGCCGCCCAGTCCCTGCTCGTCGCGGTCCCGGTCGTGGTCGGCTCGCTGGGGCGCATCCCGGTCGGCGCGCTCACCGACCGGTACGGCGCCCGGGTCATGTTCCCGCTCGTCAGCGTGGCGACCGTGGTGCCGGTGCTGACGCTGGCCTTCGTGTCGTCCTACCCGGCCCTGGTGGTCGCCGGCTTCTTCCTCGGCATCGGCGGCACCGCCTTCGCGGTCGGCGTCCCGCTGGTCTCCGGCTGGTACCCGCCCGCGCGGCGCGGCTTCGCCATCGGCGTGTTCGGCGTCGGCATGGGCGGCACCGCGATCTCCAACTTCACCACCGTCAAGCTCTCCGACACCTACGGCGCCAAGACCCCGTTCCTTCTGGTCGCCGCCGTCCTGGCCGGCTACGCCGCGGTGGCCGCGCTGCTGGTACGGGACGCGCCCGACCGGCAGCGGCCGGCCGGCTCGGCGCTGCGCCGCATGGCCGACGTGGCGCGGCTGGCCGTCACCTGGCAGATGTGCTTCCTCTACGCGGTCGGCTTCGGCGGTTTCGTCGCGTTCAGCGTCTACCTCCCGGCCTACCTGCGCACCGCCTACGAACTCCCGGTCAACGACGCGGCCCTGCGCACCGCCGGGTTCGTCGTCCTCGCGGTCATCGCCCGGCCCATCGGCGGCTGGCTCTCCGACCGGTTCCACCCCGTGCCCGTGCTGATCTGGTGCTTCGCCGGGGTGGCCGGGCTCGCCGTGGTCCAGGCGTTCCAGCCCCCGCTGATCCCGCTCGGCACGGTCGCCTTCCTGGGCATGGCCGCGCTGCTCGGCGCGGCCGCCGGCGCGGTCTTCGCCCTTGTCGGCAAGGTCGCGCCCGCGGACAAGGTCGGCACGGTCACCGGCCTGGTAGGGGCCGCCGGTGGCCTGGGCGGCTTTGTCCCGCCTCTGGTCATGGGCTGGGTCTACGGCATCGAGGAGTCCTACGCCATCGGCCTCATGCTGCTCTCCGACGTCGCCCTCGCCGCCGCGGTCTACACCGCGGTCAAGATGGGCGGCCTCGCGCGCCACCCGCACTGACGGCCCCACCGCGCGGCCCCACCGCGCTCGCCCGGAGCCCCAGGCTTGGTCGACCGACACCCTACGGCGGGACCACCGGCCCTACTGGCGCCACCGGCGCCGCTGCTGTGCTGGAGGCCGGAGGTGCCTGATGAGCGTATGCGCGACCGACCCCACGAGCGGCGTCATGGACCATGCCGGGCAGAGCGGCCAGTTGAGCGAGGCGGCGCTCACGGCATGCGTGAAGGCGGCCACCGCCGCTCCGTCCCTGCACAACAGCCAGCCGTGGCTGTTCCGCGTCCGCGACGGCGGCGTGGACGTCTACGCCGACTGGCGCCGCCGGCTGGAGGTCGTCGACCCGTCCGGCCGGGAGCTGCTCATCAGCGTAGGAGCGGCGGTGCTCAACCTGCGCGTGGCAATGGCGTACCACGGCCGCCTGCCGGTGCTGCGGCCGTGGCCCGAGCCGGCCGAGCCGGACCTGGTCGCCCGTGTCGTGCCGGGCCGGCCCGCCCCGCCGGCCGACGCGCTGAACGCGCTCGCCGAGGCGATCCCCCGCCGGCACACCAACCGCCGGCCGTTCGCGGAGCTGGTGGTGCCGGCGTCGGTGCTCGAGGAGCTGACCTGGGCGGCGGACGCGGAGGGCGCCCAGCTGCGGGTCGCCGGCCCGTCCAGCCGGGCGGCCATCCTCGGCCTGGTCCGCACCGCCGGAGAGCGCCTGCGCGCCCGCGGCATCTACCCGGCCGAGCTGGACGAGCGGCGGCCGGGCACGCACCGCCGCCGACCCGGCCTGCCACCCCAGGCATTCGGCGCCTGGGACGCGCTGGAGGCCTTGCCAATGCGTGACTTCGGCCTTACCCAGCCGAAGCTGTCCCGCGACACCGAGCCGTTCGCGCCGTACCCGACGCTCGTCGTGCTCTCCACCGACGGTGACACCCGGGATGACTGGCTGCGCGCCGGCCAGGCCCTGGAGCGGGTGCTGCTGGTGGCCACGGTGCGCGGGCTGGCGGCGACCCCGACCAGCCGGCCGCTGGAGGTCCCGGCCCTGCGCAAGCTGCTCACCGACGCCGCGACCGGATGGTGGCCGCAGGTGGTCCTGCGGCTGGGCTACTGCCAGCCGACCACGCCCACCCGCCGCCGCCCCCTGGCCGAGGTGCTGCTCCCGGCGACCACCGACGGATAAGGCCCTTTCCGCATCTCGATAGGGTCTGCCATAGGGTCCCTTTCGCCTGGTGGCCGGTGCCGATGTGTTCCCCTGGCGGATACAGTGGCCGCACGCTCGCCCCGAGCGGATCTTCAAGGAGCTTGCATGGTCAAGAAGGTACTTGCGGTTGCGGTCACGGCTCTCGCCGCGCTCGCGGTGTCGGGCTCGCCAGCCACCGCCGTCACCGACGGCGAGCTTGACGGCAACCGTCACCCGTACGTCGGCCTGATGATCGCTCAGAACGCCAACGGCACCCCGCTGTGGCGTTGCAGCGGCACCCTGCTCTCGCCCACCCTCTTCCTCACCGCCGGCCACTGCACCGAGGCCCCCGCCGCCCACGTCGAGATCTGGTTCGACGCGGACGTCGAGTCGGGCATCCCGGGCAACGGCTACCCGAACAACGGCGATGTCGGCGGCACGCCGTACACCCACCCCAGCTACGACACCAATGCGTTCTTCCGGTACGACCTCGGCGCCGTGGTGCTGGACACCCCGGTGCAGATGAGCCAGTACGGTGTCCTGCCGCAGCTGGACGTCCTGGACCAGCTGGCCACCCAGCGCGGCCACAAGGACGTCACCTTCACCGCGGTCGGCTACGGGCTCCAGCAGAGCTTCCCGGACGCGGCCTCGTTCCTGGAGCACAACCAGCGGGTACGGATGCTCGCCAACCCGCACCTGGTGCAGATCAACACGCCCGGGTTCACCGGCGACTTCTCGATCCTGCTGTCGAACAACGCCAGCACCGGCGGCACCTGCTTCGGTGACTCCGGCGGCCCCAACTTCATCGGCAGCTCCCGCGTGCTCGCCGGGGTGACCTCCTACGGTCTCAACGGCACCTGCGCCGGCACCGGCGGCGTCTACCGCGTCGACCGCGCCGACGACCTCAACTGGCTGTACTCAACCTTCGGCAGCCACCTGTAGGACACGCCCAACTCGCTACGCAACGAGACGCCCCCGCACCAGGCCCGGTGCGGGGGCGCTTCGCATTCCGCGCAGGCGCGTCTCAGCCGCCCAGCGGGGTGTGCCCGGCCGGCACCACCTCGTCCGGCCGGGGCGGCGGTGGCGGCGTGCCGTCCCCGAACGGCGTGCCGCCCAGCTCCTGCCGGCCGTGCGGGGCCAGCCAGCCGGTCAGGTCCGGGCCGGCCGGCACGATCCCGGTCGGGTTGATGTGGCTGTGCACCAGGTAGTAGTGCCGCTTGATGTGGTCGAAGTCGATGGTGTCGCCGAAGCCGGGCGTCTGGAACAGGTCCCGGGCGTACGCCCACAGCACCGGCAGCTCGGTGAGCTTGTGCCGGTTGCACTTGAAGTGCCCGTGGTAGACAGGGTCGAAGCGCACCAGCGTGACGAACAGCCGGATGTCGGCCTCGGTGATGGTGTCACCGACGAGGTAGCGCCGCCCGGCAAGCCGCTCCGAGAGCCAGTCCAGCCGCTCGAACAGCCGGCGGTACGCGCTCTCGTACGCCTCCTGGTTGCCGCCGAAGCCGCAGCGGTACACGCCGTTGTTGACGTCGGTGAACACAGCCTGGTTGACCTCGTCGATCTCCTCGCGCAGGTGCTCGGGGTAGAGGTCGGGAGCGCCGTGGCGGTGGTGGGCCCGCCACTGGCTGGACAGGTCCAGCGTGATCTGGGCGAAGTCGTTGGTGACGACCTGGCCGGTGGGGACGTCCACGATGGCCGGCACGGTGATGCCGCGCTCGTAGCCGGGGAACCGGGCGAAGTACGCCTCCTGTAGCCGCTCGATGCCCAGCACCGGGTCGCGCCCGCCCGGGTCGAGGTCAAAGGTCCAGCTGCGTACGTCGTGCGTCGGCCCGGCCACGCCCATGGACAGCACGTCATCGAGGCCGAGCAGGCGACGGACGATGATCGCCCGGTTGGCCCAGGGGCAGGCCCGGCTGACCACAAGGCGGTAGCGGCCGGGCTCGACCGGGAAGCCGCCCCGCCCGTCCGCGGTGATGCGGGTGGCGATGTAGCGCATGTCGCGGGTGAACTCGCCGGGCGGGTTACGGAAGCTGGTAGCTGTGTCGGCCATGCCAGCATCGTTCCCCAAGCAGGGCCGCGTATGCGAGGGCCGGCCGCCGGTTCACCCCAGGACCCCGGACGGCGCCATGCCCGGCGTGGAGGCGCGGTAGCGCCAGTTCATCACGTAGGGCACGCGACATATCACTGTCCGCAACAATGTTGGTCCCCGAGGCCCGACAGGGGCCCGGGGACCTGAACATTGACCGCACATCGCCGCCCCGGCTGGAGGTGCGTGGCCCGGGGGGTAGGCCACGCACCCCCGTCGCCCACCGTCGCAGCCCTTTGGCAGTACGGCAGCGAGGACCTGTGCCGAGTCCGCATGTGCATTTGCACACCCATAGTCGCGCCACCCCGTTCGTCGGACATCCGCCACCTGACTCGGTTGCCTACGCCAGGCCGGGCGACCGCTCGTTCATATGTCAGTGAGTTGGCCGTTCTTCCTACGCCACCCGCTCGGGATGCTTTCAGTGGGGAACCGACAGGCCGTGTCCGTCCACAGTGAACGGACACGCCTGCGGCCGACTGGAAGGCGAAGATCGTGAGCGTACTGCGCCGTGGCGACGAGGATATGCACTACAGCGACAACTCCCACCGCTGGATCGCGCCACCCGACGTGGACCAGAGCGCCTGGGATGCGGGGCTGCGTGCACACCTGAGCCAGCACCTGTCGACGATCGGCGGTCCGGCCAGGAGCGAGGAGCCACGCCCGCCACACCTGATGCGGCACCGCAACAGCCGGGTGCCGGAGCCGAAAAGCGCCGCCGTGAGCCCGCGACGCGCTCCCGCCCTCCCGAAAGGAGCGGCGGCCTGACCGCCCAGGAACCGGTTGACCGCCGCGCCGAAGGCAGCGGCGGTCAACCGGAGCAGGCACAGCCCGACCGCCGCTCTGCAGACAGCGGCGGTCGGTCGGGTCGGGGACAGGCAGGTCGGCGGGCTACTCGGAGTCCGTCAGCTCACGCCGGCTGGCCTCGCGGGCAATGTCGATCCGGGAGTGCAGGTCAAGCTTTGCCAGCACATGAGACACGTGCGTCTGGACCGTACGCCTGGATAGGAACAGGTGGGCCGCGATCTGTGGGTTGGACATGCCTTGGGCGACCAGCCTGACAATCTTCAGCTCGGTCGGGGTGAGGCTGTCCCAGCCCTGCTGCGACCTGCGGTGCCGCACGTGCGGACCGCGCCGGATCCCGTACGCCCGGAACTGCGCCTGGGTCCGGGCCAGGTCCCAGCTCGCGCCCAGCGTCGTGTAAAGCGAGAACGCGTCGGTGAAGTGGGTACGGGCGCCCGTCATGTCACCGGCCGCGGCGAGCGCGACCCCGGCCGCCTCCAGCGACTGGGCCCGCGGCAGCATGCGCCCGGCGGCCAGGTAGTGCTCGGCGGCGCGGAGCAGCTGTGCCGGGTCGTTCTCGAGCAGCCCCCGGCAGTGCGGCCCGACCGCCTGTCGGTGCGGCACCGTGGATGAGCGGGCAATCTCCTCGGCGCGCCTGACGATGCTGCGGGCGGCCGATCGGTCGCCGACCGAGACGGCGAGGCGGACCGCGTCGGCGAGCAGCTCAGTGGTCTGCTCCACCTCCTCGGCCGTCTCCGACAACCCGGCCATCAGCACCGCGAGCGCCTGCGCCGGCTGGTCGGCCTGCTCCCGGTCGAGGCTGCGCGCCAGGGCGAGCGACCCGATCACCCGGTCGCCGATCCGGCTCGCGTACTGCTCCGCCTGGGCCAGGTGGTCGCGGGCCGAAGGATCCCCGCGGTGCAGCCCGATCGCGGCGGCGACACCGTGGTCGCAGCACTCGACGACCGGGTGCTTGGAGGCGCCCAGCACGTCGACCTCGGCGAGGGCGTCGTCCCACCGGCCGATGTCGAACAGCAGCTCGCCGAGGACGCTCTGCGCCTGCGCCAGCCGCACCACGTTGCCGGCGTCATCGGCCAGCTGGCGGACCTGCTCGGCGACGCTGATCGCGTCCGCGTACCGGTCCAGGTCGCCCAGGGCGACCGCCTGGTTGATCTGGAGCACCAGCCGCAGGTCGGCCAGGCCCGGGTCGCCCTCGGCCTCGGCCAGCGCCCGGTCGAACAGCGGAAGCGCCTGGTCCACCTCGCCGAGCATGCTGTGCACGATGGTCAGTACGCCCAGCGCCCACCCCTTGGCCCACTGGTCGCCGGCGGCCGTGGCCGCGGCCAGCGCCTGCTCGGCCACCTGACTCGCCCGGTCCACGTGACCGAGGCTGCGGTGCGCGCGGGCGGTCAGCACCAGCAGGCGCGCCCGGTGCTTGCCGTCGACCTGGGAGGACTGCAGGGCGCTCTGGAGTGCCTGGAGTGACTCCTCGGACCGGCCGACCATGGACCGGCAGGAGACCAGCGTCCAGTGCAGGTCCACCAGGAGGTCGGGCCGGGTGACGTGGGCCAGGCCGGCCGTTGCCACCTGGGTTGCGCCGGCCGGGTCGCCCACCCGGTAGAGAGCGTCGGCGAGCCGGCAGGTGAGCAGGTCGTGCGGGACGACCCCGGCCGGGATGCCGGTCAGCGCCCAGCGCAGCAGCGGGACCGCGACATGCGGAGCGTGCCCCACCAGCTGCTGCCCGGCGCCGGTCAGCCAGGTCACCAGCCAGTCGTCGGCCACCCCGGGCGGGTCGTCCGCGTCGATCGCGGGCAGCAGCTGCCGCGCCACCCGCTCTGCCGAGGCGCCGTTCTCCACCAGCGCCCGGGCCGCGTCCCGGTGCCAGGCGGCACGGACCGCGACCGGCATCGCCTCGTAGAGTGCCGCCCGGATCAGCGGGTGCCGGAACGCCAGCTGGAGGCCGTCGCCGCGGAGCACGCCGGCGAGGATCGCCTCGTCCAGGATCGGCAGCAGGTCGTTGAGGCGCAGGCCGGCCACGACGGCGAGGTCGGAGACCGAGAAGTCCCCACCGAGCAGCGCGGCGGCGCGCAGCACGCCGCGCACCGGTGCCGGCAGGAACTCCAGCCGGTGCGCGATGGCCGCGGACAGCGACGCGGGAGTCGGCACGTTGGTGGCCTCGACGCAGCCGTCCTCGATGGTCAGGGACCGGCCGCGGACCAGCGCGTCGACGAGCTCGGTCAGGTAGAGCGGGTTGCCGGCCGCACCGGCAGCGAGCCGGAGCAGCCGCGGGCCCGGGGTGCCACCGACCGCGCCCGCCACGAACTCGGCCACCTCAGCCAGTGACAGGTTGGGCAGCTGGAGCAGGCCGTCCGGCTCCACCGCGCGGCGCAGCGCGACCAGGTCGTCCCGCCGGGGCACCGGCCTGGTGGTGCCGACCACCAGCAACGGGAGCTGCCGCACCGACCGGGCCAGCCGCCCCAGCGTCATCACGGTGGCCGAGTCCGCCCACTGGAGGTCGTCGACGACCAGCATGACCGGAGTGGCCGAGCAGAAGTCATCTATCAGTGCAAGGAGCCGCTCGGCCGCGGCCGCCACCAGGTCGATCGCGTTGGACGGGGCGGACTCCGAGCGGAGCAGCTCCACGATGCGCGCGTGGCCGCTGCCCGCCTCCGCGTGCTGCTCTACCGCGTCCAGCAGGGGCAACAGCGGAAACGCCTGGCTCAGCTCGTCGCAGGCGGCCCAGAAGACCCGGCAGCCCAGCTCCTGAGCCTCCGTCGCCGCGGTGCGGACCAGGGATGACTTGCCGATCCCCGGCTCGCCCTCGACCAACACCGCCCGGCCGCAACCGGCCCGCAGCTCGGCCACCCAGCCGTGCACCTGGTCGACCTGCTGTTGCCGGCCGACCAGCGATACCGCGAGAAGCGCCTCCGCCATCGAGCGAACCTAACCTTTCGTTCGCCTTCGATGAATCTGTCGTTCACCTTCTGTACACCTGGGCCCTTGGCCAGCTCAGCCAGGGGTTCGGCGCCGTATGCAGGCTCGCCAGCGAGTCTGCCATACAACCCATCCAACAGTTTGGATCTTGTCAGATGGTGTACCGCTACCGTTCGACATGATCCAGACACCAAGAGTTAACCCGCCGTTTAACAACGAGTTATCCCCTGGTCACTTTCCGTCGTCACCGTCAATGTCCACCTAGCCAGGTGACTCCGGCAGAGTCACCTGGCTAGTGACCCCTATCCGTGGCCGGCTTAGGAGTACGTCATGCGGACTAAGCGCAGCGTTGCAGGCCTCATCGTAGCCATGATGACCACAGGAGCCCTCGGGACCGGCACAGTCGTGGGAGTCGACACCTACCACGACATCCGCAAGCCCGGCGGGACACAAGAGACCGTCGCAGTCGAGTCAGTTGTCACCTCCGACGCAACAGCTGACACGTACCACGACATCTAATGATGCCGCTCCCCCGCGCGGTTGGGAAGGGTTGTCGACCCGCAAAATGCAAGTGCAACATTCCACTTGCGGATCCGCTGCCCATCCCGTGGCACCTGACCAGCGTGCCTGTCCGCCAGCGGCGACGCCATCGGTCGACGGCCGTTGAGGCACGGCCCAGACCGGTCGCCGCTCGCGGGCAGGCACGCGAGGTTGTGCCGGGTGGCTGCGCGCAGCATGGCGGATCATACGGGCATCCGTCACCGTCTGTGCGCACAACACGAAGGTCAGACTGCTCCCGGCGGGACGGCGAAACATCAGCCACCTGACGTATATGAGGCCTACGGCAGTCACGTACGCGCAGGTCATCGCAGGTGGAGGGGGATGCCCCGGCCAGGTGCGGGGCTGCTCAGCCTAGCCGCCGGGTCGCGTAGACGTCCATGGCATCGCGCAGGTAGGACACCAGGGCGTCATTACCACCGCCGATGTTCTGGCGGAACCGCTCGTCGTCGGTGTACATCTGGCCGAGGCTGCGGTAGGCCTGCGCATCCGGGGTCCAGAACAGGCTGACGACCTCGTAGTGCAGCTGCACCAGGTTCTGGACCCGGGCGTCGTCGACGGGGACGCCGGCCGCCAGCAGCGGGGCCAGGCCCTCGTGGACCCGTTGGTACCCGGTGCGCGCCTTCTCGGCGTCCGCCTCGGACCAGCCCCGCATCCGCTCGTACGACGCGTCGACCGCTGCGTCGCCCCAGCGCTGCCGCGCCTCGGCTTCGTACGGGTTGTGCGCGAAGCCCTCGAAGATCTTGTCGGCTGCCATCTCTCCTCCGTTCTCGATGCTGTCGATGGTCGCCGTGACCGTCTCCAGCAGGCGCTCGAGCCGGTCCCGCTCGGCGACCAGCCACGCCTGATGCCGGCGCAGCGCGGCCACCGTGCCGGCGTCGCCGCGGTTCCGGGCGTCGCCGCGCTGTGCGGCGTCGCCGCGCTGCGCCAGGACCTCGGCGATCGCGGCCAGGCCGAGCCCGAGCTCGCGCAGGAGCAGGATCTGCTGCAGGCGCAGCAGCTGCTCGCGCTCGTAGTACCGGCGCCCGCTGGCGGTGACCCAGGCCGGGCGGAGCAGCCCGATGGCGTCGTAGTGGCGCAGCGTCCGCGCGGTCACCTTGGACATCCGCGCCACGGACGCGATCGACCAGCTCATCGCGCTCCTCCCCCGACTTGGCCGGCACACTCGACGGTAGAGGTTGACGTAGCGGCAGCTTCAACTCATTACAGGAGGGCGTCGACCTCCTCTGCGATGGCGAGCTCCTCGTCGGTGGGCACCACGCAGACGCTCACCCTCGCGCCGTCCGGGGAGACGACCCGCGGGCCCTCGCCGCCGGCCTCGTTGCGGGCCGGGTCGACGGCGATGCCCCAGGCCTCCAGCCCGGCCAGCGAGGCGGTGCGCACCTGCGCCGCGTGCTCGCCGACCCCGGCCGTGAACGCGACCGCGTCGAGGCGGCCCAGCACCGCGTGGTAGGCGCCGACGTACTTGCGGATGCGGTGGCAGTAGACGGTGAAGGCGAGGGTGGCGGCAGGGTCGCCACCCTCCTGCCGGGCGAGCACCTCGCGCATGTCGTTGTCGCCGCAGAGCCCGGCCAGGCCGCTGCGGTGCCACAGCAGGTCGTCGATCTCGGCGACGCTCATGCCGCCGACCCGGTGCAGGTGCGACACCACGGCCGGGTCGAGGTCGCCGCTGCGGGTGCCCATCACCAGGCCCTCCAGCGGGGACAGGCCCATCGAGGTCTCCACGCTGCGCCCGCCGCACACCGCGGTGGCGCTCGCGCCGTTGCCCAGGTGCAGGACGATCGTGTTCAGCTCGGCCACCGGCCGGCCGAGCAGCGCGGCCGTACGGGTTGCGACGAACCGGTGCGAGGTGCCGTGGAAGCCGTACCGGCGGATGCCGAAGCGCTCGGCGGTGGCCGAGTCGAGCGCGTAGCTGGCGGCCGGCGGCGGCAGGGTGGCGTGGAACGCGGTGTCGAACACGGCCACGTGCGGCACGTCCGGCCGCAGGGCCTGGGCGACCTCGATGCCGGCGAGGTTGGCCGGGTTGTGCAGCGGCGCCAGCGGGACCAGGTCGCGGATGGCGGCCAGCACCGAGCCGTCGATGACGGCCGGCTCGCGGAACCGGGCCCCGCCGTGCACCACCCGGTGCCCCACGGCGCGCAGGCCTGGCAGGTCGTCGAGGCCCAGGTCGTCGGCGACCCGGCGCAGCGCCGCGGCGTGGTCGGGCACGCCGCCCGGCTCGCCGACGCGCTCGACCAGGCCCGCCGGGCCCCAGCCGGGACGGTGGAGGTCGACCAGCCGGTACTTGACCGAGGACGAGCCGCTGTTGAGCACGAGGATCATGCCAGCACCGTATGCGGCACTGTGGCGCGCGCCGCATCCGGCGGGCGTGGCGCGCTGCCGAGGAGGAAGGATGCGAGAGGAGAGTCGGGAGGCGCAGTCATGCACGTGGTCACCAGAGCACCGCTGGGGGCGGACGAGCTCGCCCGCGTCGACGCGTACTGGCGGGCGGCGAACTACCTGTCGGTCGGGCAGATATACCTGCTCGACAACCCGTTGCTGCGGGAGCCGCTGCGGCCGGAGCACATCAAGCGCCGGCTGCTCGGGCACTGGGGCACCACGCCCGGGCTCAACCTTATATATACGCACCTCAACCGGGTCATCGCGGCGCGCGGGCGGGACCTGCTCTACGTCACCGGGCCCGGCCACGGCGGGCCCGGGCTGCTGGCCAACGTCTGGCTCGAGGGCACGCTGTCACAGGTCTACCCGCACCTGGACCGCGACGCGACCGGCATGGCGCGGCTGTTCCGGCAGTTCTCGTTCCCCGGGGGCGTGCCGAGCCACGTCGCGCCGGAGACACCGGGGTCGATCCACGAGGGCGGCGAGCTGGGCTACTCGCTCGCGCACGCGTACGGCGCGGCTTTTGACAACCCGAACCTGGTCGTGGCGTGCGTGATCGGCGACGGCGAGGCGGAGACCGGGCCGCTGGCCACGGCGTGGCACTCGAACAAGTTCCTCAACCCGGCCGGGGACGGGGCGGTGCTGCCGATCCTGCACCTGAACGGCTACAAGATCG
>DASSUC010000309.1:0-12503 GCA_035707405.1 Micromonosporaceae bacterium | reverse complement strand
GCTGGGCGTGCGGGTCCGCGCCGTGCTGGAGACCCACGTGCACAACGACTACGTCTCCGGGGCGCACGAGGTGCGCGCGGCGACCGGCGCCGAGCTGGTCCTGCCCGCCCGGGGCGGCTACGAGTTCCGGCACCGGCCGGTCGACGAGGGTGACGAGGTGAGCGTCGGCGACGTACGCCTGGTCGCGATGGCGACCCCGGGGCACACGCCGGAGCATCTGGCCTGGCTGGCCTATCCCGCCGGCGAGCCTGCGCCGGCGCTGCTGTTCAGCGGCGGCAGCCTGCTGGTGGGCAGCGCCGGCCGTACCGACCTGCTGGGCCCGGCGCACACCGACGAGCTAACCCGCGACCAGTACGCGACGCTGGCCCGGCTGGCTGCGCTCCCCGACGGCGTGCAGGTCCTGCCCACCCACGGGGCCGGCAGCTTCTGCGTGGCAGCCATGCCCACCACCCGGCCCACCAGCCGCATCGGCGAGGAGCGCCGGAGCAACCCGCTGCTCGCCGGGTTGGACCTGGCCGGCTTCACGGTTGAGATGTCCAGCGAGCTGATGGCGTACCCGCGTTACTACGCCCGGATGGCGCCGATCAACCGGGCCGGCGCGGCGGTGCTGGGTGGGCTGCCACGCCCACCCGAGGTCTCGCCGGCCGCGCTCGCCGACGCCCAGCGGCGCGGGGCGTGGGTGGTCGATGCCCGCGACCGCGCGGACTTCGCCGCGGCGCACCTTCCCGGGTCGGTGAACATCGAGCTGAACTCGGGCTTCGCCAACTACGTCGGTTGGGTGCTGCCGTTCGACGCGCCGATCGTGCTGATCCTGCCCGAGCCGGCCGGGGAGGCGCTGACCGAGGCGATGACCCAGCTCATCCGCATCGGTTGGAGCCGGGTCGCCGGACACCTGCCCGGCGGCGTCGACCGGTGGCGGGCATCCGGCGGCGACCTGGCGTCGTACCCGCTGGTCAGCGCCGAGGACCTGTGCGACGCGCAGGCCCGGGGTGAGCAGCCCGTGGTGCTCGACGTCCGCCAGGAGCTGGAGTGGGGCTGGGGCGTGGTGCCCGGCAGCCACCAGATCTTCCTGGCCGACCTACCGGCGCGCATGAATGAGCTGCCGCGCAATGAGCCGGTGTGGATCATCTGCTCCAACGGTCACCGCGCCTCGGTCGCCGCGGGCCTGGCCGAGCGCGAGGGCATCCCGGTCCGCCTGGTCGGCGTCGGGGGAGTGGGCGAATGGCGGGTACGGTGCCGGTCGCGGCGAACCGCCACGGTGTAGCCGGCGCGGGCGAAGGACCCGGCCGCCGGTGGGCACGGTTGGCGCCGTCGGCACGGGAGCTGGGTGCCGGGGCCAGCGTGGCCTTCGTACTCGTCCCGCAGTCGCTGGCCTACGCCCAGCTCGCCGGCGTGCCGCCCGAGCGCGGCCTCTACGCGGCGGCACTGGCACCCATCGCCGCGGCGTTCGCTGCCTCCTCGCCCTACCTGCAGACCGGCCCGACCGCGGTCACGTCGCTGTTCGTGCTCGGCGCGCTCAGCCCGCTCGCCCCGGTCGGCGGGCTCGAGTACGCCGGCCTCGCCGCGCTGCTGGCCCTCCTGGTCGGTGGCTGGCGGCTGCTGCTCGGCGCGCTGCGGGGCGGGTCGCTGGCGTACCTGATGTCCCAGCCTGTGCTGCTCGGCTTTACCGCCGCCGCGGCCGTCCTGATCATCGCCACCCAGCTGCCCGCCATGCTCGGCACCGCGGCGACCTCCGCCAACCCGCTCGCCAGCGGGTGGGACGCGCTGCGCGGACCGGGCGCCTGGCACCTGGGCGCGGTCGCCTTCGCGCTCGCCGCCGGGGCCGTCATCGTGCTGGCCAGGCGGGTCTCCCCGCTGGTGCCCGGGGTGCTGCTCGCCACCGCCGGCGCCGTCGTGCTCAGCGTCCTCATCGGGTACGGCGGCCCGACCGTCGGCCCCATCCCGGCCGGCCTGCCCGAGCTCGGCCTGGGGCTGCCCTGGTCCCGGGTGCCGGCCCTGATCCTGCCGGCGCTGGTGATCGCGCTGGTCGGGTTCGCCGAGCCGGCCGCGATAGCCCGGCAGTACGCCGCCGCCGACCGGCACACCTGGAACCCCAACCGGGAGATGGTCGGCCAGGGGCTGGCTAACGTGGCCGCCGCGATGGCCGGTGGCTACCCGGTGGGCGGCTCGTTCTCGCGGACCGCGCTCAACCGGCTGGCCGGTGCGCGTACCCGGATCAGCGGCGCCCTGACCGGCCTCATGGTCCTGGCCTTCCTGCCCGTTGCCGGCCTGCTCTCCCGGCTGCCCCTGGCGGTGCTCGGCGCGGCGGTGGTGGCGGCGGTGCTGCCCCTGCTCGCTCCCCGCACGCTGCACGAGCTGTGGACGTACTCGCGCCCGCAGGCGGCCGTCGCAGCCGTGACCTTCGCGCTCGGCCTGGCGCTGGCGCCCCGCATCGACCGGGCCGTGCTGGTCGGCATCGGCCTCGCCGTCGTCGTGCACCTGTGGCGGGAGTTGCGCATCGACGTGCCGAGCTGGACCGACGGCGACGCCCTGCACCTGCGGCCGACCGGTGTGCTCTACTTCGCCTCCGCCCCGCCCATCGAGGAGCGGCTCACCCGGCTGCTCGCGGAGCGCCCCCACGCCAACCGCCTGGTGCTGCACTGCGACGGCCTCGGCCGGATCGACCTGACCGGCGCACTGGCACTGCGCGCCGTGATCGAGGACGCCCGCGCGGCCGGCCTCACCGTCGAGCTGGTTGACGTGGCACCCCAGGCGCGGCGCATCGTCTCGCGCGTCCTCCCCGAGCTCGTCACGCATTAGGGCGCCGGCGAGCTATTTTGTCTACAAGATCAAACAGTGTGGTTCTGCCTGGTCGGCCGCCTCGTGGATCGCTTTGGTCGCGGCACCGCCTTTACTCATGATCGTGTCCGGTTTATCCTGCTCCGGCGGGCTGCGCCCCTCAAGATCGCGATCGCGAACAGGCAACGTGCAGTGCGACTGCACATCTGGCGTACCAGATCGTGATCTTGATTGAGGGCGCGGCCGCGCGGGGCGAGAGGTGGTGGTGGAATGGCGGTAAATGTCTGGGTGGGGTGGGCTTCTACAACCCGCGTGGCCCCGGTGCGCGCGGGGGTTCGGCGTGCGGCGAGGGAGGGGTGGGGTCTGGCCGTGTTGGTGGAGCGATCCACCCGAATTGACTATTCCGGCAGGGATGACAGGCTGGCTGTGGGCAGGCAGGCCGGCTGTGCGAGAAGGAGGAGGCGCCATGGAGTTCGACTGCACTGTCGAGCGGTCCGGAGATGTGGTTGTGGTGACTCCGGCTGGCGACATCGACCTGCAGACGACGTCGAGCATGCGCCAGGTCCTCCAGGACGCCGTCGCCACGGCGGGGCTGAGCCGGATCGACGTCGACCTGCGAAACGTGACGTACCTGGACTCGTCCGGCATCGGCGTCTTCGTGGCGGCGTACAAGGCGGCGGCTGAGAAGGGTGCGGTGCTCCGGCTCCGTGAGCTGCAGCCAATCGTGCGCATGGTGCTGGAGGTAACGAGGCTTGTTGATGTGCTGGTGACCGGCTCGGCGCCGCCGCCGAGCCCCGCGCCGGCCCAGGCGCCGGAGCGGGACCGGCCTGGTCAGCCCCACCCGGCGCGCGAGGGTTAGCCGTCCTGCTGGGTCGCGTCCGGGTGGTTGCGGGCGGCGAGAGCGTCGGCGATTGCGGCGAACTCTTCGTAGGGCTGCTTCGAGGTCCTCGACGATCTCCTGCGCGATCACCTCGAGTGGGCAGGAGCGTGTCCGCGTCCTCCAGCGACTCGTCCCGTAGCCAGGTGATGTCGAGGTTCGCCTTGTCCGCTGGACCAGCTCGTCGTAGCCGAACGCGCGGAACCGCTCGGTCTCGACCCGGAGTCGTACTGGTGCAGCAGCCGCCGCCGGATGGTCTTGCCCGCGCCCGGCGGTCGGGCTTGCGGCACAGCGAGAGCGCGTAGCTCAGGAGCGCGGGGAGCTGTCGGCGGAAGAGTGCCGAGCCGGGCTGCTGGCCAACGCAGGTCGCTGGCGAGGACGCAAGCCGCGGGCCACGGTGTGTCCGTGACCCGCGGCTTCTGGGCGGTTAGAGGGTGTCGGTCGGTCCCACGTCCCGGCGCTCTTCCACGCGCCGGTACCTGGCTGGTTCCGTAGTGACCACATCGGTGTCGACCGGCTCGGAGGTGACCACCTCGCGGCGCCGGTTGCTCCAGATCGTCATGGTCAGGATCAGACCCAGCACGCCCGCGGCCATCAGGATCCAGCCGACGACGTCCAGGTCGAGGAATCCGACTTGTGCGTCCAGTGCGAAGGTGAGGATCGCCCCCACCGCGAGCAGGAAGACGCTCGCACCAATACCCACGACAGGCCTCCTTCGGCTAACGGATCGCTGTCATTTGACCTGGTACCCATGTCCCGGGTCAGCTCAACCGTCGGGCAGGGAGCGGATGTGGCCGGTGTCGGCCAGTGGGTGAGGTGGGCTGTGGGTCAGCGTGCGGTCAGCGTGGGCGTCCGCGGCCGGCGCCTGCGGCGGCGAGCGCCTCCGTCCGTGTCGCCGGCTGGCGCGGCTCGCCGGTCCGGCGCCGGAGGCTGGCCCGTGCCGGACGGCCCGGCGGCAGCGTGTAGGACGCGGGTACGTCGGGCGCGGCTGGCCGGACGGCGGCCCGGAAGAACAGTGCCGCACTGAGGAGCACGAGGGCGATGCGCCCGTAGTCGAGCGTCATCCGGCTACGTAGCGACTGGACCAGCTGCTGTGTCGTTGTGATATCTGCGTAGTCGAAGTACTCCGGTGCGAAGTAGAAATAGGTCCAGATCCGGACGGCGTAGAAGATCAGGGCGGCGGTGACCACAGTCAGCCGGCGTCTCCGGTCACCCCAGTTGAGCAGGACGGCCAGCGGGACCAGGACGGCCTCAAGAAGCGAGTTGAAGATGATGAAGAAAAGGATGTCCTGCTCGGCCAGCGGTCCCTTGGTGATCGTCGCGAGCCATTCCGGCGTCGTGTCTATGGCCTTGCTGATCAACATGTACTCCAGCGTCCCGGCGCCGACCGTGAAGAACAGGACGGCGCCTGCGGCCACCAGAGTGCTGGCAGCCAGCGCCCGGCGCAGCCGCTTCGTCCGGTTGACCAGCCAGACGAAGAGCCCGAGAACAGCGCACCACACCACCCCGGCGCCGACGCCGATGAGCGCGCCCTGGACGCCGGAGGCGGTGTAGCCACCGAGGCCGAAAACGGTCACCGTCAACGGCGCGACCAACCACATACCCGCAAGGCGCTGCCGCCGTACCGATGTATTCATTACCGCTCCCAATATCATTAATGTGATGGATCGCGCCGATGCTTTTCGGAACTCATACCCATTGGCGGCTACCCATACACAACGAGGGCGTCGCACCGGTACGCCGTGCCGACGAGCTGGCGACGCGGGGCACCGGCCGGGGGTAGCCGGGTGTGGCGTGCCTCGGCGTGGGTAAACGGGCGGCATGACTGAACAGCCGCGGCAGGTCGTGCCGGACCGGGCCGAGCAGGAGGCGCAGCCGCGCGATGCGGCCGGTGTGGAGGCCGGGCCGGCGGCCGGCCCCGAGCAGCTGGCCGGCGAGCCACCGGCCGAGATGCAGCGCGAGGGCGGCGGCGAGCTGGTGGCTAACGAGGAGCCGTCGTCGTAGGTTCCCGCCGGCCCCGCGCACGTGCGGAAGGGGACCGAGCGGCGCAGTGCGGGCACTGGCGGGATGCTGTGCTGCCCGGCCGACCGGGTACTGCCGGCCAGACTCCGCGCTTGCCCGCCATGGCCGGTCCGGGCCGTTCAGGGCCGGGGCGAGCGGCGGGTCCACGGCCGGCGGCCGGTGCGCCGGTCGTCGCCGGCGATCGCGGCGCACCGGCGGCAGGCGTGCCGCACCCGGTCGGCGTCGGTGAGCACGTCGCTGGCGCGGTACTCCCAGCGCACGTGCGGGAAGCGGAGCAGCCGCGAGCGGGCGAGCGCGAGCCCGCAGAGCGTCTGGTTGTGCCCCGGCAGCCAGGCGTGCGCCTCGCCGGCGGGCTGCCGCACGCCGGCGGAGTCGGTCCACTCGCTCGACGCTGCAACCGCAGCCGGGCCAGTCCGCATGGTGGCCTTGTGCCCCGGGTAAGCGGGCCTCATGCGTATCGGGAACACAGAGGTCCGGCCGCTCGGTGGCGGGCTCGGCTGCCTGATGATGATCGTTGTGTCGATCGTGCTGTCGGTGCTCGCCACCCTCGTGCTCAACCTGTTGCTTTAGGCGCGCCCGTCAGGCGGTGTCTCGCCGGCGCGGCAGGCGACGCCTGCCGCGCCGGCCACACGGCGGCAACCCTGCGTCAACCGAGCACTATGGACGCACCGTAGTAGTCCAGGGACTTGGTGACGTCGACGTACCACATCCGCCAGGATTAGCTGGTCGGGTAGAGGCTCGCTCCACAAGGGACCGCCACGGCCAGGCCAAGCGCGGTGATGGTGCCCATGGCGTGGTGCCGGCCGGGCCGGCGCGGGGGCGCCGAGCGCGCCGGCCGCGAGCGCTACCAGTGCGGTTGCCGCGGTCCATCCAGACCGATCCGCATGCCAGTCCTCTCGATGCGATTGATATCGATGGAGGAAAGGTAGGCGGATGGGTCGGCGAGTGCGGCAGCTGTCGGGAACCCGGCAGGTGCCGGTCGGGTCACTCGGCGATGTCGGTGTCCGGGAAGGTGGCGGTGTCCGGGCTCGCCGATGCGGGTGCCCGGTGGTCCGCGATGCGCATCCCGGCCGGCCGCAGCTGCAGCAGCTGGTCGCGCAGCTGCTGGGCGGTCTCGTGCGCCGCGTGCAGGTCGTACCTGCCGGCGAGGACCAGGCGGTTGGAGGTGAAGCCGCGGGTGCGGTCGAGCACGGTGTGGCCGAGCAGGCCCAGCACCGCCCCGAACACCGCGCCCAGCACCAGGCCCCACAGCAGCACGGCGACGAAGCTGCGGACCGACTCGGAGAAGATGGCGAACAGCAGGGCGACCAGCACCCCCATCCAGGCGCCGCTGAGCGCGCCCAGAACGGCCGCCCGCGCCGCGGTGAGCCGGCCGGTGACCGCCTCCACGATGCGTACGTCGCAGCCAACGATCGTGATCTGCTCGATCGGGTAGCCGGTCTCGGCAAGCTGGTGGACGGCGCCTTCGGCGTCGGCGTAGTCGCGGAACGACGCGACCGGGGTCGTCGCCGCCAGCTGGGCCTCGTGGGCGGGCAGGCGGCGGTCGCCGGCACGGCGGCTGGGCCGGGGCCGCAGCGCAGCCGGGGCCGCCGCGGTCGGCAGCGGCTTGTCTCCGGACGGTACGGGGTCGGTCTCGGGGCGCAGCCGTTCCAGCTCGGCGCGCGTCGGCTGGGCGTCGGCGCGGACCGGCTCGTCCGCCGCGGCCGCCGGGCCGGGGGTCATCGGCTCGGTCATGAGGACCACCACCTCCTGGGTGTCTCGGCTGCGGTTACCCAGTGGCGGGCTGGGCTACACGGCGGTGGGCGCCGGCCCAGCGGCGCCTGGAGCGATGTGCACCGCCTGGCCGCGCGCCCCCGGGCACCGGCGCCGCCGCGCTACCCTGATCGCCGGCCCGACCCCGGGACCCTGCCCGGCCACGGGACCCGGCCCGGCCCCGGGACATGGACGGCCAGGGAGGAGATGGGCATGGAGGACTGGATCGCCGGCGCGATGCTCGTACTCGGCAGCCTGCTCGTGCTCAGCGGTGGGGTCATCATCGTCCTGAGGGCCCTCGCCGCCCCCGGGCCGACCGGTGACGGCGTGACCGAGGCGGTGCCGGCCACCACCGGAAACCGGCTGGTGTCCGCGGTGCGCCGGATGCCTGCCGCCGACCGGTTGATCGGCTGGGGCGTCGTGCTGCTCGTGCTGGGCGCGGTCGCCGCCGGCGCGATCTCGTTCAACCTGGGGGCGAGCGCCGGTACGCGGTGACCGAGCCCGGACCGAGCCCGGCCTGCCCGAGCGGCTCCGCACGTCCGGCCCGGGTGCGGTCCGCCACGACCCGGCCGTCCTCAAGCGTGATGACCCGGTCGGCGCCGTGGATGACCGCCTCGTCGTGGCTGGAGATGAGCACCGCCGCCCCGGAGTAGGCGTGGCTGCGTAGCACGCCCAGGACGAGGTCGACCCGGCCGCGGTCCTGGTGGCCGGTTGGCTCGTCCGCCACCAGCAGGGTCGGCCGCAGCCGCAGGGCGCGGGCGAGCCCGGCGCGCTGCTGCTCACCGCCGGAGGTCTGGGCCGGGTACCGGTCGGCCACCTGGTCGATCTCGAGCCGGTCGAGCAGCTCCTCGATGGCCGGGCCGGCTTCCCGGCCGGCCTGGTCCGCCCCGCGCCGGGAGCCGCCTCCGCGCCGGGAGTTGAGGAGCGCGGGCAGGTCGACGTTCTCCCGTACGGTCAGCTCGTCCAGCAGGGCTGCGGTCTGGGGCAGGAAGGCGAGGTGCCGCCAGGGCAGCTCCCCGGGCGCGGTGCCGGGCGGCAGCGGCGGAGCGGTCGTGATGGCACCGCTGTCGGCCGTCTCCAGGCCGGCGACCACGGACAGCAGCGTGGTCTTGCCCGACCCGGACGGGCCCGCCACCACGGTCAGCTCGCCGCAGCGCAGCTCCAGGTCCACGTCGTCGAGTGCGACCACGGTCTCCGCCCCGCGGGCGAAGCGCCGGCTCACCCCGAGCACGCTCACGACCACCGGGCCACCTCCGCCACCCGCCCATCCTGGATCTGGATCACCCGGTCCGCGCGGCGGGTGACGGCCGGGTCGTGGGTTGCCGCGACCACGGCGACCCCGAGCCCGGCGAGGACGGCGAACGCGTCCAGCACCGAGTCGACCGTGGTGTGGTCGAGCTGGCCGGTCGGCTCGTCGGCCACGAGCACCGCCGGCGGGCCCAGTGCGTTGAACGCGATGGCAACCCGCTGCTGCTCCCCGCCGGAGAGCTGCGCTGGCCGATGGTGCACCCGCCCGGTGAGGCCCAGCGCGTCCAGCAGCGCGTCGACCTGCCGGTCGGTGGCGGGGAGGCCGCGCAGCCGCGCTCCGAGCTCCAGGTGCTCCCGCACGGTCAGGTAGCCGAGCAGGTTGTCGGCCGGGCTCTGGAAGATGAAGCCGATCCGGGTGCGGCGCAGCCGTACCCGGGCGGCCCGGGACAGCGTCGCGACGTCCACGCCGTCCAGCTGGATGCGTCCACCGTCGGGCCGGTCCAGGCACGCCAGCAGCCGCAGCAGCGTGGACTTGCCGGAGCCGGACGGGCCGACGAGCACGCTCACCTGCCCGCGCGGCAGCGTGAGGGTGACCCCGTCGAGCGCGGTCACCCGGCTGCCCGCGGTGCGGTAGGTGCGGGTCACGTCCTGGCAGGCGACCGCTGGGCGGTGCGGCGGTTCACCCTGTGTCACGCAGCACCTCCGAGGGGCGGGCGCGGCGGACGCGGAGGTGGGTGAGCAGCGCCGCCCCGCCGCCGACGGCCAGGGTGGCCAGGGTGACCGCTCCCGCCAGCCGCCACGGCAGGGTGACGAGCGTGTCCGGTGGGTGCGCCGGGTTGACCTCCAGCGCGTCGCCCAGCCCGTAGCCCAGCGCAACCGCGAGGCCCAGCCCACCGGCCAGGCCGGCGAGCACCGGCCAGCCCAGCTCGATCAGCAGGGCGCTGCGGTGCGCCCGGCGGCTGAGCCCCAGCCGGCGCAGCATGACGTACCCGCGGCGGTGGCCGGGCAGCCGGGACTCCAGGTATAGCAGCAGCCCGACCACGGTGATCAGCGCGGTGAAGACCGACAGCGCGACAAGATACTGGAAGGTGAAGGCGACCGGTTCGTAGAGCGCGCCGACCCGCAGCTCGTCAACGCTGGTCACCCGCTCGACCGGCACTCCGGCCGCGGCGAGCTCGGCGCGGACCTGCGCCGGGTCGCCTCGGACCCACAGCTGCCGCCGCGCCACCGGCTGCGGTGGCAGCGCGTCGCGCCGTACCAGCAGGGCCGGGTAGCCGCCCTGCTGCCCGGGCAGCAGCCGGGTGGCCGCCACCCGCACCGGCAGGTCGCCGGTGAGCAGCCGCAGCGTGCTCTCGCCGGTGGGGACGAGGCTGGACGCCACCACGGCGGGGGAGCGGTCGGCGTCGAGCGCGCGCAGCGCGTCGGCCAGCGGTGGCCCGTCCACCCGGCGGTCCCAGAAGGCGCCCGCCGCGAACGTGGCCGGGTCGACGGCGAGCACGTCCACGGTGATCCCACCCAGGCTGCGGCCATCTACCCGGGTGACCTCGGTGGCCCGGCGGGCCAGGCCGTCCGGGAGTGCGGGCATCGGGCGCGCCGGGTCGAGGGTGGCCACGACATCGCTGCCGAGGGCCATGCGTACCTCGGCATCGGCGGTGGTCCGGATCGAGTCGGTCACCGTCGCGCCGTAGGTTGCGGTGGCGATCGGCAGCGCGGTGGCGCCGGCCAGGACCGCGGCGGCCGTCGCGTCCCGGACGATCCGGCGCCAGGCGAGCAGCCGGTCCGGCCGCGCCGGGGTGCGCCGCAGCCCGCGGCGGCGCAGGCGGGCGACCGCGACCCGCCCGCCGAGCACCGCGCTGCCGGCGATGACCAGGATGGGTACGACGAGCAGCCGGGCCGGCAGGTGCGCCACCTCCCCGGTGCTGCCGGCGCCGGTGTCCACTGTGCTCGTGGCGCCCAGGCCGGACCAGGCGAGCGGGGCCGCCGCGAAGAGCGCCAGCTCCCACGGCACCCCGGTCCAGCGCAGCCGGCGGTGCGGCGGTGGCGCGTCGGCGAGCGTGCGGCAGCGGGCTGCGGCGACGACACCGACCAGCACCAGGCAGGTGACGGCCGCCGCCGCGGCGGCGAGGACGGCGAGCGGGCGGGCGCCGGCGGACAGCACCGGGCTGGGCCCGGTGAAGCGCACCAGCGCCCAGGCTGCCACGGCGCCGGACGCGGCGCCGAGGAGCACCGCGGGCAGCGCCTCGACGATCGCCTTGAGCCCCAGGCCGCCAGGGCTGACCCCGGCCGCGGCGAGGACGGTCAGCTCCTGCCGGCGGCGCACCACCCAGAACAGCGCGGCGGCGCCGACCACGGTGAGACCGACGAGTACGCCAGCTGCGGTGATCGGCAGCACCGGCGGTAGCAGGCCCTGGCGGACCAGGTCGGCGCGGCGCGCGAAGCGCTCGAGCTCTGACTGGAACGTCTTGCTCGCCGGGAAGATGGTGAGGAAAGGCCCCTCGTCGGAGCCGATCTGCTCGCGCAGCTGGTCGATGCCGGCCCGGACCGCCGGGGTCCGGTCGGCCGGTGCCGCCTGGTCAGCCAGCGCGTACTCGACCCAGTGCTCGGCGAACATGTGCATCGCTGCGGCGGCGGCCAGGTAGCCGTCGAAGTCGAGCACGGCCATGGGCAGCACGGGCTCCTCGGACAGCGCCTGCTCCGGGGTGCCCCGGTAGACATCCCGCAGCGTGCACAGGTCCGCCGCGTCCGGCTCGGACCGCAGGTCGCGGTAGATGGCCGCGACCACCACGTCGTACGGCCCGGCCGTGCGGCCCCGCTGCGCGGCCGTGTTGGCGTCCAGCCGTAGCCGGTCGCCGACCTGGATGCCCTGCTCCGCCGCTACCGTGTCGGGCAGCCACACGCCGTTGCCGACCGGCCCGGCCAGCAGGTGCAGGCGCTGGTTCAGCCCGTCCCGGTAGACCAGGTCGACCTGCCACACCTTCGGGTTGGCCGGTGCCGGGGGATTGGCGGGTGCCGGGGGACTGGCCGGTGTCCGGCCCACCAGCTGCGCGTCCACCGTGTGGCGAACCAGCGAGTGGACCGGGCCGGTGAGCCCTTCCGGTTGCCTCAGCTGCGCCCGGCGCTCATGTACCAGGTGGTCGGCCCGCAGCCGCTCGAAACCGGCGGGGGTCTCCGGCCAGCTCATGCCGATGATGGCCCGCACGCCCACGGACCACTGGCAGGTGGCGGCCGCCTGGCGGTGAAGGGCGGCGTTCTGGGCCGAGGAGAGGAAAAGCGGTGCGGCCGCGGCCGGCACCGCCGCCACGAAGGCGGCGGCCGTGAGGGCCAGCGCCACCCCCGGCCGGCGCAGCAGCAGCCACGGCCCGCGCCGCCACGGCGCCAGCCGGAGCAGTCCCAGCACGCCCACCCGCCCTCCTCGCTCCACCGGATACCACTGTGCGGCATCTGGCCTGGGCAGAGGTTGGTGATGTTGCGCAATCGATACGCTGCGAGCAGGAGTTCGGCAGGGCTGCGCGGGTATGTCCGCATCCCCGCGGGATGCCGTGCACCACGCGGCGCGGCCAGCTACAGAGACTGAATGATCAGGATTCAGGTGGGGCGGGGCTGGGTCCGGTCCGGGTGGGGAGGCATCGGTGTCCTCGGGTCGGGCGGGCGGGTCTGTGGGTGGGGTGGGGGTGGTGGTCTGGCGCCTGAGACGAAACTCGTACCTCAGCCACGTGTGCGGCAGCGTCCCGGCGCAGCCGGGACTTGTTTGGTGGTGGGCATGGTGATGGGCTTGCCGGCGGTGGGCGGTTGCGGCAAGCTGACGTGTCGGCGGGAAGGGTGACCA
>DASSUC010000308.1:0-5050 GCA_035707405.1 Micromonosporaceae bacterium | reverse complement strand
CATGGGGTTTGCTAGACCGAGGACCCGGACCTCGATGCCGAACGACTGGTGCTTCCGGTACACCTCGAGGAAGTTGAGGTCCTCAAGCACCTCCGGTCGGTCAAAGATAAAGATGCGTCGTATCCGTACCTTACGTCGGACTGCGTCTTTCTGAATATCGAGATAGCGCCACCCAAGATCACTTTTCCAGAGGTCGTTATCGATAAGTTTCTGACCGTTTGCGTCCATTGTGCTGAGGCTTACTGCCTCTATGGTCGAGGCGGCACTGCGCGTAAGGCTCAGCAGCCAGTCCCGGTCCTCGCCTTCGTAGAGCACGTCCTGACCTTCGCCGAGCCGCCGAAGCAGGTTGGACAACCGCATGACCTCCTGCTTGACGAAGTTAGCGAGGAGGTCGGGAGTCCTGTCATCAATATGAGTCGAATGCCGGACGAGATCCACGACATCACCGGTACGCAGGCGCGACGCTTCGACATGCCCAAACAGCTCGGTCGCCTGGTTGACCTTCATGAACCGGTCGTTGACTATCCGCTCGATGGCGCGCCCCTGACGCTGCTGACCACTCTCGGTTGCCTCCAGGCGTCGCTCGACGTCGATCAGGAACTGCACGATGAAAGTCACGCCGCCGACGAACACCGATCCCGCGACGGACCAGACAAGTCCCGGGTCAGCGCGTCCGGGGTTAAAAAGCTGGGTTATGGGGAATGTGACTCCAGCAACGGCCAGGGTGATGAGCAGCTTCCGAGGCACCGTCGCGCGAGCGCGTGCCCGTTCGTTCGGTACCGGTGAGCCCATATGTCCCTCGCCAGCAGCTTCCTGCAACGTAGGGACATTGTGCCAATATCCAGCAAGACCGTCATCTATAAGCGCCAACTGTGTCGATATACCGACACTCATAACTCAGATCGAACTTGATCCGGACCGAGCCCTGGATTGACGACCGACAAGATCGCCATACACCACCCCTGCGCTCAGCGTGTACTGTAGCTACGCCCGCTGCCCTGTGGTGGAAAACAGGCGATGGCGACGCTCTCGCTCAGTCGAGCACCTTGTCCAGCGGCACGTCCGGGTCGGCCAGCCGGGTCCGGTCCACCGGCTGGCCGGCGAAGCCCGCCCGCACCAGCGCCTGGATCGGCGCCACCACATCCCACACGTTGGCGTTCATCCCGGCCAGCACGCGGCCGTCCCGCAGCCAGAACGCCACGAACTCCGGCGCCTTGCCGTCCACCACCGACGACCCGCCCCGGAACACCACCTCGTCATACCCGCCCGGCTCCACGTACCCGCTGTACTCCATGCCCAGGTCGTACTGGTCGGAGAAGAAGTAGGGCACCCGGTCGTAGACCACCTCGCGGCCGAGCATGGACAGCGCCGCCGTCTTGCCGCCGTTGAGCGCGTTGGCCCAGTGCTCCACCCGGATCCGCTTGCCGACCAGCGGGTTCTCCGAGGCCGCGACGTCGCCGCAGGCGAAGACGTCCGGGTCGGCGGTGCGCAGCGTGGCGTCGGCGACCACGCCGTTGTCCACCGGCAGGCCGGCCGTCTCGGCGAGCTCGGTCGCCGGCTGGATGCCCACCCCGACCACCGCCAGGTCGGCCGGCAGCTCGGTGCCGTCGGCGAGCACCACCGACTCCAGCCTGTTCGACCCGCGAAACTCCCGCACCCCGGAGGAGAACCGGAAGTCCACCTCGTGCGCGGCGTGCAGGTCCCGGAAGATCGAGGCGACCTCGTCGCCGAGCACGCGGCGCAGCGGCAGGGTGTCCACCTCGACCACGGTGACCAGGCAGCCGTGGCCGCGGGCCGCCGCCGCGGTCTCCAGGCCGATCCACCCGGCGCCGACCACGACCACCCGGGCGCCGCCGGCCAGCGCCGCCCGCAGGGCCGTGGACTGGTCGAGGGTACGCAGGTAGCGCACGCCCGGCAGGTCGTTGCCGGGCACGTCGAGCGTGCGGACCCGGGAGCCGGTGGCGAGCAGGAGCTTGTCATAGCTCAGCTGGTCGACGCCGTCCAGGGTCACCGTGTGCCCGGCCCGGTCCAGGGCGGTGGCCCGCCGGCCCAGCACCAGCTCCACCCGGTTGTCGGCGTACCACGCCTCGTCGTGCACGTACGCCTTCTCCTGCGGGTCCTTGCCCTGGAGGTAGCCCTTTGACAGGGGCGGCCGCTCGTACGGCAGCACGGTCTCCTCGCCGACGAGCACCACCCGCCCGGCGAACCCCTCGGCGCGCAGCGTCTCGGCCGCCTTCGCTCCGGCCAACGACGCTCCGATGATCACGAAAGTCCGGTCGTCCCCGCCGGCCCCAGTAGCCCCGCTCATGCCGACAGCCTTGCGTACCCGCGACGATCAATCAAACCGGCGCAGTGATCAGTTGAACCCGGGCAGCCGGGGGGAGCTCAGGTGCACAACCGGCGGTGCCAGGTCACGGCGGCCGGGTCGGTGAGCGAGGCGACCTGGTCGACCACGACGCGCAGCCGTGCGGCGTCGTCCGCCGCGGCGCTCCACAGTGGCCCGAAGACCCGGTCCAGCTCGTCCGGGGCGCGGCGGGCCAGGGTGTCCACCAGCGACACCAGGATGTCCCGCTGCTGGGCGTACCAGCTCTCGGCCGCCGGGCGGCGCATCACGTACCGCAGCGCGATGCCCTTCAGCAGCGCGCAGGACGCGCGGATCCCGCGCGGCACGATGAGGTCGGCGTCGTAGCGGCGCAGCGGCTCCCCGCCGAACTTGGCCTGGGTGGCGCGCACCGCGGCGGCGACAAAGCGTCCGGTGAGCACGCTGGTCGCCTGCTTCAGCGCCACCTGTGCCCGGTGCGTGCCGTCGTAGCGGTGCAGCGGCGCCAGCACCGCCTCGCCCAGCAGCTCCCGCAGCACCGGCTCCAGGTCGGCGGGGGACTCGGTGGAGTAGGTGGCCGCCGCGTCCGCGCAGAGGGCGGCCTGCTCCTGCCGGTCGCGGGCGAGCGCACCCAGCCGGATGTAGCCGCCGTAGATGCCGTCCTCGACGTCGTGGACCGAGTACGCGACGTCGTCGGCCCAGTCCATCACCTGCGCCTCCAGGCAGCGCCGGGGCGGCTCACCGGCCGGCGCGTGGCGGCGTACCCAGGAGAAGATCTCGCGGTCGTCGGCGTAGACGCCGAACTTGCGCGCCCCGCCGTGGCGGGGCCAGGGGTACTTGCACGTCGCGTCGAGCGAGGCCCGGGTCAGGTTGAGCCCGGCGGCTTCGACCTTGGCCTCCAGCCGGGTGAGCACCCGCAGGGTCTGCGCGTTGCCCTCGAACCCGCCGCACGGGCCGGCGACCGCGTCGAGCGCGTCCTCGCCGTTGTGGCCGAACGGTGGGTGCCCCAGGTCATGCGCGAGCCCCGCGACGTCCACCACATCCGGGTCGCAGCCGAGCCGGGCCCCCATCTCGCGGGCGATCTGCGCCACCTCGAGCGAGTGGGTCAGCCGGGTACGCAGGAAGTGCTCGCTGCCGGCACCGCCCGCGTCGGCGGCGACCGCCGGGTGCACCTGGGTCTTGGCGGCCAGCCTGCGGAACGCGGCCGAGTGCAGCACCCGCGCCCGGTCGCGTTCGAACGGCCCACGGCCGTAGCCGGCGTCCTTCGGCGGCTCCGCCACGTACCGCTCGTCGTCGCCGTCGTAGCCCCTGTCCCGCCCGCTTCGGCCCATCGGCCTGGAGCCTATCCGGCCCCACCGGGTCCCCTAGACGGACGGCGCGGCTCATGCAAAAGTCTGACTCGAAGATTCGATGGTCTTGACGCCTGGGGAGGAACGATGCACAGAAGCATCGCCACGCGCGCCTGGAGGTTGACCGCGCTGGCGGGGGTCCTGGTCGTCGCCGCGGCGACCACGGGCTGCCTCGGGGGCGAGTCCGACACCGACAGCGGGCGCAACGCGGATGCCAAGGAGTTCACCCTGACCATCGCGGCCAACGCGATCGCGGGCGGCAAGAACGCGGCGGGCGCCGAGTGGCTCGAGAAGTGGGTGGTCCCCCAGTTCGTCGCCGACCAGAAGAGCAAGGGCCGCACCGTCACCGTCAACTTCCAGCCGTCCGGCGCCGGCGACGAGGAGTACAAGAGCAAGGTCGCGCTGGACCTGCGGGCCGGCACCGGGGCCGACATCTACTCCATCGACGGCATCTGGGTGGGCGAGTTCGCCGACGCCGGTTACATCAAGCCGCTCGGTGACCTGGTCGGCGCGGACAAGGTGGACGGCTGGGACGGCTGGTCGCAGATCCCCCAGCCGGTGCAGAACAACATGTCCTACCAGGGCAAGCGCTACGGTGTGCCATCCGGCACCGACGGGCGGGTCGTCTACTTCAACAAGAAGCTCTTCGGCCAGGCCGGCCTGCCCACCGACTGGCAGCCCAAGAGCTGGGACGAGATCCTCACCGCCGCGCAGGCCGTCAAGGCCAAGCTGCCGGGCGTGACCCCGATCCAGCTCAACGCCGGCACGGCGATGGGCGAGGCGACCAGCATGCAGGGGGCGCTGCCGTTGCTGGTCGGCGCCGGAGCGCAGATCTGGTCCGACGGCAAGTGGCAGGGCAACACCCAGGCCGTCCGCGACGTGCTCGGCTTCTACGAGAAGATCTACAAGGGCGGCCTCGGCGACCCGGTCCTCCAGCAGGACGCCAAGGGCCGGGACAAGTCCTTCCAGGCGTTCGCCGCCGGCAAGGTCGCCATCCTGTTCGAGGGCGACTACTTCTGGCGCTCGGTCGTCGAGCCGAACAAGGGCATCGCCAAGATGGCCGACCGCAACGACGCCGTCGGCTACGCCCTGATCCCCGCGATGAAGCCGGGCGCCGGCATCCGTGGGCAGGACTTCGTCTCCATGTCCGGCGGCGGCGGCAACGTGCTCAACCCGGGTACGAAGTACCCGCAGCAGGCGTGGGAGCTGCTCCAGTTCATGAACTCCAAGGCGGCGACCGTCGCGCTGCTCGGTGGCGCGGCCCGGATCACCCATCGGCAGGACGTCAACAACGAGGTCCTCGCCGGGGACCCGATGTTGTCGACGGTGTCGCAGAAGGTGCTGCCGCTGACCGCGTACCGGCCGGGCTTCGCGGTATACC
>DASSUC010000307.1:0-40627 GCA_035707405.1 Micromonosporaceae bacterium | reverse complement strand
ACTTCCCCAAGCTGCTGCACGAGACCGCGCACATGTACCGGCAGGACACCGACTCCTACCTGTTCCACGCCGCGATCAAGTACGGCTGCACGGCCCGGATGAACTTCCAGATCGCCGACGTGGAGTTCGACGGCTCCGGCGTGACCGTGAGCTCCACCCGGGGCGAGCAGTTCCGCGCCCGCTACGTCGTGGACTCCAGCGGCTACCGGTCGCCGCTGGCGAAGAAGTTCGACCTGCGCGAGGACCCGCCCCGGTTCAAGCACCACTCGCGCTCCATCTGGAACCACATGGCCAGGGTGCCCAACACCGACGCGGTGTACCGCCGGGCCAAGGCGGACACCCCACCGGTGCCCTGGTACGAAGGGACCGTGCACCACCTGTTCGAGCGGGGCTGGTTCTGGGTCATCGCATTCGACAACCACCCGTCCTCACGCAGCCCGCTGTGCAGCGTTGGGCTGACCATGGACCCGCGCCGCTACCCGAAGCTGCCGGGGGCAACGCCTGAGGACGAGTTCTACGCCATCGCCGAGCGCTTCCCGGACATCGCCCGGCAGTTCGAGGGCGCGCAGCCGATGCGCGAGTGGGTGAGCACCGACCGGCTCCAGTACTCGTCCAAGCAGACCGTGGGCGACCGCTGGGTGCTGCTGGCCCACGCCGCGGCCTTCCTCGACCCGCTGTTCTCCCGGGGCCTGTCCAACACGTGCGAGGCGGTCAACATCCTGGCCTGGCGGATCCTGCGGGGCATCTCCGACGACGACTTCTCCGCGGAGCGCTTCAACGACATCGAGGTGCACCAGCAGGCCCTGTTCGACGGCAACGACAAGCTGGTGAACGCGGCCTTCATCTCGTTCGAGGACTACGACCTGTGGACCGCGGTGTTCCGGATCTGGGCGTGGGGCTCCAACGCCGGCACGTTCCGGGCGCACGAGGCGTTCCGGCTCTGGCGCAAGACCGGCGACGACCGGCACCTCGTCGAGCTGGAGAAGGTGGAGAACCCGGGCCTGCACTGGTCGGACCACGTCGGCTATGCCGAGCTCTTCAACGACATGGTCCAGCAGTGCGACGACTTCGAGGCCGGGAAGATCACCGCCCGGGAGGCCGCGGACGCGCTCTACGACCACCTCAACCGGGCTCCGTTCGTCCCCCGGCACTTCGGCTGGACGGACCGGAAGCTGCGCTTCATCAACCCCACCCCGCCGAAGCTGGCCCGGACCATGTTCTGGGCCGCCACGCAGGCGCCACCGGACGTGCGCCGGATCATGCTCGGCTTCGTCCGGGAGGCCACCAAGGAGTTCCTGATGGGCCGCCGGATCTTCTAGGTCGGCACCGAGAGACGGGAGACTGCGCCATGACCGCCAGCGGCCACGTTGCCGACCCGGATACCACGTACGACGTTGCCATCCTCGGCAACCATCTCGCCTCCGGCCTGCTCGCGGCCATCCTGGCCCGGCACGGCGTACGGGTGGTGCTCATGGGGGCGCCAGCCGACCAGGTCGAGCCGTCCGGCGACAGCACCGTGCCGTACACCACGGCAGTGTTCCAGCTGCTCGCTGAGCGGTTCGAGGTCCCGGAGATCGCGGCGTTCGCCCACTTCGTGGACCTGCCGGAACGGGTGCGGCGGTCCAGCGGGATCAAGAAGAGCCTCGCCTTCCTGCACCACACTTCCGGGCGCAAGCACGACCCGCGCCACACCGTGCAGTTCCACGTGCCCGGCGAGCACAACGAGTGGCACCTCTACCGGCCCATAGTGGACGACCACGCCCGGGCGGTCGCGGTCGGGCACGGTGCGCACACCGTGTCCGACCCGGTCGCCTCCGTCCGGCTCGGTGACGACAGCGTGGTCGTCACCGACGCCGGCGGGCGCAGCTTTGTCGCGCGCTACGTCGTCGACGCGTGCGGGATGGACTCGCCGCTGCTGGGCTCCCTCGGCGTGGTGGAGCCGACCAGCCCGCTGATTCTGCGTTCGCGGATGCTCACCACGCACATGCGCGGCGTCAAGCGGTTCGAGGACGTGGTACGGCTGGGCGACTACCGCCGCGCGACCGCCTTCTCCAAAGGCACCGTGCACCACCTGTTCGACGGTGGGTGGATCCAGGTCGTCGACTTCGGCAACCACGACGGCTCGACCAACCAGGTGTGCGCGGTCACCGTCGGGCTCGACCCGGACCGGTTCCCGGACCTGCCGGCCGAGCCGGAGGCGGCGTTCCGGGCACTGGTCGCCCGGTTCCCGAGCATCGCCACGCAGTTCGCCGGCGCCAGCTCCTGCCGGCCATGGGTCACCGGTGACCCGTGGCAGCGCACCACCAAGGTCACCTACGGCGCGCGGTGGTTCGCGATGGAGCGCTCGGCGTGCCGTACCGACGAGTTCCTCTCCCGCGACGTGACCGTGGCCGCCGAGGTGGTGCACGCGCTCGCCGCGGCCCTGCTGCGGATCGTGCGGCAGGGCGGGTCGGCCGAGCCGGAGCTGGCCCGGGTCGCCGCCTTCCAGGGCCGGCTGATCGACTTCAACGACCGGATGCTCGCCGCGGCCCGCACGGCGGCCAGCGACTTCCGGCTGTGGAACGCCTACAGCCGGGTCTGGCTGCTGTGGCAGATCCTCGCCCACCTCTCGCTCAAGCGGGCCAGCGCCGACGCCGTGGCGGCCGGCTCGTGGCAGCCGGTGGAGCGCTTCGACCATGCGCTGTGGTTCGAGACGCCGGCCGGTGTGCGGGGGCTGCTGGACTGGTTCTTCGACCAGTTCGAGCAGGTGCGCAGCGGCACGCTGGCACCGGCGGCCGCGGCCGCGGCGATCTTCAAGGCGCTGCGGCGGGCCCGGTTCGTGCCACCGCTCTACAAGTTCGGCGACCCGGGCGCCCGGTACTACCACTTCACCATGCCGCGCCGGCTGCTGATGCTGGCCTGGGTGATGACGGTCGCGCCCAGCGACTTCAAGCGCCTGCTCAGCAGGGAGAACGTGACCGGGCGGCGGCAGGAGCCGACGCCGGAGCAGCCCGCCACGGCGGGCAGTGGACGCACCTGAGACCGGCGGGTGTGCCGGACCAGGGCGGCCGGTCCGGCACACCCCCTCCTGCTGTGGGCGGCTGGAGCGCCGGCCTGCTCTGGTGCGGCGGTGCGGCAGATCGGGCGGTGATGCCTGTGCCGGACCCGCGCTGGCCAGCGGGGAGGGTGGTGTGCGGGCTCCTTATGCTCTGCACCATTGCCGCCAGCAGAGCCCAACACGGTTGTGCGATCCTGCCGGGCTGGCAGAGGTTGGCATGCGCTCTGCTGGCGCAGATGGTGCAGAGCATAAGAGCCCTCAGCACATCCCCGTGCCCGGCGTGGCCGGAGACGACCGGGAGCAGAGGTCAGCCGAGGGGGCCGAGGTCGGCGGTGAGGTAATGCTGGATGGCCCGGCCCATGAGCCGTACCAGCTCGTCCTGGCCGGACGAGGCCAGCGTCGGCTCCTCCACCAGGTAGCGGCACATCGCCAGCCCGACGACCTGGGATGCGGCCAGCGCGGCGCGCAGCTCGTGGCGGTCCGGGCTGACCTGCGCCGCCAGCGTGCCGAAGAAGCCGGACACGAAGTCGTCCCGCATCAGGGCGGCCACTTCCTCGCTCGTCAGCGAGCCGGACAGCCGGGCCCGGTACGGGATCATCGTGCGCGGGTTGCTCCAGTGCTCCAGCAGCAGCGTCGCCGTGTGCCGGCCGAGCCGGCGCCGGCTGCCGCGCAGCAGCCGTTCGGCGAGCTGGCGCGGGTCGCCCTCCACCTGCACGGCGTGCAGCAGCAGCCGCTCCTTGGTCCCGAAGTAGTGCCGGACGAGCCGGGGGTCGACGCCCGCCCGGTGGGCCACCCCCCTGATGCTGACGCCGTCGAACCCGTGCTCGGAGAGCTCGCGCCGTGCGACGTCAAGGATCGTTCTGCGGGTGGATACCTTGGCGACGTCGGCCTCGTCCGGGTCCTGGGCGCCTACGGCAGGTGTCACGGGCCACCTCGCGCGATTCCACAATGGTCAATCTACGCTGGTCAGTATAGTTCATCTGCCCGCCGGTATGCGTGTGGTACGGCAGAAACGCTTGACATCTGTCGCCCAATTAGATATTCCTCATTCGATGAGTTGCGGCGTCGTGGCGGGCGTCCCTTAGGAGGCACCATGCGCTTCGGCTGGGCCCCGGAACAGCAGGCCGCATTCGACCGCACGCTCGCCCAGGTGCGGGAGGTGTTCGGGCAGGCCGGTTCCAGTGATGAGCGGTTCTACCAGCGCGAGGACTGGCTCCGCCTCGGCGAGCTGGGCCTGCTCGGCCTGTGTGTGCCGGCCCGTTACGGCGGTGCCGGGCTGGGCGCGCTGGACACGGCGGTCCGGGTCGAGGCCCTGGGCCGCGGCTGTGCCGACACCGGCCTGGTCTTTGCGGCAAGCGCCCACCTGTTCGCGTGCGCGGTGCCGGTGGCCACCTTCGGCACCGAGGAGGTCCGCGAGAAGCTGCTCCCCGGCATGTGCTCGGGGCACCTGGTCGCCGGCAACGCGATGACCGAGGCGCAGGCCGGCTCGGACACCTCCCGGCTCGCCGTCTCGGCCACCGAGGTCCCGGCCGGCTTCGTGCTGAACGGCGAGAAGAGCTTCGTCACCAACGGTCCCGCCGCCGACGTGTTCGTCACTTACGCGACGACCGACCCCCGCGCCGGCCATCTCGGGGTGACCGCGTTCGTGGTCGACCGCGACACGCCCGGGGTCAGCGTGGGCGAGCCGCTGGCGAAGATGGGCCTGTGGTCGGCGCCGGCGGGCGCGGTCCGGTTCGACGACTGCCTCGTCCCGGCCGAGCGGGTGCTCGGGCAGCCCGGTCAGGGCGGTGCCGTCTTCCAGCACTCGATGCGGTGGGAGCGGGCCTGCCTCTTCGCCGGCTACGTGGGGCTGATGGACCGGCTGCTCGACCGGTGCGTCGAGCATGCGCGCTCGCGCCGCCAGTTCGGTCGCCGGATCGGTGACTTCCAGTCGGTGGCCAACCGGATCGTGGCGATGAAGCTGCGCGTGGACAGCGCCCGGCTGCTGCTCTACCGGGCCTGCTGGGAGATGGACCAGGGCCGGGAGTCCGAGCTGAGCATCGCCCTGTCCAAGCTCGCGGTCTCCGAGGGGGCGGTGGCGAGCGCCCTGGACGCGGTCGCGCTCTTCGGCGGGAACGGATACCTGCGTGACCACGGGATCGAGGCGTTCCTCCGGGACGCCGTGCCGAGCACGATCTTCTCCGGCACGTCTGACATCCAGCGCATCCTGGTCGCGCGGGAGCTGGGCCTGTGAGACTTCACGACTACGTGCGCGAGTGGGCGACCAGGACCCCGGACGCGACCGCGGTGGGCAGCCTCGACGGCAGTGCCACCTACGCCGAGCTGGATGCGCTGGCGCAGCAGCAGGCGGCCGGCCTACGCGCCGTCGGCGTGGCGGCGGGCGACCGGGTCGTGCTCTGGGCCGCCAAGAGCGTGTCCGGGGTGGCGCTGATGCAGGCCGCGCTGCGGGTCGGTGCGGCGTACGTGCCGGTCGCCCCGACAAACCCGGCGGCGCGGATGTCCCGGATCGCCGCCGACGCCGGGGCCCGCGTCATCGTGACCGACCAGGCCCAGGGCGAGCGCAGCAGCCCGGCCGGGCAGGCCGGCCAGCCGGTGGCGCTGACCTTCACGGAGCTGGCGGAGCTGGGCGCGGCCGGGCCGGCCGCACCGGGTCCGGCCGTCGACGCCGGGCCGGACGACCCGGCGTACCTGCTCTACACGTCCGGGTCCACCGGGACGCCCAAGGGCGTGTGCCTGAGCCACCGCAACGGTGCCGCGTTCGTCGAGTGGGCGGCGGACCTCCTCGCCGTCGCCGCGGCGGACCGGCTCGCCAACCACGCGCCGTTCAACTTTGACCTGTCCGTCTTCGACATCTACGCCGCCTTCCGCGCCGGCGGCTCGGTGCACCTGGTGCCCGAGCAGCTCTCCTACGCCCCGCAGCAGCTGGTGCGGTTCATCCGGGACACCGGCATCACGGTGTGGTATTCGGTGCCCTCCGCTCTCGTCCTGATGATCCGCGACGGCGGCCTGCTCGACGGCGGCCCACCGCCCGGCCTGCGGGCCTGCGTGTTCGCCGGCGAGCCGATGCCCATCCCGTACGTGCACCAGCTGCGCGAGGCCTGGCCGGGCGTGCGCCTGATGAACTGGTACGGCCCGACTGAGACCAACGTCTGCACGTGGTACGAGGTGAGCGACGCCGACACGGGTCGCACCAGGCCACTGCCGATCGGGCGGGCGGCCTGCGGTGACACGGTGCTCCTCGACCCGGCGTACCAGGCCGCGGGCGACCAGGCCGGGCCGGGCTCCGGGGCCGAGGGGGAGATCGTCGTCTCGGGCCCCACGGTCATGCTCGGCTACAGCGGGCACCCGCCGCAGGCTGGCCCGTACCGGACGGGCGACCTGGGCCGGCTGGACGCGAACGGCGACATCGAGTATCTCGGCCGGCTGGACAACATGGTGAAGCTGCGCGGGCACCGGGTGGAGCCGGCCGAGGTCGAGGCGGTCATCGCGGGGCACCCGCGGGTGGCCGACGTCGCGGTCGTGGTCGTCGGCACCGGCCTGGAGGCGCGGCTGTACGCGGTCGTCGTGCCCGCGGGTGGGGACGGCCCCGGGCTGCTCGAGATCAAGAGGTGGTGTGCCCAGCGGCTGCCTACTTATATGATCGTCGATGTCTTGCGGGTGGTGGAGAAGCTCCCGCTGACCCTGAACGGAAAGACCGACCGGGCCGCGCTGGTGGCGGGGATCGAGGAGGTGAACAGTGAACGGAGCTGAGCTGGCCAGCGTCGACTTCGACGCGTTCCGTACCATCATGGGCTCGTTCGCCAGTGGGGTCAGTGTGGTCACCGGCCTGGGTGATGACGGGACCCCCCGGGGCATGACGTGTTCCGCCGTGTGCAGCGTGTCGGCGGACCCGCCGCTGCTGCTGTCCTGCGTCAAGCCGCCCAGCTCGACCCTTAACGCGATCAAGACGCGGGGCCTGTTCGCGGTCAACTTCCTCGACGCCGACGGGCGCGAGCTCTCCGACCTGTTCGCCAGCCAGACCCCGGACAAGTTCGGCAAGGTCGGCTGGCGGCCCGGCGAGACGGTCGGCATGCCGGTGCTGGGACCCACGCTGGCGTACGCGGAGTGCACGGTGCACGACATGTTTGACGCGGGTGACCACGTGGTCGTGATCGGCCGGATCGTCGGCGGCCAGGTCGCGGTGGACCGCTTCCCCCTCGCCTACTGGCGCGGCAAGTACGTGCGGGTCTTCCGGGTCGCCAACGGTGGCCACGGACGTCGACCGGCCACTCAGGAACCGACCATCTAGGAAATAGGAGCGAGATGGACAAAGAAACAAGCACCCGAGGCACTGGGTGGACCTTCCTGGCCGCGCTGGTGGCGGTCTTCATGGTCGCGATCGACACGCTTGTGGTCACCACCGCGTTGCCGGTCATCCAGCAGCGCCTCAACGCCGACCTGGAAGGTCTGGAGTGGACGGTCAACGCGTACACGTTGACGTTCGCGGTGTTCCTGCTCAGCGGTGCGGCGCTCGGTGACCGCTACGGCCGGCGCCTGGTCTTCGCGCTGGCGATGGTGGTGTTCATCGGCGCGTCGGCAGCTGCTGCGCTCTCCACCAACATCGAGACACTCATCGCGGCGCGGGCGGTGCAGGGCCTGGGTGCCGCGGCGATCCTGCCGCTCACCCTGACCCTGCTGGTCAGCGTCGTCAAGCCGGAGCAGCGCGGTCACGCGCTGGGACTGTGGGGCGCGATGGTCGGCCTGGGCATCGCCCTCGGCCCGGTCATCGGCGGCTCGATCACGGAGTACTGGTCCTGGCAGTGGATCTTCTGGGTGAACGTGCCGATCGGCCTACTGCTCCTGCCCGTGATGGCGCTGGTCAGGGAGAGCCGGGGCGGGGCGGGCCGGCTCGACCCGGTCGGGACCGTGCTGGTCACCGCGGGCCTGTTCGGCATCGTCTTCGCGCTGGTGCGGGGCAACGGCGACGGCTGGACGAGCGGCCCGGTGCTCACCGGCCTGATCGTCGGCGGCGCCCTGGTGCTGCTGTTCCTGCTGTGGGAGGCGCGGGCGAAGGCCCCGATGGTCCCGCTCAGCATGTTCCGTCACCGGGGCTTCAGCCTGACGATGATCGCCACGATCCTCATGCCGTTCGGCGTCTTCGGCGCGATCTTCCTCACCACCCAGTACCTGCAGACCGTCCTCGGCTACTCGCCGCTGGAGGCCGGGGTGCGCACGCTGCCCTGGACCGCGGTGCCGATGATCGCGGCGCCCATCTCCGGGCGGCTCATGGACAAGATCGGCGGGAAGCCGCTGGTGCTGCTGGGGCTCGTGCTCCAGGCGATCGGCATCGGCTGGCTCGCGCTGATCGCAGAGCCGGACCTGGCGTACGGCAACCTCGTCCTGCCGTTCATCCTGACCGGCCTGGGCCTGGGCATCTTCCTGGCGCCGATCGCGGGCCTGGCCATCGGGTTCGTCCCGCAGGCGCTGCAGGGTGTCGCCTCGGGCACGTCAAACGCCATCCGCCAGCTCGGCACCGTGCTCGGCGTCTCGGTCGCCGGTGCGATCCTGGGCGCCTACGGCGGCTTCGAGTCGGGCCAGACCTTCACCGACGGCATGGTCGCCTCGTTCACGGTCGGTGCCATAGCACTCGCAGTCGGCGCGTTGGTCACTTTGGCGATTCCTCGCCACATGGAGAGCGCGCCAGCCCATCCGACCAAGGAGGCCAGGCCGGCCGAGCGAGCCGGCGCCGTGGCGTCGTAAGCGACGCACCGCCCCTCCCGCGGGCGCCCTCCCACCTGACTCGGGCGCCCGCGGGAGGCGCAACCTGGCCGGTTGGGAGGGACACGGCCGCCACCACCCGCTACAGTTCCGCCGAGAGTCGACCTGATCTCGTGGTCCTTGATGGACTTGCAGCGGGAAGGAACCGCCGCCGACATGCCCACCGTTCGCCTGAAATGCGCTGGTGCGCGGGCTCTGTTCTACGAGCCCGACGGTCTTCTGCTCAGCTCCAGCCTGACCGCAGTCGATGAGCTGCACCGCAACCACCTGCTCACCTTCCAGCTCAGCTACCTGGGCTACGGCGACATAGCGGTGGACGTCGCCCTGCAGGGCGGGTCGAACGGCCACGAGTTCACCTACCGTGGCGGGGACCTCGACGGGGGACCGGCCTTCAGCACCGGGCGGGACTTCGTGGAGGTGGTGCTGAAGGGCACGACCAGCAGCGCCCCACCCGGCGTGTGGCTCACCTCGGTCATCGTGCCGGACGCCGAGGTCCACTACCGGCTGACCGTGTGGGGCAAGGCGGGCGACGACGACGGGATGCGCGGGGAGCTGACCGCCGACGTGTGGGGCTACCCGCCTCTGCTCACCGCCACCGCCCGGGCCAGCGTGACGTGGGCGGAGGTGGCGAGCAGGACCGTGGAGATGGCGGAGTGCGTGGTGCTGACCGGCCCCTGGGCGGCCCGGCACGCCTGAGCCTCGCGGGTCTGGGCGGCTGGCGCTGGGTGGTTGGCGGCGTCCGGGCGGCTAGTGCCGGTCGACCGGCGCCTGCGTGTCGGACCCCTGCGGGTCAGACCCGTGCCAGGGACGCAGCCGGGGCCACCAGGCCGGCACGGCCGCACGGTAGGCGTCGTACTGGGCGCCGAACCGCTGCCGCAGCTCCGGCTCCTCGACAAGGTGCACGAAGCCCGCCTGCAGCAGCGCGATCGTGAGCGAATACCACAGCAGGGAGGCCTGTCCCTGGATCAGCGCCTGGCCGACGACCGCGGCGACGACTGCGATATACATCGGGTTGCGCACGTACCGGTAGAGGCCGCCGACGACGAGGTGCTCGGTCGGCGCGATCGGCGCCGGGGTGCCCATCCCCTCCACGACGAACCGGACGAACGAGTGGACCAGCACCGGCACGGCGACCACCAGCAGGGCCACGCCGAGACCGCGCAGCGGCGACCAGAACGGGTACGGGTCGCGGATCTCCCAGCCCGAAATCCACCAGGGAATGAGGCCGGCGACGGTGCTCGGCACCACGAGGAAGAAGATCAGCGTCCCTACTGCGGCCCACGACCTGCGCATTGCGACATGCTACCGCCGCTATCTTGCGGCGTATGACCCCGCGAGTCCACGTACCATCGGACTATCGCTGAAACGGCCGGCAACGGGCCCAGGAAAGGTGGACGGGTGAACGCTCCGGAGTCCGCCGGGGCCGCGCGGAAGCGGACCGGGCGTCGGGTCGGCCCGACCGTCAGCAACCGGGTAATCCTCGATATCGCCCGCCGCCAGTTCGCCCGGCGGGGGTACGAAGGCACCACCATGCGCACCATCGCCCAGGAGGCGAGGGTCGACACGGCCCTCATCCATCACTTCTTCCTGACCAAGGAAGGCCTCTTCGAGGCGGCGATCCGCGACGCGCTGAACCCGCCGGACCTGGTCGCGAGGGTGCTGGACGGGCCGCGGGGCAGGGTGGGCGAGCGCACCGTGCAGCTGTTCTTCACGTTCTGGGACACCCCCACCACCCAGGCGCGCCTCACCGCCGTGCTGCGCTCGGTCACCGCGGTCGGCGGCGCCGCCGAGGCGGTGCGCCGGTTCCTCGGCGACGGCGTGCTCTACCCGCTCACCGAGGCGCTCGGCCGGGAGAACCCGCGGTTGCGGGCCTCGGTGACCGGCGCCTCCCTGATCGGTCTGGCCACCACCCGGTACGTGCTCAAGGTGCGCCCGGTGGCGTCGCTCTCCCCGGCGGACCTGGCGTCGGCCGCTGGCCGAACATTCCAGACATATCTCACCGGCGCGCTGTAATCAGCGCCGATTCTCCCCCGGCACCTTGACGGTTCCCCCGCCGAGCCTAAAACTCATCGGCTAAGGATGTCACCGAAGGGGGAACCCACACGTGTCCTCGTCACTCGCCCATCGCGAAGAGGTGCTCCGCCAGATCACCGACTACGTCCGCCGTGAGCTGCTCGGGGAGGCCGAGCCGGCCCAGGGGTCCGATCTGTCGCCCGACACCCCACTGCTGGAGTGGGGCGTCCTGACCTCGATGAACACCGCTCGACTGCTCACCTTCCTGCGCGAGGAGCTGGACGTCGTCGTGCCGGCGACGCACATCACCGGCCGGCACTTCCGGGACCTCAACAGCGTTACCGACCTCGTTCTCTCGCTGCCTCGCCCCTGAGCTACCCACCCCGACCAGGGAGGCCGACGTGCAAGCAGACTTCGACATCGGCATCATCGGCGGCGGACCGGCCGGGTCCACCGCGGCATCCTATCTCGCCAAGGCTGGCCTGTCGGTGGCCGTCTTCGAAGGCGACAACTTCCCGCGCGAGCACGTCGGTGAGTCGCTGGTGCCAGCGACCACGCCGGTACTGCTGGAGATCGGCGCGATGGACGCGGTGGAGGCGGCCGGCTTCCCCAAGAAGTACGGTGCGGCCTGGACCTCGGCCGAGGTCCGGCCGATCAGCCACCTCGGTTTCACCAACCTGGACCACGACTTCCGCCTGGCCGAGATCATGTTCAACGAGCGGGACCAGGCCGGTGTCGACCGCGACTACACGTTCCACGTGGACCGCGGCAAGTTTGACCTGCTGCTGCTCAAGCACGCGGAGGGGCTGGGCGCAAAGGTCTTCCAGGGCGTGCGCGTCAACCAGGTCGACTTCTCCGGTGAGATGCCGGTGCTGCGCTGCCGGCTGGGCCAGCGTCAGGTGGAAGTGCCGGTACGGATGGTGGTGGACGCCAGCGGGCGGCGGACCATGCTCGGCAACCAGCTGCGGGTGAAGGTGCCCGACCCGGTCTTCAACCAGTACGCGATTCACACCTGGTTCGACGAGTTCGACCGCAAGGCGCTCTCCGTCGACAAGGGCAAGTCAGACTTCATCTTCATCCACTTCCTGCCGCTCACCGACACCTGGGTCTGGCAGATCCCGATCACCGACACCATCACGTCGATCGGCGTGGTGACGCAGAAGAAGCGGTTCGCCGAGTCAAAGGACGATATCGGCAAGTTCTTCTGGGACTGCGTCGCCAGCCGCCCGGAGCTGTTCGACGCGCTGAAGAACGGCAAGCAGCTGCGCCCGTTCAAGGCTGAGGGCGACTACAGCTACGCCATGAAGCAGATCTGCGGGGACAGCTTCCTGATGGTGGGCGACGCCGCCCGCTTCGTCGACCCGATCTTCTCGACCGGGGTCAGCATCGCCCTCAACAGCGCGCGCCTGGCCTGCCGGGACATCATCGCCGCGGCGGAGGTCGGAGACTTCCGCAAGGAGCGGTTCACCACGTACGAGGGCCTGATCCGCCGGGGCGTGCGCAACTGGTACAACTTCATCTCGGTCTACTACCGCCTCAACATCCTCTTCACCGCGTTCGTGCAGGACCCCCGGTACCGGCTCGACGTGCTGAAGATGTTGCAGGGCAACATGTACGACGAGGATGAGCCGAAGGCCCTCATCGAGATGAGGGAGGTCATCAAGGTCGTGGAGAACGACCCCGAGCACCTGTGGCATCCGTACCTCGGTGAGCTGTCGGCGCCGTCGGCCGCGCCAAACTTCTGACCTGTCACGAGGAAACCCCAGTAACCCTCGTCCGAGGAGGACCACCGTGCCCGACTCCACCAGATCCCTGCGCGACCTGCAGGTGGAGTACGTCGAGCTCTACGTCACCGATGCCGCGGCCACCGCGACCGACCTGGCCAGGCGCTACGGCCTCGAGGTCGTGGGAGCCCGCGGGGACCGCCGCGGCACCGACGACCACTACTCGATGACGCTCCGGCGGGGCGAGATCGGGCTGGTGGTCACCGAGGCCACCGACGAGCAGCACCCGGCTGCGCTGTTCGTGCAGCGCCACGGCGCCGGCGTGGCGAACATCGCCATGCGTACGCCCGACGCCCGTGCGGCCTTCGACGCCGCGGTGGCGCGCGGCGCCAGCCCGGTCACCGAGCCGGTGACCGGGCCCGACGGCGCGGTCAGCGCGACCATCGCGGGCTTCGGCGACGTGACCCACACCTTCGTCGAGTGGCCGCGGGGCAGCGCCGACCGCGGCGTGGTCCTGCCCGGGGCCACACCCGTGCCGCCGGGCTCCGCGCAGCCGGGCCTGGACAGCTCCCTCCCGGTGCCCGACCTGAAGACCGTGGACCACTTCGCGGTGTGCCTGGAGGCCGGCGCGCTCGACCCGACGGTCGAGTTCTACGAGTCCGCGCTCGACTTCTCGGTGATCTTCGAGGAGCGCATCGTGGTGGGCGCCCAGGCAATGCTGTCGAAGGTCGTGCAGAGCGCGTCCCAGCAGGTCACCTTTACGCTCATCCAGCCTGACCCGTCCGCCGAGGCCGGTCAGATCGACGAGTTCCTGAAGAACCACGCGGGCCCCGGCGTGCAGCACGTGGCCTTCTCCACCGGCGGCATCGTCGCCGCGGTGTCCGCGGCCCAGGCGCGCGGCGTGGAGTTCCTCACCACGCCCGCGGCCTACTACCGGCTGCTCGCCCAGCGCATGGAGCTGGTCCGCTACAGCACGGACGAGCTCAGGGCGCGCAACATCCTGGTCGACGAGGACCACGATGGGCAGCTGTTCCAGATCTTCGCCCGTTCGGCGCACCCCCGCCGGACCTTCTTCTTCGAGCTCATCGAGCGGCTGGGCGCCCGCACCTTCGGCAGCGGCAACATCAAGGCGCTCTATGAGGCGGTGGAGGCGGAGCGGATCAAGCCGCAGGACGTGCTGTGACGGCGGAAGGGACGACCTGTGTGAGCGGCCCGTGGCCGTGACCGGGGACCAGCCGGGTCCGCCCAGGGCCCGTCCGGCGGCGAGTGAGAGGGCGGGCCGGTGAGCGTGGTTGCGAGACCAGGCACCACCAGCACGATCTCCGCTGCCTCGGCGCTGGCCGGCCCCACCGCTCTGGCACCGGCGGAGCAGGGCCAGGCGGCGCTGCTCACCCTGGACGACGTCGAGGCGGCCGCGCGCGCGGTGCTGCCCGGCGCGGCCCGGGACTACGTGGCGGGTGGCAGCGGCGCCGAGCTGACCGTACGGGCCAACCGGGACGCGTTCGACCGGATCCGGTTCGTGCCCCGGGTGCTCGGTGGCGTGACCGGCTGCGACCTGTCGACCGAGGTGCTGGGCACGCCCCTGGCGATGCCGGTCGGCGTGGCGCCAATGGCCTACCAGCGGTTGCTGCACCCGGAGGGGGAGCTGGCCGTCGCCCGGGCGGCCCGGGACGCCGGCGTGGTCCTCGTCGCCAGCATGCTGAGCAGCTACTCGATCGAGGAGATCACGGCCACGGGCGTGCAGGCCTGGCTCCAGCTCTACTGGCTGCACGACCGGCGGGTGGTCAGCGACCTGGTGGAGCGGGCGGAGCAGGCCGGATGCCGAGCCATCGTGCTCACCGCCGACGTGCCCCGGATGGGCCGGCGGCTGCGGGACATGCGCTCGGGCTTCGTGCTGCCCGACGGCGTGGTCGCGGCCAACCTGCCGCCGCAGGCGGTGGCGGCGGCCAGCGAGCGGCTGCCGAACGAGTCGTCGCTGATGGTGCACACCGCGCTCGCGTTCGACCCGGCACTGTCCTGGTTGGACGTTGACTGGCTGCGCCGCCGTACCAGGCTGCCGCTCGTGGTCAAGGGCATCCTGCACCCGGACGACGCGCTGCGCGCCGTGGAGGTCGGGGTCGACGCCGTGGTGGTGTCCAACCACGGCGGCCGCCAGCTCGACGGCGCAGTCGCCAGCATCAGCGCGCTGCCCGCGATCCGGGCTGCGGTAGGGCGACGGTGCGAGGTGCTGCTCGACAGCGGCGTGCGCAGTGGCGCAGACGTGCTGCGGGCACTGGCCGGCGGGGCGTCGGCCGTTCTTGTCGGCCGGCCCGCGTTGTGGGGGCTCGCCGTCGGGGGAGAGGAGGGAGCAGCACGGGTCCTGGCACTGCTGCGGACTGAGCTGGACGACGCGATGGTGCTCACCGGCTGCGCTGACGTCGCCGCCGCCGGGCGGCTGACCGTCGCCGAAGCCGGTGCCGGGGGACGGCCGTGACGAGCGGCCCGCGCCCCGGCAGTGCAGCGTCCCGCGGGTACGCCGGTGCGGCCAGTTCTCGACCGACCAGGTCCACCCTGGTCTGACATATTTGTGGTGCCAACGGAAAGGGGCTCGACGGCATGAAACCGGTTTCCCCGCTCACTGCCGACCAGCTGCTGATCTTCCTTGTCCAGCTCGGGGCGCTTCTTCTGCTCGCACTCATCCTGGGGAGACTGGCCGTCAAGCTCCGGCTGCCACCGATCGTCGGCGAGCTGCTCGCCGGCGTGGTGCTCGGGCCCTCGCTGCTCGGGGCCCTCGCGCCCGCCATGCACCAGTGGCTTTTCCCCGGCCGCCCGGACCAGCAGCACCTGCTGGACGCGGTCGGGCAGGTCGGCGTGCTGCTCCTGGTCGGCGTGGCCGGCGCGCACCTGGACCCGCGGCTGCTACGTCGGCGCGGCTCAACCGCCGCCCGGATCAGCCTGACCGGCTTGTTGATCCCCCTCGCCCTGGGCGTCGGCCTGGGGTACGTGGTCCCGGCCTCACTGCTGCCGGACACCACCGAGCGCCCGATCTTCGCCGTGTTCCTCGGGGTGGCGATGTGTGTGACCGCCATCCCGGTCATCGCCAAGACCCTCGCCGACATGCGGCTGCTGCACCGCGACGTCGGCCAGCTGACCCTCATCGCCGGCATGGTCGACGACGCGGTCGGCTGGTTCCTGCTGTCGGTCGTCGCCGCCATGGCCACCGTCGGCCTGGTCGCCACCAAGATCACGCTGTCGGTGCTCTACCTCATCGGGTTCGTCGTGGCCGCGGTCCTCATCGGCCGGCCGCTGGTGCGGGCCGTGATGCGGCTGGCCGCCCGCTCCGCCGAGACCGGCCCGACCATCACCGCCGCCGTCGTCATCGTCCTGACCGGTGCAGCGATCACCCAGTCCCTGGGCATGGAGGCCGTCTTCGGCGCGTTCGTCGCCGGCATCCTCGTCGGCGCCCCGGGAGCCGCGGACAACCAGCGGCTCGTGCCGCTGCGTACGGTCGTGCTGACCGTGCTGGCCCCGATCTTCCTCGCCACGGCCGGGCTGCGGATGGACCTGACTGTGCTGGGCGACCCCGAGGTCCTGCTGGCCGCCACGGTCGTGCTCCTCATCGCGATCGTCGGCAAGTTCACCGGCGCCTACATCGGCGCCCGGATGAGCCGGCTCAGCCACTGGGAAGGGCTCGCGCTGGGCGCCGGCATGAACTGCCGGGGCGTGGTGGAGATCGTCGTGGCCATGGTGGGCCTGCGGCTGGGCGTCTTGGACGTCACCTCGTTCACGATCATCGCGCTCATCGCCATCGTCACCTCGATCATGGCGCCGCCGCTGCTGCGGATCTCGATGTCGCGGGTCGCCGCGAACGCCGACGAGATGCTGCGCCGGGCCGACCACGACCCGGACGGCGAGTACGAGGACGAGCCCCGGGCGCCGAAGACGGCGGCTGCCGATGTGACCAACACCTAGACCGCGAGCCTGGCAGACTGTTGCCCGGTGGGTGGCGCGGAGAGTCGCGGGGGGCAGCAGTGGACGGGTCGGTGCTGGATGTGCTGGTGGTCGGCGCGGGTCCGACCGGCCTGACGTTGGGGTTGCAGCTGCACCGGTTCGGCGCCCGGGTGCGGGTGGTGGACCGGCTGCCGGACCGGGTGAACCAGTCCCGGGCGGTCGTGCTGCAACCCCGGTCGCTGGAGGTGCTCGCCGGCTCCGGGGTGGCAGAGGAGATGCTGGAGCACGGCAACCGGGCGGTGCGGCTGGACATCCACGGCCGCCGGGACCGGGTCCGGTCGGCGCCGCTGTTCGACATCGGGGTGGGCGACTCGGCGTACCCGTTCCTGCTCTTCCTGTCGCAGGCGGAGACCGAGCGGATCCTCACCGAGCGGCTGGCGGCCGGCGGGGTCCGGGTCGAGCGCGGTACCGAGCTGGTGGGCTTCGACGCGGGCACGGGGGCCGCGGGTGAGGGCGGCGCTGGCGACGGTGCGGTGGCGTGCCGGCTGCGCCACGCCGGCGGGCGGGTGGAGGAGGTCTCGGCCCGGTTCGTGGTCGGCTGCGACGGGGCGCACAGCGCCGTGCGGTCCGGCGCCGGGGTCCAGTTCGTGGGGCGGGCGTACCCGCAGGCGTTCGTGCTGGCCGATGTGGAGGCCGATGGGCTGGAGCCGGGCGCGGTGCACATGTTCATGACGCTGCGCGGCATCCTCTTCTTCTTCCCGCTGGGCACGCCAGCGACGTGGCGGATGCTGTCGATGCGCCCGGAGGCCAGGACCGGGCCGGGCGCGGCCGGGGACGGGCCGGCGCGCGGCGTGTCCGACGGGTCGCTGACGCTGGCCGAGGCGCAGGCGATCGTGGACTCGCACGCGACCAGGCCGGTCCGGCTGCACGACCCGGTGTGGCTGAGCACGTTCCGGCTGCACTGCCGGCGGGCCGAGCGCTACCGGGTGGGACGGGTGTTCCTGGCCGGGGACGCGGCGCACATCCACAGCCCAGCCGGTGGGCAGGGCATGAACGTGGGGATCCAGGACTCGGTGAACCTGGGCTGGAAGCTGGCGATGGTGTGCGCGGGCGTGGCCGCGCCGGACATCCTGGACAGCTACGAGGTGGAGCGGGAGCCGGTGGGGCGGGAGGTGCTGCGCTTCACCGACCGGGCGTTCGACGCGGCGACCTCGACCAACCCGGTGGTACGGCTGGTCCGGGCCACCCTGGTGCCGCGGGTGCTGCCGGTGCTGCTGTCGGCCAGGCCGGTGCGGGCCACCGCGTTCCGGGTCGTCTCCGAGCTCGGCATCAGCTACCGGGACAGCCCCTTGTCGGTCGACGCCGCCGGAGCGGGGCGGGACGGGCCGAGGGCCGGCGACCGGCTCCCCGACGGCCCGGTGGTCGAGGACGGTGCGCCCAGCACGCTGCACGCGGCGCTGGCCGCACCGGGCTGGCACGAGCTGGTCGCCAGCCCTGGCCAGCTGCGCGTGCGGCGCCTCTGGCCGGCCCCGGCGCGGCAGGTCAGCCTGCAGGACCCGGACGGGCAGGTCTCCAGCCGCCTGGGCCTGGGACCGCGGCGGGAGGTGCGCTACCTGCTGCGCCCGGACGGGCACATCGGCTACCGCGGCCCGGCCACCGACGACGCCGCGGCAGCGGCCTACCTGCGCACCTGGCTGCCCGGCTACCGCAACGACCGCGGCCCGGCCGAGCTCACCCGGTGAACCGGCCGGCTCACCGGATGAGCCGGCGGGCTCACCAGGTGAAGCGGCCGGGGTAGGTGACCGAGGCGAGCGTGTTCTGCCCGTCGGCGTCCGGGTGAAAGTAGTCGAGCGGGTTGAGCATCTCGATGGTGAACGCCACCTTGTGCGCGGCCCCGCCGTCGTACCGGCAGCGGGATCCGTACGCACGGCAGGCGCCGGCCAGCTCCCGGTTGTAGGCGGCGACCCGGTCGCGTACCGCCTGCCGCCGGCTCACGTCGGTGGCGGCCTGCGACGTGGGCGCGGCGAGCAGGGACGGGCAGACGCCGTACGACCAGGAGCGGACCGCGCGCGTGTTGGTGTGGCCGATCTGCCACAGCCGGTACAGGTCGGGCACGCTGACGACGAGCACCCGGGCCTTGGGCAGGCCCTTCTTCAGCGAGGCCAGGGCAGCGTCCACACTGGAGCGGAAGGCGGCGGGACTGGTCATGTCGGCCGCGGCCGGCCGGCACGCGTCGTTCGCGCCGACCAGCAGGGTCACGTACTCGACCTTTGCGCGTACCGCCCCCTCCACCTGCCCGCCCAGGTCCGCGGCCCGGGCGCGGGGCACGGCGAAGTTGTACGCGTGCCCGCGCATGGCCCGGTTCGCGTCGGCGATCATCCGGTAGTGGCTGTCCACCCGCAGCCCGTCGCCGGTGGCCCACGAGTTGCGTTCGCAGGAGACCAGCGCGAGGCAGGCGCCGAAGCCGGCGGTCACCGAGTCGCCGAGCGCGGCCATTGACGAGGGGTAGCTTCCGGACGGCTGCGGGGTGGGCCGCCGGCCCACCTGGCCTCGTGGCTCGCAGGCGGTGGCGAGCAGCGCGAGGACGGCCAGCGCGGCGATGAACGATCGGCGGGGCATAGACACTCCTCAGCGGGCCGAGGGTGACGATGCGGTAACTGTACGCTGCGTGCGGCGTGGGGTGGTGTGCCAACAGTGGCGTCCGGGTAGGACAATGGCGCCACCGCAAGGCACCTTCCCCGGGAGCGAGCCGTGACCCAACCGTCCCCGCCCACCGGCTCGGACCCGCAGCCGGCCGGCCGAGGCCCAGCCGTCCCGCCCGCCACCCCCGGCCCGGCCCCGCTGGGCGGGGCCCCGCGCAGCCCTGCTCCGGTCAGCCCTGCTCCACTCAGCCCGGCCCCGCTCAGCCCTGCTCCGGTCAGCCCGGCCGCCTTCGCCGACCTTCCCGGCGGCCTGTGGGACCGGATGAGGGCCGACCCGCAGTACGCCCCCGAGCACCTGGCGCTGGAGGCGGTGCGGCGGCTCGGTCCGGAGGCCAGGGACTGGGCCGCGCGCACCCGCGCCCAGCACCCGTGGGCCGGCCCGGACGCCCTCGCCGACATGGCCGTCAGGAAGTTCGTCACCCGGGCGCGCATCTCCGGGGCGGCGTCCGGGGCGGTCGGGCTGCCCGGCGCCATTGTTGACGTGGGCGTGCTGGCCTGGACCCAGGCCAGGATGGTGCTGCACGTCGCCGCCGCGTACGGGTACGACCCGACCCATCCGGACCGGGCCACCGAGCTGCTGGTGCTCCAGCACGTGCACAAGGCCGCGGAGACGGCACGCCTGGCGCTCGGTGTGGCCGCCGGCCGCCAGCGCATCGGCGCGCTGCTGGCCCGGGCGGACGCGCCGCTCGGCCGGGTGCTGCTGCGGCTCGGCGTGAGGCTGGCGCAGATGGCCGGCGTGCGCGCGCTGCACCGGGCCTTTGCGAAGGTCGTGCCCGGCGCCGCCGTCATCCTCGGCACGTGGGCCAACTCGACGGCGACCACCGGCCTGGCCGAGCGCGCCCGGGCGCGCTACCGCCGGCCGGCGCCGCGCGACGCGTGAGGCCGGGCGAATGCGCTGGTACGCCGGTGCCGCAGCGGCATAGGCTCCGGGCGTGGGAACGTTGATATCCGTCAACCTCGCCGTGCCCCGGCCCAACCCGGCCAAGACGGTCGGCGTCACCGGCATCGACAAGCAGCCGGCCGAGGGGCCGGTGCAGGTGCGCGCGCCCGGCCCCAAGCGCACCGGGCTGGGCAGCGGGCTGGCCGGCGACCGGTTGTTCGACACCGCGCACCACGGCGGCGACGACCAGGCGGTGTACGCGTACGCCCGGGAGGACCTTGACGCGTGGCAGGCCGAGCTGGGCCGTACGCTGCCCGGCGGGGTGTTCGGGGAGAACCTGACCACGGCGGGGGTCGACGTGACCGGCGCGCTCATCGGGGAACGGTGGCGCATCGGGGAGCACGTGGTGCTGGAGGTGGCGATCCCGCGCATCCCCTGCGGCACGTTCGCGCACTGGATGGCGGAGCAGGGCTGGATCAAGCGGTTCACGCAGCGGGCGACGCCAGGGGCGTACCTGCGGGTGGTCGTACCCGGTGAGATCCGGGCGGGCGACCCGGTCAGCGTCGTCGACCGGCCCGGCCACGACGTCACGATCGGGGTCACCTTCCGCGCGCTGACCCGGGAGCCGGAGCTGCTGCCCCGCCTGCGGCACGCGGACGCGCTGCCCCAGCAGGTGCGGGACCTGGCGGACCGGCGTACGTCGCCGTTCCCGGGGGAGTGAGCCCGCCGGACAGGTGGGCGACCGGTGGTGCCGCCGCGCCTGGCCGGGCGATGCGCGCAGGCCCGCGCGATGGGAGAATCTTCACCAAGCGATAGTGCGGGTAGGCAGGGGGGCAGTCCCGGCACCCGAGGGGAGGGACGATGACCCGACGTCTGGCGGCGACCGCCGTGCCGCTGCTGCTCGTCACCGCCGGCATGGCCCTGGCCGCCCCCGCACCGGCCTGGGCCGCCGAGGTGTTCCTCGAGGTCAACCCGAGCACCGTCGAGGCCGGCCAGGCGGTGAACCTCCGGGCGAGCTGTGACGACAACACCAAGTCGGCCCGGGTGGAGTCCACTGCGTTCGCCGCGCCGGTCACCGTCGAGCCGCGGTACGGGCTGCTGACCGCCACGGTCACCATCCCGGCCGACCGGAACGCGGGCGACTACTCGGTCCGGCTCACCTGCACCGGTGGCCAGGCGGCCACGACCACGCTGCACGTGCTCATCGCGACCCGGCCGACCCGTGGTCCGGCGACCGGGTTCGGCGGGACGGCGCCGGGCGACGGGGCGCGGCTGCTGGTCGGCGGCGGGCTCGCCGCGGTCGCGGCGGGGCTGGTGCTCGCCATGGTGGCGGCGCGCCGGCGCCGGGCCGGTGCCTAACGGCCGTCACGAGCGGCCCTCCGCCACCCTGGCGCGGGGGCGCTGGACCGGGCCGGCGGCGATCGGCCTGGTGCTGGCCGGTGTCTTCGCCACCGGGGCAGGGCTCGGCCAGATGGGTGGCGGGCTGTCCTGGGGTGCCCTGTTCGACCGGCCGGGCAAGCCGCCGCCGCGGGAGTTCCCCGTGCTCGAGCCGAGCCGGCCGGTCCGGATCGCGATCCCGTCACTCGACCTGCGGGCGCCGGTCATCGCGGTCGGGCTTGCCGGGGACGGCTCGATCGCCGCCCCGCCGCTGGAGCGGCACACCGAGGTCGGGTGGTTTGACCGCGGCCCGACGCCGGGGCAGTTCGGCCCGGCCATCATCGTGGGCCACGCGGACACCCGTACCGGGCCGTCGGTCTTCCACGCCCTGCGGACCCTGCGCCCGGGAGCGGCGGTCGAGGTGACCCGGCGGGACCGTACGGTCGCCATCTTCGAGGTGAGCTCGGTCGAGCGGTTCGCCAAGGTGAGGCTGCCCTCGGACCGGGTCTACGGGGACTTCAGCCGCCCGGTGCTGCGCCTGATCACGTGCGGTGGCCGCTTCGTGCCGGGGCAGGGGTACGCCGACAACGTCATCGTGTTCGCCTCGCTGGTCGGCACGCGGGGGCCGTGACCCGGTCCGGTCACCCCGTTCAGCCCGACCGGGCCAGCTCGTCCGGTCCGGTCCGGTCCCGGCGCGCGGCCGGGACCGGCTTACCTCGGGGCCGTTACCCAGCCCGTGGTGCGCGAACCTCGCCGTCAGGGCGTGCGGTCGGGCCGTTGCCAGAGGTAGAGGTCGCGCAGCAGGGACACCTCGGCGCCGTGGTGGATCATCTCGCGGTTGATGTGCAGCACGAGGGCGGCCATCGGGTAGCCGGCGAACGGCCCCTCGGCCGGCCCGCAGGGGCGCGCCAGCCCCTCCTCCTTGAGGCCGCGCACCCCGTCGACCCACCGGTCGTACGCGTCGTCCAGCTGGCGCAGCGCCTGCGCCGCGGTGCCCGCGTACGCGAAGGTCTCGTAGTCGGTGGGCGGGCCGCCGAAGTGCGCGGCGACCCGCTGGCCGAGCACGCCGACGATGATGTGGCCGAGCCGCCACGCGATGGTGGTCACCGGCGCGGGCTGTGGCTCCGGGATCTCGAACTCGATCGTGAAGTCGCCCGAGCCGGCCTGGACCGGCGCGGTGCCGGTGCCGCGGGGCCGGATGCTCCAGGCGCCCGGTGCGGGCTCCCAGAAATACTCCTCGTCGCTCAGGCCGGAAAGGCGGGGCCGGAGCTGGTGCCGCCAGTGCCAGTCGAGCTGGTCGGCCAGCTCGGAGTTCCAGTCGATGGTCATGCGTCCCACGGTAGGCGGCATTGCGGACAGCTCCGGTCCGCAGGCTGGCAGAATCGTGCGGGTGCTGGGGACATCCGCCCGGCTGCTCCGGCTGCTGTCGCTGCTCCAGGCGCGCCGGGAGTGGTCCGGTGGCGAGCTCGCGGAGCGGCTGGAGGTCACCCCGCGGACGGTCCGCCGGGATGTGGAGCGGCTGCGCGGGCTGGGCTACCCGGTGTGCGCCACGCCAGGGGCGGGCGGCGGGTACCGGTTGGGCGCCGGCGGGGCGCTGCCGCCCCTGCTGCTCGACGACGACGAGGCGGTCGCCGTCGCGGTCGGGCTGCGCACCGCCGCCGGTGGCACCGTCGCCGGCATCGAGGAGGCGTCGGTACGCGCACTCGCCAAGCTGGGGCAGGTGCTGCCGGTCCGGCTGCGCGGGCGCGTATCGGCGATCGAGGCGTCCACCGTGCCGCTGACCGGATCGGGCAGGTCCGGCCGACCGGCCGCCGGTTCACCCCGCGCGACCCGCCGGACCCGGCTGCCTACGTGGCGACGGCGCTGTCCAGCGCGCCCTACCGGTACCGCGCCCGGATCCGGCTCCATGCCCCGGCGCCGGCGGTCGCGGCACAGCTGCCGCCCACCGTTGGCGTGGTGGAGCCGAGCCGCTCAGCGCGGCGGGGCGTGCAGCCGGTCGCGAAGGAAGGTGAGGACCTGCTCCAGCGCCCGCCGGGTGGGGTGGTCGGGCTGCTCGCCCGGGTGCCCGGTGAGGACCGCGTGGGCGCGCGGCGGTATGCCGTACTCGTTGGCGGGTGAGGAGTCGATCTCGACGGCGAGGAAGCCGGTGCCCAGCTCGCGCCGCAGGGTGGCGAAGCGCCCGGCCGGTACTGCCGGGTCCCCGGTGAACCGCAGGCCCAGCACGCAGGGCTCGCCGGCCACCCGCTCGCGGACCCGGGCCCGGTCGGCGCCGGAGAGCCCGATGTCGGCCTTGCGGCGGCGACCGAGCGGCACCGGTAGCGAGGGCTGGCTGAGCACGGCCGCGCGCATCCGGTCGTCGACCATCATCGCCAGCGCGAAGCCGCCGGTGAAACACATCCCCACCGCCCCGACGCCCGGCCCGCCGCACTCGGCGTGGGCCCGCGCCGCCAGCGCCCGAAGCCATGACACGACCGGGCTGGTACGCCCGGCGGCGAACACGGTGAACTCCCGGGCGACGCAGACTCGGGACACGGTGGCGAGAAGGTACGGAAAGCTGTTGGCGCGGCCCGGCGTGCCGAACAGCGACGGGAGGTATGCGGTGCACCCGATGTCCACCACCCGCCGGGCGAAGGCGAGCACCGGCGGGTGCAGGCCCGGCAGCTCCGGCATGACGACCACGCCGGGTCCGGTGCCGGCGCGGAGCACGTCGCGGGTCAGCCCGTCATGGGTGAAGCCGAACCGGTCGAAGCCGTGCAGCTCGTCCACTGTGGTGGCCTCCTACCGGGTCTCCGGTCACGTCACGGGGACCCGCCGGCGGGCGGCGGGTCCCCGTGACGGTACGGGAAGGTGGCTGGCGTGGCTACCAGGCGAGCAGGCGGTCCAGCAGCTCCCGGTACTGGCGTACGGCGACGCGCAGCCGCTCCGTGTCGTCCCCGGCGCCGCTGCCCCAGCTGGCCAGCTCCTCCCGGTGCGACCGCAGCGCCCCGGTCAGCTCCTCGACGGTGTCGTCCAGCAGCGCCCGCGCCTGGTCGGCCGCGCTGCGCGGGTCGTCGACGAACCGCAGCTGGACCTCCCGCCAACGGTCGCGCAGGTCCTGCATCCGGTCGTCGTCCCACAGCGCGCCCAATGAGGGGGCGGTGACCGCGCCGGGCATCAGCTCGGCGCCTTCGGCCGCCGGCGCCTCGGGTGTGGGTGCTTCGGCTGCTGGTGCCTCGGGTGCGGGTAGCGCCTCGGGCTCCCGGTCGGCTTCGGCCTCGGGGGCAGGGACCACGTCCGGTTCCCGGTCCGCCTCAGCCTCAGGGGCGGGCACCACGTCCCGTTCCCAGTCGGTGTCGGGCACTGGTGTGGCACCGGCGCCAGCCGCCGTCTCCTCCGGAACGGCGCCGGCCAGGTCGCGGTCGTCCGCGTACTCGGTGTCCGGGACCGGGGCCACCCCCACGGCGTGGGACGGCCCTGCCTCGGACGGCCCGGCGGACGCGGCCACGGGGTAGGCGTCCCGGTCGCGGTCGGCATCGGCCGGCTCGCCATCGGCCCCGGCAGCCGCCGCGTCGTGGAAGGCGTCGCGACGGTCCTCCTCGGCGTCGTCACCGGGGCGGTCAAGGGCGGCGGGGCCGTCCCCGCGGTCGTGCGGCGTCACGTCGAGATCGGCGGCCTCCGGCTCGGTGAGCCCGGACGCCGGCCGCGCGGCGTCGGCGAGGTCGGACCGGTCCAGCTCACCGGCGTCCAGGTCGTCCACGTACGGGCGCTCGGCCGCGTCGCCGGCACCGGTCGGGTCCGCCGCCTCGGCGAGGTCGGTCGGCCGGTCGGCGTCCTCCCGGTCGGCGTCCTCCCGGTCAGTGAGCTCACGGTCAGTGAACTCACCGTCAGCGAGCTCACGGTCAGCGAGCTCACGGTCAGCGAGATCGGGGTCGGCGAGATCGGCCCGGTGTTCGGCGTCCTCGGGATCGCTGGTCTCGCCGGGCCCCGGCAGCTCCTCGCCCGGCACCGGCTGGGCCGGCTGGTAGGCGAACTCGCGCTCGTCGCGCGGATCGTTGACGACGCTCATGAGGCTGCCTCTCCGTGTCGGGTGGGTGCGTGCGGGGTGGCGGGGTCGGTCACCGAGCCGTTCGGCGGTACCGGGTCCTCGCCGAGCAGGTCGGCGAAGAGCGCCCGGTAGTGCACGAGCGCCTGGCGGAGCTGCTCGGTGGTCGCCTCGCCGCGCTCGTTGCGCAGGTAGATCTCGTGCGCGTCCCGGTAGTGGCCGAGCGTGCGGGCGTGCTCCACGGACAGGTGGGCCAGCTGCTCGTCGTGGTCCTCGGTGGGGTAGCCACGCTCCCGGACCAGATCGGTCACCAGCTGGTGGGCGGCGCCGACGGCCTGCGTCGGCTCGTCCACGAACTGGGCCTGGACCTGCGCCCACGACTCGGCGTACTGCTGCCGGGACTCCGGCGACAGCTCGTTCAGCTCCAGCTCTCCGTGCTTGCGCTCGCGCTCGCGCAGCTCGCGCTCTGCGGCGCGCACGCTGTCCTGTTCGGACACGACGCGCTCGTACTCCGGGCCGAACCGTTGCCGCAGCGCCCGGCGGCGCGCCAGTGCCCAGGCACCCGCCGCGGCGGCCACAACGATGACGATGATGACAATGACGAGGGCAATCTGCGTGCCTGACATGCCGCTCCTATGCCCGAAACCGGGTTGTCGCAACCGTGGGTCGCCCGGTGCCGGGTGCGGAAGGGTCAGGGAGCCTCGCGCCGGTCGCCGGCCACCGCGGCGGGCGGGTCCGCGGCGGCTGCGCCCGGGCGGGGCGCGACGCGCAGCGCCAGGTAGCCGGCTGCGGTGAGCAGCCCGGCGCCCACGCACACGAACCACACCGTGGCCGAGCCGCCCAGCTGGAGCAGCAGGCCGCCGCCGAGCGGCCCCACCACGGTGGCGGCGGTCAGCGAGGCGGAGAAGAGGCCCTGGTAGCGCCCGCGCATGTGGGCCGGAGCCAGGCCGGCCACGGTCGCCGGCGCGACGACGCTGTACACGATCTCCCCTACGGTCCACACGAGAACCGCGAGCCCGGCCTGCCAGACGTTCGACACGAACGCGTACAGGCCGAACCCGGCGCCCATCAGCGTTGCGCCGGCGGCCAGCGCCACCCGGGCCGGGAGCTTCTGGACCGCCCGGGTCACCACACCCTGGAGCAGGACCACGGTGACGCCGTTCACCGCCATCACCAGGCCGTACCGGCTGAACGACAGCCCCTCCCCGTGCAGCGCGAGCGGCAGGGTGACCAGGGCCTGGCTGTAGATCCAGAAGAACACGAAGGCGAGCGCGACGAACGCGAGCAGGGTCGGGTCGCGGGGCACGATGCCGGACCCGGCGGACCCGGCGCCCAGGCCGGCCGGGCGCCGCCAGGCGTCGCGGAACCAGAGGCCCACCACGGCCGCGGCGGCCAGCGAGGTCGCCGCGTCGACCAGGAACGCGACCGTGAAGCCGTGCTGGGCCACCACGCCGCCGAGCACCATCGCGGTCGCCCAGCCGAGGTTGGTGGCCCAGTAGAGCAACCCGTAGGCGCGGGTGCGGTCCGCCGCGGGCACGATGTCGGCAACGGCGGCGAGCGCGGCGGGCCGGAACATCTCGCCGAACACCCCGATGCCGATGGTGGCGCCGACGATGACCAGCGGGTGCGGGAACAGGGCCAGCACGGCGGCGGCGCCGCCGCTGCCCAGGTAGCTGAGGACTATGGTGCGCCGGCGGCCCCAGCCGTCGGCCAGGCGGCCGCCCAGTAGCGAGGCGATGACCGCGCCGGCGCCGTACCCGGCCAGCAGGGCGCCCGCGGCGGATGCGCTGAAGCCGTGGTCGGTGGTGAGGTATAGGGCGAGGTACGGCACCACGAACGAGCCGAGGCGGTTGGCGAGCATCGCCGCGAACAGCAGCCAGAACGACCGGGGCAGCCGGGCCTGGCCGCGCGTTGCGGGGCCGGCGACGGGAGCGGCGCCGGCGTCAGCCATGGCGCCTCGACCCGCAGACCGCGGTGAACCGGATCTCGGTCGTGTAGCCCATGCCGTCCCGCTGGAGCCAGAGGTCCTCCGGGCCGGGGACCATCTCGCTGAGCTCCACCGTCCCGACCGCGCCGGCGGCCATCCGGGTCAGCTGCCGCACGAGCAGCGGTGAGTCCAGGTCGCAGTAGACCGGCTTGGGCTCGTTGGGCAGGCGGGCGAAGACGTGGCGCGGCAGCGACCGCTCGGCACGCACCTGCTGCACCTGCACGAAGGCCCGGCGCTCGTCGCGGTCGGCCAGCAGCTGCGCGGGGACCCGCCACAGCTCCCGCTGCACCACCAGCCGGCCCACCTCCAGCCGGGGCAGGTGGTCCTGGCCGGCGCCGTCCAGCGCGAGGCCGCCGAAGTGCCGGGGGAAGCCGAAGACGGCGAACGGGTTGGGCCGCACGGCGAGCTGGCTGAAGGGCAGCGCCATCAGCCGCAGGAACCGGTCCGAGCCGCGCACGGCCAGGCGCGGCCCGCCGTCGCCGGGGACCACCACCAGGTCGGCGAGGGAGAGCACGTCCCCGCGCTTCTTCGGCGAGCGCCCGTACGCCTCGATGTCGCGGCAGGGCAGGAGCGCCTGGACGTACGCCTTGTTCCGGTGCAGCTGGATGACGTCGACGATCTCCTCGTCGGCCGCGATGACCTCCTGGTACGCGGCGACGACGGCCTGCGCGTACCCGGTGAAGCGCCGCTCCAGGAACGGCGCGAACATCTGGTGGCTGATCACCTCCTCGATCGCGTGCAGGTCGCCGATGATCGCCTGGAAGCTGCCCTGCCGCAGCTGCCCGGCTGACGCCGCGACGAGCAGCACGTCGGGGTTGCAGATGGCCGGCTCGGCCGGGCCGAGCGCGTGGACCGCGAGGGCGAACCGGGCCGGGTCCAGCCGGTGCCGGCGCGCGCCCGCGGCCACCCCGGCGAGCAGCAGCTGGTCCGCCTCCCGCCCGATCCGGGCGACGGCCTCCTCGATCCGGGCGTACCTGGGCGCGAGGCGGTCCGCATCGGCCAGGTAGGCGCGCAGGTAGTCGAGCACGGTGACCGGCTGCCCCGCGCCGAACCGCTCGGTGAGCCAGCCGCCGATGAGCTCCCGCTCGCCGAGCAGGCGCACCCGGGGGCGCAGCAGGAACAGGTCGTAGACGGGGGCCAGCTCCCGGGCCAGCACGTCGGTGACCGGCGGGCCGATGGCCAGGTCGCGGCACCAGCTCAGCGACTCCTCGTAGGACACGCTGCGGTCGCCGTAGAACAGGCCGTGGTTGCGGCCGGCGGGCTCGCCGGTGGCGCCTGTGAAGGTCGCGTGCAGTGCCTGCACCGCCCGGTGCCGGGTCGGGGTGTCCCCGCGGGCCAGGTCGCCCAGGGCAGTCCGGACGCTGTCCAGGACGGCGCCGCGGTCGGGGGGCAGGTGCTGGCGGACCGTCTCCTCCAGGGCCGCCAGCGAGTCCTCGATGCCGACCGGAAGCTCCGGGCCGGGCACCAGCGCGCCCTGGGCGGCGAGAGCGTCCAGGTGCGCGAGCAGGTCCGGTTGGCGCAGCGGGCTGCCGGCGGCCCGGAGCCGGTCGAGGATCTGCTCGACCGGGCTCTCGCCGTCACAGAGTGCGAGGACCTGCTCCGCTACGGGCGACAGCGGGACAGCCGGTCGCGGGTGGGCCACCTCGCGCACGTCGTCCCGGCGCGCGGAGTAGTCGAAGTCGACCACGTCGAGCACGCCGTCCCGGACGGCCGCCGCGCTCGCCCTGCGCGGGCGGAGGAGCAGCGCCGGGTCGACCCGGGCGGCGAGCGCGGCGAGCAGCGCCTGCGCGGCCCACCGGGACAGCTGCGGGTGGCGTTCGAGCTGCCCGACGCGCCAGGCGACGCCGGCCACGCCGGGGTCGAAGGCGCCCGGGGCGAAGGGGCCGAAGTGGCTGTGCGTGTCGTTCTTCGCGCACGCCCGCTGGAGGTACCGGACCAGCGTGTCGAGCTTGGCCCGGTCGCGGGAGCGCAGCTGTGGCAGTGGCTGGCCGGTGCCGGCGTGGGTGTCGGCCCAGCCGGTCAGCACCTCGTACGCGTCGTCGTTGGTGACCAGCAGCATGTCCCGCAGCAGGGGCTCGGAGTGGAACCGCCGCACCACCCGGCCGCCGGACGACCGCGACGCGTCCGCGTACGCCCGGTCGAACGAGTCCTCGGCGGCGGCCTCGGCGGACAGCGCCTGGCGGAATTGCTTGTGGAGGGCGAGCAGGCCCGCGGGGAGCGCCGCGGCGGCCAGCTCGGCGTCGGTCACGGCCGGGGAGCGGCGGTGCGCCATGGCCCGCAGCAGCCGCCGGGCCACGCCGCCACGACCGCCCGCGCCCTGCGCCGCCAGCGCCTTGGCCTGCCGCGCCGCCTCGTCCACCGCGCGGCGCCGCAGCAGCAGCCCGGCCGCCGCGGCCGTGGCGTGCTCGTCGGCCAGGTCCGCCAGCCAGCCGAACGGGAAGCCCGCCATCCGCAGGACGAAGTACGGGAGCAGGGCCCACTCGCGGATGCTGTCACGCTGGTCCATGTCTCCCGTCCTGTCCATGGGCTTGCCCTCAGCCGGGGGGCGCGGCGGTGACGCAGGCCCGGGCCACCGCGTGCGGGTCGTCCTGGTCCGGGAACGGGTCGTGCAGCCCCAGGGCTGCGGTGAGGCGCTGCTCGGCGAGCTTGAGGTCGCCGAGGACGGTGCCGCGCGGGCCGCCCCGCGCCAGCACGTAACCGGCCCGGCACCAGTTGGCGTCCAGGCGGTGGATCCCGGTGCCGGCGGGCAGCAACGGGCTGAGGTGCACCACGCAGGTGAGGCCGGCGCAGAGGCGCGCGACGCTGCGCACGTCCTGGAGCACGCCGGTGCCGATCGCGAAGCGCACCCCGGCGACCTGGTCCGGCCGGCCGTCCGGTGCCCCGCCGCCGTCGTCGCCGTCCCGGCCGGTCGCTGCCGGCGGCGCCGGAGGTGCCGGCATCGCCGGCACCTCCTCGCCGAGGGCCACCGAGATCTGGTGCTCGTAGAGGTCGACCCCGGTCGCCGCGCGGGTGACCTCGACGATCATCCCGCCCGCCGGCCGCAGCGCGACCTCGATCAGCCCCCACCCGGGGGAGCCGTGGCGGGCCTCCACGTGCAGCACGGCGTGCTCGACGCCGAGCGCGGCGACCAGCCGGGCCAGGAACGCCGGCACGCCGAGACCGGCGTAGCGGCGCTGGTCCCGCTCGACGACGTGCTGGCGCTCCAGGAACGCCGGCACGCCGCTGGTGGTCTTCTCGGTCACCGAGAACCACCGCACCGCGCCGCCGGCGACGGTGACCTCGAAGCTGTACTCCTGGCCCGCGAGGTACGCCTCGGCGATGGCCGCACCCCGGCGCGAGCGAGCGATGACGTAGCCGAGCTGCGCCCTGGCCTCGGCCTCATCCCGGGCCACGGTGACGCCGAAGCTGCCCGCGCCGTCCACCGGCTTGAGCACGACCGGCCCGCCCACCTCGCGGCAGAGCGGGGCCAGGTCGTCGGGGTGCTCGACCAGGGACCAGGGCACCGGGGTGAGGTCGCCGGTGAGGCGCCGCAGCACCGTCTTGTCATGCGCGGCGAGGGCTCCGCGCGCTCCTGGCGCCGGTACGCCGTACCGCCGGGCGAGGTGCTCCACCATGCTGGCGGCCAGGTCGGACAGGGAGGTGACGCCGTCCACCGGGCCCACTGCCGACGGCAGGTCGCGCAGCAGGTCCGGGTCTGCCGGGGAGCGCAGCACCACGGCGTCGGCGAGGCGGTCGTAGCGGTTGTACGGGTTGTCGTCGACCAGGATCGTCTCGATGCCGCGGCGCGCGGCGACCCGGAAGAAGCCCTCCCGGAACGGGCCGCCCACCCCGAGCACCAGCAGCCGCCTCGCCATCAGGCCGCCTCCTGCCGCAGCCAGCTGGCTTCCCGGCGCACGGTGATGCCGAACTCGCCGGCGAGCTGGCCGGCCTGGGCCCGGATCGCGGTGTCGGTGTGGCGCAGCAGCTCGCACAGTGCGCGGTTGGCGCGGGGGGCGGCGGAGACGGTGAGCGCGAGCTGCGCTCCGCGCAGCAGCTTGGGCTGTAGCGAGCCGGGGCCGAGCAGGACCAGCCGGGCGCCGATGGCGCACGCCGCCGACAGCGGCGCGTAGAAGCTGGCCTGGAAGTACCCGCCCAACGGGCGGGCCCGGAGCGGGTCGGCGCCGACGGTGCGCAGCAGCACGCACCCGCCGGCGCTCACCATGACCGCGCAGGCGACCACGCCGTTGGCCCGGTCCCGGACCAGCACCGCCATGGCGGCGGCGCCGAACTCGTCGAAGATGCGGCGGTTGACCTCGGCGGCCATCTGGCTGGTCAGCGGCTCCCCCCGCTGCGCCGCGGCGCGGGCCTCCAGCTCGGCGACGAGCGGCAGGAACGGTCGCGCGGTGGGACCGGCCAGGATGACCAGCCGGCCGCCGGCCCGCTCGAAGGCGCGCACCTCGCGGCGCATCCGTTGCCGCCGGTGGTACGGCTGGCCGGCGATGACCTTGGCCGGGTCGGCGGCACCGACATCCAGGAACGGGTACAGGTCGGTGCCGCCGACCGTGAAGCCGGCCGCGGCCAGGGTGGGCACCAGCGGCGACCCGAGCGGCAGGTGCAGCACGGCGAAGCTGGCCGACTCGTCCTCTGCCCGCTGGCACAGGCCGGCGACGAGCGTGGCGGCGGCTGCGGGCTCCGGCGTGCCGGTGCCAGCCAGCACCGGGCAGGCGTACCCGGCGGCGGCGGCCACCAGCTGGCGCGGGCGCACGGCCCGCGCCGCGGCGAGAACCTGCGGCGGCGGCTGCGCCCCGCGGAACGTGCCACCGCAGACCTCGACCGCGTTCATCCGGGACCAGCCGCCAACGGCCGGGCCGCGGCGCAGCGCGGCGAACGGGCCGTGGGGGGCAAGGCCAGCGAAGGTCACGCCGTCGCCGCGCCAGCGGACCGCGCTCGCCCAGGCCCGCGTGGCCCGCGGGTCGCTGGCCCGCCGGGGCCACCAGGCGGCTGGGGTGGCGGCGGCGTCGGCGTACTCAACAAGGGCCATCGGCACCGTCCCACCGGTGCCGGTAGACACCGAGGGCCAGGTCGTCCTCGCCGACCACGACGCGGATCGGCGACGGGGCGCCGAAGTAGGCGTCGCACGCCTTCTTCACCCCTGGCGCACCGCCCCACGCCTTCGGGTTGGCGGCATGGTCGGCGTAGTCGTCGACGACGAGCACCGCGCCCTTGGCCAGCCTCGGCACGCAGTGGGTGAGCGAGGTGAGGATCGAGTCGTAGAAGTCCCCGTCGAGGTAGGCGAACGCGACCCGGGCCGGCAGCCGGGTCGGCAGGGTGTCGGCGAACCAGCCGGGGTGGATGGCGGGGACCGGCTTGCCGCCCAGGACGTGGGTGTCGACCACGTTGTCGACGCTGGCCACCAGCGGACCCATGGGCAGCTGGCCGTGGTCGTGCACGCCCGGCGGCGGCAGCCCCTGGAACGAGTCGTAGACGTGGATCTCCCGGTCCGGGTCGCCGGCCGAGTCGAGCACCGCCCGCATCCACAGCGCCATCGCCCCGCGGTAGCAGCCGAGCTCGACCACGGCGCCGGGCACGCCGGCCGCGACCAGCCCCTCCAGCGCGCCCTGGACGACCGCCAGCCGGTCGGCGTCCACGGTGCCCGAGTGCTCCTTGAGCAGCCACTCGCGCAGCTCCTGCAGCAGGTCGGCCACGCGCCTCCCCCGTTCCACCGCCGGGTGGCCGGCGCCCGGTGCCGGTTGCCCGGACGACGGCGACGTGCGCGAGCAGGTGACGCTATTTCCTCAACTGGTGATATCTGCGAATGATGAATTATATGCCTGGTGGTTGCGGCGTCAACGACCGTGACGAGTTGTCGACGGCGGCCGCTCCATCCGGACCCGCCAGGGGGTCCCGCCCGAAGGGTTCCGGCGTCCCTGGCCAAGCCGGGTGGGACGTGACAAGGTGCGAGACATGAGCACGCCTCGCCCGCCGTGGCACGGGATCCTGGTGGCCGCGGCCCTGCCGTACACCCCGGATCTTGAGGTTGACCTGGACCGCTTCGCGGCCCACGTGGGCTGGCTCGCGGAGCAGCGCTGCGCCGGGGTGGTGCCCAACGGCTCGCTCGGCGAGTACCAGACGCTCACCGACGCCGAGCGGGCGGCGGTGGTCACCACCGCCCGCGCCGCCGCGCCCGAGGGCTTCGCCGTGGTGCCGGGCATCGCCGCGTACGGCGGCCACCAGGCGCGCCGCTGGGCCGAGCAGGCGGCCGAGGCCGGGTGCCCGGCGGTGATGCTGCTGCCGCCGAACGGCTACCGCGCCGACGAGCGGGCGGTGGTCGCGCACTACCAGGAGGCGGCAAAGGCCGGGCTGCCGATCGTGGCCTACAACAACCCCATCGACACCAAGGTCGACCTGACCCCGCAGCTGCTCGCCCGACTGCACGGGGAGGGCTTGGTCGTGGCGGTCAAGGAGTTCAGCGGCGACGTGCGCCGGGGGTACGAGATCGCCGAGCGGGCGCCCGGGCTGGACCTGCTCGCCGGCTCCGACGACGTGGTGCTGGAGCTGGTGCTGGCCGGCGCGGTCGGCTGGGTGGCTGGCGTGCCCAACGCCCTGCCGGCCGAGTGCGTGGCCCTGTGGTCCGCGGTCACCCGGCTCGACCTGGGCACCGCCCTGCCGCTCTACCGCCGGCTGCACCCGCTGCTGCGGTGGGACGCGCGGGCCGAGTTCGTCCAGGCGATCAAGCTGGCGATGGACCTCGCCGGCCGGTACGGCGGTCCGTGCCGCCCACCGCGCGCGCCGCTCGGCGGCGAGCAGGCGGAGCAGGTGCGCGCGGCGACCGCCCGGGCGCTGGGGCACTGAGCGATGCGGTCCCGCCACGTCCTGCACGCCGTGGACTCGCACACCGAGGGCATGCCGACCCGGGTGGTCACCGGCGGGGTGGGCGTGGTCCCCGGCGAGACCATGGCGCAGCGGCGGGCGTACTTCGTCGACCACCTCGACCACCTGCGGACCCTGCTGATGTACGAGCCGCGCGGGCACTCGGCCATGTCCGGCGCGATCCTCCAGCCACCCACCCGCCCGGACGCCGACTTCGGGGTGATCTTCATCGAGGTCTCCGGCTGCCTGCCGATGTGCGGGCACGGCACGATCGGGGTGGCCACGGTGCTGGTGGAGACCGGCATGGTGCCGGCCGCCCCGCCGGTGGCCACGGTCCGCCTGGACACCCCGGCCGGGCTGGTCGTGGCCGAGGTGGCGGTGCGCGGGGACGGGGCGGCGACCGGCGTGACGATCCGCAACGTGCCGGCCTTCGCCGTCGCCTTGGACGCGGTCGTGGACGTGCCCGGCCTCGGCCGGGTGCGCCACGACATCGCCTACGGCGGCAACTTCTACGCCATCGTGGAGCTGGCAGAGCTCGACCTGCCGTACGACCGCGCGGCCGGCCCCCGGCTGCTCGCCGCCGCGCTGTCCATCATGGAGGCGATCAACCGGCAGGCGCCGCCGGTGCACCCGGAGGACCCGCGGATCACCGGCGTGCACCACGTCTACCTCGCCGCGCCCGGGTCGGACGCGAAGCACTCCCGGCACGCCATGGCGATCCACCCCGGCTGGTTCGACCGATCCCCGTGCGGCACCGGCACATCCGCCCGGATGGCGCAGCTGTGGGCGCGCGGGGAGCTGGACCTTTCCACCGACTTCGTGAACGAGTCGTTCATCGGCACCCGGTTCGTGGGGCGGCTGGTCGGCGAGGCGTCCGTCGGCGGCCGCCCGGCGGTGCTGCCCACGGTCACCGGGCGGGCCTGGCTCACCGGCACCGCGCAGTACCTGCTCGACCCCGAGGACCCGTTCCCGGCCGGGTTCCTGCTGTGAGCGCCGGCGGCGGGCGCGCACCGGACGTGGTCGTCGTCGGCGCCGGCATCGTCGGCGCCGCCTGCGCCTACTTCGCCGCCCGCGCCGGGCTGGACGTGCTGGTGCTCGACCGGGGCCCGGTCGTCGGCGGCACCTCCGGCGCCGGCGAGGGCAACATCCTCATCTCGGACAAGCTGCCCGGCCCGGAGCTGGCGCTCGCGCTGCTCTCCGCGGCGCTGTGGCGGCAGCTCGGCGAGGAGACCGGCCCGGCGGCGATCGAGCTTGAGGCCAAGGGCGGCCTCGTCGTCGCGGCCACCGAGGCCGCCCTGGCGGGCCTGGCGGCGCTCGCCAGGGAGCAGCGCGCCCACGGGGTACGGGCGGTCGGCGTGCCAGCGCAGGAGCTGGCCGCCTACGAGCCGGAGCTCGCCGGCGGGCTGGCCGGCGGTGCCTTCTACCCGGACGACATCCAGGTGCAGCCGATGCTGGCAACGGCGCACCTGCTGCGTTTGGCCCGGGTGGCCGGCGCCCGGGTCCGGCCCGGTGTCGCGGTCACCGGGGTGCTGCGCGGCGGTCGCGACGGCCGGGTGCGCGGCGTGCGGACGGCCGGCGGCGAGGTGGGCGCGGGCGCCGTGGTCAACGCCGCAGGCCCGTGGGCGGGCGAGGTCGCGGGCTTGGCCGGGGTGGCGCTGCCGGTCGCGCCGCGCCGGGGGTTCGTCCTGGTCACCGAGGCGCTGCCGGCCGGGACCATCAGGCACAAGGTGTACGCGGCCGGGTACACCGCCACGATCGCCAGCGACCGGGCGGAGCTGGAGTCCTCGGCCGTGGTGGAGAGCACCCGGGCCGGGACCGTGCTGGTCGGCGCGAGCCGGGAGCGGGTCGGCTTCGACCGGGGCGGGGCGCTGCCGGTGCTGCGCCGCCTGGCCGCGCAGGCGGTGGCGCTGTTCCCGGTCCTCGCCGCGGTGCGGGTGATCCGCTACTACACCGGGTTCCGGCCGTACTGCCCGGACCACCTGCCGGTGATCGGAGCCGACCCGCGGGTGCCCGGGCTGCTGCACGCGTGCGGGCACGAGGGGGCGGGGATCGGGCTCGCCCCGGGCACCGGCGCGCTGGTCGCGGCGGCGCTGGCCGGTGCGCCGCCGCCGCTGGACCCGGCGCCGTACCGGGTGGGGCGGTTCGGATGAGGTTCACCTTCGACGGCCGCGAGATCCCGTACGCGGACGGGCAGAGCGTGGCCGCGGCGCTGTGGGCGGCCGGGGTGCGCAGCTGGCGGACCAGCCGCGAGCGCGCCGCGCCGCGCGGGCTGTTCTGCGGGATCGGCGCCTGCTTCGACTGCTTGTCTACTGTGGACGGGCAGCCGAACCGGAGGGCCTGCCTGGTGCCGGCGGCGCCGGGCATGGCGGTGACCTCCCAGGCGGGTCCGGGCACCCCCGCCGCGCCCGCCGGATCCGGTGGGCCGGCCGCGGCGCCCAGCGCGCCCGCCGGTGGGCCGGCCGCGACGTCCACGCCTGTCGAGCGCCGCTGTGACGTCGCCGTCGTCGGGGCCGGGCCGGCCGGCCTCGCCGCCGCGGCCACCGCCGCCGGTGCGGGCCTCGGCGTCGTGCTGCTCGACGCGGCACCCCGGGCCGGCGGGCAGTTCTGGCGGCACCGGGCCGGTGACACCGGCGCCGGGCACCGGGACTGGGCGGTCTTCGCCGGGCTGCGGGCCGAGGTGGAGCGGCTGGTCGAGCACTGGCGGCAGACCGAGGTCTGGTTCGTCGAGCCCGGGTTCCTGCTGCACACCTCGACCGGGGTGGTCCGCGCCGACCGGCTGGTGCTCGCGACCGGGGCGTACGACCGTACCCTGCCCTTCCCGGGTTGGGACCTGCCGGGCGTGGTGACCGCGGGTGGCGCGCAGGCGCTGCTCAAGGGGTCCGGTGTGGTGGTGGGGGAGCGGGTGGTGGTGGCCGGGGCCGGGCCGTTCCTGCTGCCGGTGGCGGCCGGGCTGCTCGCGGCGGGTGCCCGGGTCGAGGGTGTCTACGAGGCCGGTGACCCGCGCGGCTACCTGGGACGGCGGCGCCCGACGCTGGCCGCGCTCGCCGGCCGGCTGCCGGAGGCGGCCCGGTACGCCGGGGTGCTCGCCCGGCACCGGGTGCCCTACCACACCCGGCACACCGTGCTGGCCGCTCGCGGCGAAGGCGCGCTCAGCGAGGTCGAGGTCGCCCGGGTGGACCGGGCCGGGCGGGCGGTGCCGGGCAGCCGCCGCCGCATCGCCTGCGACGCGCTCGCGGTCGGCTGGGGGTTCACGCCGTCGCTGGAGCTGCCGCTGGCCCTGGGCTGCGCCACCTGGGTCGGCCACGACGGCAGCCTGGTGGTGGCGGTGGACCCGGCCGGGCGTACCTCGGTCCCCGGCGTGTACGCGGCCGGCGAGGTCACCGGCGTCGGCGGCGCCGAGCTGGCGGTGGCCGAGGGGCGCCTAGTCGGCGCCGCGCTGGCGCGGGAGCGCCGCCGGCCCGCCCCGTTCGGGGCGGTGGAGCTGACCCGGCTGCTCACCCGCCGGGCGGCGCTGCGGCGGTTCGCCGCGGCCATGCACGCGGTGCACGCGCCGCCGGCCGGCTGGCCGGAGCGGCTGGCCGGCGACACGCCGGTGTGCCGGTGCGAGGAGGTGCCGTATTCGGCAGTGGTCGAGGCCGTCGACGAGCTGGGCGCCACGGACGGCCGCAGCGTCAAGCTGTTCGCCCGGCCGGGGATGGGCTGGTGCCAGGGGCGGGTGTGCGGCTACGCCACTGCGGTGCTCGCTGCCCAGCTGTGCGGGCGGCCGGTGGCCGAGAGCGACCTGGGTGCCTTTGCCGCGCGTCCGCTGGCCCAGCCGGTCACCCTGGGCGACCTGGCCGGGGGCGGGGCACAGCGGTAGCCCCCGGATGGTGTCCGGGAGCTACCGCCTGTGATCGTTTCGTTAGTGGACGTCACCCGAACAGTCGCAGGATGCGGTTGAGCAGCCCGGCGATGTCGCTGAGCGGGTTGCCGTCGTCGAGCACGTGGGCGATGGCGCACAGCAGGTTGCCGAGCAGCCTGCCCGGGCCCGACACCGCCTCGATCACCAGGTGCACCTCGTCGAGATGCACCTGGAGACCGAGCAGGTCGAGGTCCAGCGGGCCTAACGTGAGATCGAGGATCGTGCAGACCGCCTGGGGGACGGCCGTCACGTCGAACGTGATCGTCTGCGTGACCGTGCCGATGACGGCGCCAGCAGCGTCGTACAGGGTCGCCTGCAGCGTCCCGGTCGCCGTGAGCGCGTCACCGGCAGCCCTGAACCTGGTCGGGTCGAACGTGCCCACCAGGCTGCCGCCGCCTGCCACCGTGCCGGTGACCTGGCTGACGGTGAGTGAGCCGCTCGGGGCTGGTGGAGCAGCCGCCGCTTGGTTCGCGCTTGGCGCGACAAACGCCAGCAACGCAGCGAGCAACGGGACGACTGCAAGTCTTAACCGCATCAAATGGCCTCCCTCACTACAGGTGCCGCGGATGCGACACCGCGTTGTTCCCGGACTAGCTCTCTCGCCGTACCCACCGCCATTGGCGAGAAACACCGGAGAAACGCGAAATATTTCTAAAATACTCACTAACAGGTATCTTCAGTGCAGGACATGATAAAAACGGGCCTTTCATCCGGTCTGGCCGGCATCCCTTGCGAACTCTGGAGCGGCGTAGGGTCCGGGCATGGCGGCGCGCGGCACAAAGGTGTACGTGGAGGCGGGGCAGAAGCGGGTGTTCGCATGTGCGGTCGACTGGCCGGGCTGGTGTCGTTCCGGTCGATCCGAGGAGCTGGCCCTGGAGACCCTCGCCGAGTACGCGCCGCGGTACGCGCCGGTGCCCGAACGGGCCGGGGTCAGGTTCCCCGCCCGGGCGGCCGACTCGTTCGTGGTGGCCGAGCGGCTCACCGGCAGTGGCGCCACCGACTTCGGGGTGCCGGAGCGGGTGCCCGGGCTGGATGCCGAGCGGGTGACGCCGGCCGCCGCCCGGCGCCAGGCCGCGCTGGTCACCGCGGCCTGGGAGGTCTTTGACGAGGTCGCCGCAGGTGCGCCGGAGGAGCTGCGCAAGGGCCCCCGCGGCGGCGGGCGTGACCGGGACAGGATGATCGACCACGTGCTCGGCGCCGAGGCGGCGTACGCGCGCAAGATCGGCATCAAGCTGCGGCCGCCCGCCTTGGGCGACCGGGCGGCAGTTGAGGAGCTGCGGGAGGCGATCCGTCAGGTGCTCGCCCGCCCGTCTGGCGGCGAGCCACTGGTGGAGCGCGGCTGGCCGGCCCGGTACGCCGCCCGCCGCGTCGCCTGGCACGTCCTGGACCACGCGTGGGAGATGGTCGACCGCTCGACCTAGCCCTGACGGGGCTCGTACCCGGTCGCGATCTTGGCTGGCGCGGCCGGGGGAGATGGGGGGTCGGTGTCCTGCGTGGTGGGGACCTTGGCGCCTTGTCCGGCCGAACGTTAGTTGATCATGCGAAAACGCTGCGGGAGCCCTAGTTTGGACAAGGTGGTAAGGCTTCGATATGTCGGGCGGGCGATGGTACGGCGGCACGTCGGCAAGGCCCGGGTCGGGGACCATGCCGGCGAGGCACCGGTCGCAGGCGCGGTCACGTCGAATGACAGCGCCACGACGAGCGTCCTCCGGATGGACGAGCCCGCGCCCCAGCCGGTGTTCGTCGACGCCAGCGGCCGGCGGCACCGCACGCTGCGCCAGCTGGCGCTGGCGGCGGGGCTGGCGGCGCTGGTCGCGGTGCTCCTGCTGTGGCTGACCCAGCTCGGCACGACGGTGCGGCCGGCCCCCACCCCACCATGCGCCAGCATCTCCGCGGGCCAGGGCGCTGCCCCCGACGCGGGCGTGGTATGTGAGGACAGGTGACGGTCTACCGCAGCTCGACGTCGACCGATGCGACCACGCCCGGGCAGCCGGTGCCGGTCCGGCGGGGCGGCCTGCGCCTGCCGTTGCGGTGGGTGCTCGCCCTGCTCGCAGTGGTCCTGCTGGGCAACCTGCTCCTGGTGGAGGCGTACGCGAACGCCCGGTTCGCGCCGGACTCCGCACCGGGGACCGCCGGTGCGGGCGCGACGGTGCCGGCGGCGGTGCGCGACGGGGGACCGGTCATCGACACCACGGGCGAGCAGCCGCGCTCGTTGCGTACGCCGCCGGGCACGGTCGTGCTGACCTTCGACGACGGCCCCGACCCGACCTGGACCCCGCAGGTCCTGGAGGTCCTCGCCAAGCACCGCGTCCAGGCCACGTTCTTCGTGGTCGGCTCGCAGGTGACCCGCTACCCCGAGCTGGCCCGCCGGCTGGTGCGGGAGGGGCACGAGATCGGCGCGCACACGTTCAGCCACCCGAAGCTGGCCGGCATGCCGGCCTGGCGGCAG
>DASSUC010000306.1:0-8195 GCA_035707405.1 Micromonosporaceae bacterium | reverse complement strand
CCGCGCGCCGCCCGGTACGGAAGTCGCGCACCTCCCACCCGCGCAGCCGCGCCTGGCGGCGCAGCGCGGTGTCCGGGTTGACCGCGACGGGGTGCCCGACGGCGGAGAGCATGGGCAGGTCGTTGGCTGAGTCGCTGTAGGCGCTGCACCGGTCGAGGTCCAGCCCCTGCGCCCCGGCGAGCGCCCGGATCGCCTCAGCCTTGGCCGAGCCGTGCAGCAGGTCACCGACGAGCGCGCCGGTGTAGACGCCGTCACGGACCTCGGCGACCGTGCCGAGCGAGCCGGTGAGCCCCAACCGCTTGGCGATGAGCCGGCCCAGCTCCACCGGCGCGGCGGTGACCAGCCACACCTGCTCCCCGGCGTCGAGGTGCTGCTGGGCGAGCGCGCGCGTGCCGGACCAGATGCGCTCGGCCATCAGCTCGTCGAAGATCTCTTCGCAGAGGCGCTCCATGTCGTCCACCCGCCACCCCTTGACGAACGCGAGGGCGGCCTGCTTCGCCTGGCCCATATGCGCCGCATCCTCCTCGGCGACCAGGCGGAAACGCAGCTGGCGCAGGGCGAACCGGACCAGGTCGCCGGTGGTGAAGTACTTGCGGGCGGCGAGACCGCGAGCCAGCCAGTAGATCGAGGCGCCCTGCATCATCGTGTTGTCCACGTCGAAGAAGGCGGCTGCACCCGGGTCGGGCGGCACGGTCAAGGCGGCCTCCAGCTCGGCTGCGGCCGGCCAGGTGGGCCCGTCGGCGGTCCACTGGATGCGAGTCGCCACGGCCACCTCCTTGCGCCCGGTCAACCGGTCCGGCCAATTGCAGGGTAGCGGAGCGGCAGCGCCCGGATCAGCCGCCGAGCAGGTCGTCGAGCAGGCGGCCGAGGCCGTCCAGGACGCTGCCGGTGTCTGGCACCGATCCTTCGGGCACCGGCGGCGTCGTGGCGGCGGCGCTGGGCGCGGCGCCCGGCGCCGGGTCCCCGGGAGACGGGGTGCGCTGCCCGGCGTCGGATGCCGCCGGAGTCGCCTGGGGCGTGCCCGGTCCGGCCGGTGGGACGCCGCCGGGGCCGGCCGCGTGGCAGGCGCCCGGCTTCGGGCCCAGGATGTCGCTGCCTTCGCTGCCGGCACCGCAGGTCATCGCGGTACGCAGGTCCGCGGACCGCCCGGCGACATCCTGGAGCAGGCGCTGCGAGTGCGCCACGCGCCCATCCGGCGCGCCACCTGACGTCGCCAGCAGCTCGGACAGCCGGTCGCGCTGGACGTTGACGAAGCGGTCGACCATATCCAGGGCGGTCGGGTCCTGGCGCTTGACCGCTGCGGTCGTCAGCAGCCGTACCCCTTGGCGGGTCTGCGCGTCGGTGTCCGCCAGGACGCGGGCGAGCAGGGCCGGGTCGTCGCGGACCGCCCGCGCCTCGCTCATCCGGGTCTTGGCGAACTCCAGGTAGAGCTGGCCCCGGCTGATGTCGGAGCTGGTCAGGGCGAGCTGGGCGCGCTCGGTGGAGCGCTTGACGGGGTAGAGCGGGTCGCCGGGGATGGCGTCGCCGCTCGCCGCGGACATGCCGGAGAGGGCCAGCATGCCGGCGGCCACCCCGACGATGACCGTCTCCCGCCCGCGCAGCCGGGGGCGGCGGGCAGGCCCGGCCGCGCCCCGGGTGGGGTGTGCCGGGGACCCGGCCGGGCGCCGGGTGGAGTACGTCGCGGGCGCGGGTGACGGCCGCCCGGCGCGCGGGGTGGCCGGTGCCGCCGTGGCGGTGCGCCCGATCCCGTCCCGTTCCGCCGTGGCCAGCAGCATGGCGCGCAGCCCGGCGCGGAAGTCAGCATCCGGCTCGCCGTCCAGCCTCAGCTGGGCGAGCCGTTCGGCGACCGTGACCAGCGGCGCGAGCTCGGCATCAGGGTGCGGCTGGCGGCGGCGGGCAGGGCCGCCCGCGGCGTCGTCCAGCAGCTGCGCCAGACGCTCGGCTCGGCGGCGCTCGAAGATCGCGGCGTTCACCGGGCAAACTCCACTTCACCTGCTGATAGGACCGTCGGCGAGACCGCCGGCGGTCGTACTTGGCACAACGAGCGACCGGCGTGGTCCGTTACGGCCTGGCCCGCCCTGGTAGCCGCCGATGGCGGATCATGACTCGAACCCGTCCGGTAGGAGCCGGGCCAGGGTACGCACCGCACGGTACTGAAGGGCCTTGATCGCGCCCTCGTTCTTGCCCATCGCCTGGGCCGTCTCGGCCACCGAGAAGCCTTGCAGGAAGCGCAGCACGATGCACTCCTGCTGCTCCGGGTTGAGCTGCTTGACGGCGTTGAGCAGGGTCACGTTGGTGAGATGGTCGACCACCGCCGACTCCGGGCTGCCCTCGGGGCCCCGCGCCTCCCGGTCGGTCTCCAGCAGGTCGCCGGTGCTGATCTCCAGCCGGTAGCGGCCTGACTTGTAGTGGTCGGCCACCCGGTTGCGGGCGATGGTCACCAGCCACGCGCCCGGGTCGCGCCCCTGCCAGGTGAAGCTGCCGATGTTGCGCAGCGCCCGCAGGAACGTGTCGGCGGCGAGGTCCTCGGCCAGCTGCCGGTCGCCCACCCGGTAGTAGATGAAGCGGAAGATCGTGTCGAGGTAGCGGTCGTAGATGAGCCCGAACGCCGCCGCGTCGCCGGCCTGCGCCCGCTCGACCAGCCGCCATGCCTCGACGGCGTGGGCGGTGGCGGTGGTGGCGTCCGGGCCGTCCGGAGCGGCGGGTGGGGCTGCGCCGGGTCCGGTCAGGTCGAGGTCATCACCGGGGCCGGCCAGTGGGGGCCGGCCACCGTCCCGGGACGAGCCGCCGGGGGGAGCCGGACGCCGCCCGGTGACGGCCCTCGAGTTGGGGCCCGGCTGGTGCCGGGTCGCCGCGTCGTTGCCCTGGCCCCGGGGCCGGGTGCCGGAGACCCCGGCCTCCCGCCGGGCCATCAGCACCGAGCGAAGCGCATCCAGGCCGTCGATGAGCGCCGCCCGCAGCTCGGCGCTGGCCGGCTCGCCCGGGTACGCGTACCCGATCACGCGCGCACCTGCCGGGTGCGGTGGGAGCGCCGGACCACATACGCGAGCTCGGGCGCGGGGAGGGACCGGGCTTGCGACCAGCCGCCGAGGAGGTGCTCATGCGATGCGTGGGCAGGCATAGCGGCCTCCTCATCTGGTGGCGTCACGCGATCAAAGGCGCACAGACCGTGGTGATGATAGGGCCATCGGCAGGCTGTGTGGGCTCAGTCACACAGCGGAAAAACTATCCCGGCCGGCCCGGTCGAATGTCGCACATGATGTGCGGCGGTATACCGGCGCTACACCGTCGGACCGGCCCAGATCGGTCGAACGGCCGGCGGGTCGTCGCCTCCCGTGTCGCGCGCTTGACGCCGCGCACCCACCGCGCGTCGCGGCCCGGCACCGCCCGGCCCGCGCGTCGGGGCCTATCTGTGCCAGACTCAGCCACCGTGCGGGATGCTCGCAACCAGGCGAACCTTGCCGATCTTGTCCGCCGGGCCGCGGGCCGCGGCCCGGCGTTGTGCTGGCATGACCGGTCGCTGTCCTGGAGCGAGCTCGACGCTTCGGTGGACGCCGCGGCCGCGGGACTGCGCCGGCTGGCCCTGCGGGCGAGCGGCCCGCACCCGGCCCGGGTGGCGATCGCCCTGCCCAACTCGCCGGAGTTCGCCGTGGCGTACTTCGGGGTGCTCCGGGCCGGCCTGGTCGCGGTGCCGGTGAACCCCGGCTACACCGCGCGCGAGCTGCGCCACGTGCTCAGCGACTCCGGGGCGGGCGCCCTGCTGTCCACCGGCGAGGTGGCGGCCGCGGTGGCACCGCTGCGGGCCGACCTGCCCGAGCTGCGGCACGCGTACGCGCTCGGGGACAACGGTGGCGGCAGCGGCGCGGCCGAGCCGTTCGAGGCGCTGCTGGCCGGGGGCGCCGGTGCCCCGGATGGGACGGCGGGCACCGGCGGGGAGGACCTCGCGGTCCTGCTCTACACCTCTGGCACCGCGGGCTCGCCCAAGGGCGCCATGCTCTCGCACCGTGCCCTGCTCGCCAACCACGAGCAGCTGGCCGCGGTCGAGCCGCCGATCGTGGGGCCCGACGACATCGTGCTGCTCGCGGTGCCGCTGTTCCACTCGTACGGCCTCAACTCCGGGCTCGGCGCGGTGGCCTACCACGGCGCGACCGGCGTGTTGGTGGAGCGCTTCGACCCGGCCGACACGCTGGAGCTGATCGCCCGGCGCCGGGTCACGGTCGTGGTCGGCGTGCCGCCGATGTACATCGCCTGGTCGCTGCTGCCGGACCTGGCCGAGGCGATGGCCACGGTGCGGCTGGCGATCAGCGGCGCATCCCCGCTGGACCAGGCCGCCGCGGCGCGCTTCACCGCGGCGACCCGGCGCCCGGTCTCCGAGGGGTACGGCCTCACCGAGACCGCGCCCGTACTGACCTCAACGCTGTCCAGCCCGGCGCCGAAGCGGGGCTCCATCGGCCGGCCCATCCCAGGGGTTGAGCTGCGGCTGGTCAGCGCAGGCGGGGACGAGCTGTGGCGGGCCGGGGACGTGGTCCCGCGGCACCCGGACTCCGACGACGATGACGACGACGAGTTCATGTCCTCCGGGACGGCGAGCCCGGGCACGGACCCGGGCGAGATCGTGGTCCGCGGCGCCAACCTCTTCTCCGGCTACTGGCCGGACGCGCGGGAAGGCCCGGACGAGGACGGCTGGTGGGCCACCGGTGACGTGGCGTACGCCGACGCCGACGGCGACCTGTTCCTGGTGGACCGGCTCGGCGAGCTGGTCCTGGTCAGCGGGTTCAACGTCTACCCGACCGAGGTCGAGCAGGTGCTGGAGGCGCATGAGGGGGTGGCCGAGGCGGCCGTGCTCGGCATCCCGCACCCGTACACGGGCCAGACCGTCAAGGCGTACGTGGTGCGGGCGGCGGGGCCGGCGGGTGCCGGGGTGACCGTGGAGGCGCTGCTGCGCCACTGCGAGCGCAACCTCGCCCGGTTCAAGTGCCCGACCGCGGTGGAGTTCGTGCCGGAGCTGCCGCACACGGCCACCGGCAAGGTACGCAAGGTGGCGCTGCGACCGCGGCGGGCCCGGCTCACGCTGCTCACCCGGCAGGGCTGCCACCTGTGTGACGACGCGCGGGAGGCGCTGGCCCGGGTCGCCGACGCCACCGGTGAGAGCTGGACCGAGGTGGACGTGGACAGCGACCCCGAGATGCAGCGCGAGTACGGCGACCGGGTCCCGGTGGTCCTGCTCGACGGCCGTGAGCACGGGTACTGGCGGGTCGAGGAGGAACGACTACTGCGTGACCTGGGTCGCTGACATACTGTGTTCTCTCCGGTGACCTGGCAGGTTGGGGCGCCGGAGCGCAGACATCCGGCAGGCAAGCCCAAGGACGAGTGAGCACGCGGCGACAGATGGCCAAGCACCTGGTGTGGGACTGGAACGGCACGCTCCTGGACGACCTCTGGCTCGTCGTGGCGGCGACCAACGCGAGCCTGGCCAGCGCGGCCGGCCCGACGGTGACCGCGGACGAGCACCGGCGGGACTTCCGCCGCCCGGTCGGCGCCTACTACGCCCATGTGCTCGGGCGCCCCGTCGACGAGGCGGAGTTCGCCCGCCTGGACCGGGTGTTCCACGAGGCGTACCGCAGCGGGCTGGCCGGGTGCGGGCTCGCCGCGGATGCCGCGGCGGCGCTGTCCACCTGGCCCGGCACCCAGTCACTACTGTCCATGTTTTTTCACGACGACCTGGTCCTGGTCATCGAGGAGCACGGCCTGAGCACGCACTTCGTCCGGGTGGACGGCCTGCGCCACGGCGTGGGCGGCGGCCACAAGGTCGAGCACCTGGTGGCGCACCTGGCAGCACTCGGGGTCGACGGCGACGACAGCGTGCTGATCGGGGACTCAGTAGACGACGCGGAGGCCGCAGCCGCCGTCGGCGCCGGCTGCGTGCTCTACACCGGCGGCTTCACCGACCCGCAGCGGCTGCGCGCCGTCGGCGTGCCGGTGGCGGACTCGCTCACCGAGGCGGTCCGGCTTGCCGGGCAACGGTGGTAGGAAATCCCAAGATCGCGATTTGTGCACGCCTTCACAAAGCGCCTACGCTGATAACCCGGCGAGCGGCGGCGAGTGGCACGGAGTCAGATGAGTCAGCAGCGTAACGGTCAGGTACCAGGTTCGACCCCGGCCGTCCCCGGCTTTCCTGACCTGCCTGAGGCGACCGTCGCGCGGCTGCCCGAGTACCTTCGGGCGCTGCACGCCCTCGCCGACTGCGGGCACGAGACGATCTCCAGCGAGGCGCTCGCCAGCGCCGCCGGGGTCAACTCGGCGAAGCTGCGCAAGGACCTGTCGCACCTCGGCTCGTACGGCACCAGGGGCGTGGGGTACGACGTGACGCTGCTGATCGAGCAGATCGAGCACGTGCTGGGCCTGACCCAGAGCCGCACCGTGGCCCTGGTCGGCATCGGCAACCTCGGTCACGCCCTGGCCGGCTACGCCGGCTTCGCCGACCGGGGGTTCCGCATAGCCGCGCTCTTCGACGCCGACCCGGCCCGGGTCGGCGAGCGCATCAACGGTCTGGTGGTCCGCCACGTCGACCAGATCCCGGCGGTCGTGGCTGACGAAGGCATCTCGATCGCGGTGATCGCGACCCCGGTGCACGCGGCACAGGTCGTTGCCGAGCGCCTGGTCGCGGCCGGGGTGACCAGCATCCTCAACTTCGCGCCCTGCGTGCTCACCGTCCCCGACGGGGTCGACGTGCGCAAGGTCGACCTCGCCATCGAGCTGCAGATCCTCTCCTTCCATGAGCACCGCAAGAGCGCGCTCACCGCGCTTCCGACGCCCCTGGGCCGGGCCGGTCATCCGCAGGCCGCGGTGGACCGCGCACCGGTCGCGGGGGGCCACCCGCAGCTCGCGGTGGGCCAGTCGGAGGCGCCGGTGGGCAGGTCGGAGGCGGCAGGCCCATGAACCTTCTCGTTGTCGGAGTGTCCCATCGCACCGCGCCGGTCGGCGTCCTGGAGCGGCTGGCAATATCCCCATCAGACCAGCCCAGAGTGCTCACCCGGCTGCTCGGGCAGGCGTACGTCCGCGAGGCGGTGCTGCTGTCCACCTGTAACCGGGTGGAGGTCTACGCCGTGGTCTCCGGCTTCCACGGCGGGCTCAACGATGTCGTGTCGGTGCTGGCCGGGCACTCCGGGCTGGCCTCGGGCGAGCTGGCCATGCACGCGTACGTGCACTACGAGGCCGATGCGGTGCGGCACGCGTACCGGGTGGCGGCCGGGCTCGACTCGATGGTCGTCGGCGAGGCGCAGGTGCTGGGGCAGCTGCGCGAGGCGTACCAGTCGGCCACCGAGCGGGAGGCCGTGGGCCGGCTGCTGCACGAGCTGATGCAGCAGGCGCTGCGGGTCGGCAAGCGGGCCCACGCCGAGACCGGGATCGACCGCGCCGGCCAGAGCGTGGTCACGGCCGCCCTGGACGTGGCGACCATGCACCTGGGCAGCCCACCGGTCGCCGGCCACAGCGCGGTCGTCGTGGGCGCGGGTGCGATGGGCAGCCTCGCCGCGGCCGCGTTGCAGCGCCGTGGCGCCCGGCCGCTCATCATCGCCAACCGCAGCCTCGACCGGGCGCAGCGGCTGGCGGACCTGCACGGCGCCACCGCGGTGCCCCTCGCCGACCTAGGCGCCCAGCTCTCCACGGTGGACATCGCGGTGTTCGCCGCGGCGGCGGAGACCGGGGTGCTCAGCCGGGACGATGTCGCCGCCGCCCTGCCGCGGCGCCCGGCCCGCTCGGGTCCGCTGGTCCTGCTCGACCTGGCCATCCCGCGCAACGTGGACCCGGCAGCGGCGGACCTGCCCGGCGTGATGCTCATCGACATCGAGCAGATCGGCGCGCAGTCCAGCGACCGGCCGGCCGCCGGGGACGTGGCCGCCGCCGACCGCATCGTCGCCGACGAGGTCGAGGCGTTCCTCACCTGGCTGCGCGGCGCCGACGTGGTGCCGGCAGTGGCCGCGCTGCGCGCCCGGGCCGAGGAGGTGGTCGCGGCGGAGCTGCGCCGCCTGGCCCACCGGCGGCCCGACCTGACGGAGGAGCAGCGCGGCGAGATCGCCCACACGGTGCGCCGGGTGGTGCAGCGCCTGCTGCACTCGCCGACCGTACGGGTGCGGGAGCTGGCCGCCGGGCCGGACGGCGAGCGCTACGCCGACCTGCTGCGCACGCTCTTCGAC
>DASSUC010000305.1:0-5316 GCA_035707405.1 Micromonosporaceae bacterium | reverse complement strand
GGGCACGGTACTCCACGGTGTGATCTGAAGGCGTCGACAACCTCAAGATCATCGGAGCTGTGCCCGCCCTGTCAAGTCCACCCTGAACCTTCACGAAAAGCTCCCAGGCGCACACTCTCCGACTTTGCCGTGACCGTGGCGGGCGTACCGGCTAGGCTAGGAGACCAGACTAGCCGTCGGTGAGCCCGCTCAGTGCCAGCACCTCGTCGGCACAGCCCCAGGACAAGGTGAGACCGGAGCCGCCGTGGCCGTAGTTGTGGATCAGCGGTACCCCGTTGACCGCTTCCCGCTCGACCCGTACCGCCGATCTCGTTGGGCGTAGACCTACCAGGTGCCGCAGCACCCGCGCGGTACGCAACCGCGGAGCAACCGTGGCGCACCGTTCGACAATGGCGGCCGCAGTGGCCAGATCCGGCACGTCGTTTGACGAGCCGGCAATAGCGCTGCCGCCGAGGACCACGTGACCCGCATGCGGCAGGATATATGTTAGATCCTTACCTTCTGCATTGTCCTGGAAGAACATGTCGATCCCCGGATTTTCGACGATGACAAGCTGCCCCTGCGTCGGGTAGACCCCATCATCGGGGACGAGGGTGCGTGCGCCCAACCCCGTGCAGTTGACCAGTAATGGGGCGTGATCCGCCAGCTCGACGAATGATGCGATTGAACGGATCTCTATTCCCACTCCGGCGGCGGCCAGCCGGTTCGCGAGATAGTCCAGGTAGCGGGGCATGTCCACCACGGGGATCGTGTACCGCCAGCCGCTGCGGTAACCCACCGGCAGCTCATCTTGTCGGCACAGCCGGAGGTCGCGAACGGTGAGCGCCCACGACGGCGGCTCCATGGGCTTGAACGCGGCTTCCACGCCGGATACCAGCCGTACGCCGGACGACGGATCTTTCGCGATTTCCTCCAGAACGGAACGCGCCTGGTCGCTCCACCTAAGTAGCCGCGGGTCGCTGGCCATATACGGTCCCCAACTCGCGCCCGCCGCGGCGGACGACGTCCGCCGCGGCGGGCGGGCGGCGACCATGTGGACGGACAGGCCGGCCTCCGCGAAGCGGACGGCGGTCGTCAGCCCTACAACTCCCGCCCCGACAACCAGGGCGTCGACCTGCCGAGAACTCACCGTCTAACATTAGCGCAATCGACGCCTTTCGGGAGTTCGTGAACGGTGAGGGGCTGGTACACACTACCGGGATCGTAGCGCTCCCAAACTACGATGACTAAGTCGACATATCGGGAGATCGAGACGGCAGGATGGATGTGTTGATAATAGGAGAAGTCCGAACCGGCATGCTGCATCACTCGACTGCCGTCTCGCCCGACGCCGCCAGCCGGCTGCTGGCCTTCGTGGAGAGTGCGCCCGTATGCCGGGTCGACCGGCCGATCGCCTATGCCATCTCACCCGACGTTGTCACCGGCGTCGACTGCGACCTTCCGTGTACGACTGGCGCCAAAGCTCGGGGGGTGGGAACGATCATCTCCCGGGTTGTCGTCACCGGTGGACGCGTCATACAAGGATCCGCCTTTGCCGAGATACGTCCCGGCGTCGCGGGGCGGCGCCTGCCGTGGTTCCACTACCTGGCCCGGCCAGGCGTTGTGGAACTGCTGAGCAGGGTCGAGACCGAGCACCTGGCCGCCGGGTTCCTCAGCGCCGACCCGGCTCGCCCCGAGCTGCTCGACCTTGGCGGCATTGGGGGACGGGCTATGGACGGAGTGCAGGCCAGCCCCGCCCTTGACCATCGTCCTGTGCTCAAGTCCTCCCGGACCTGCCTGCGCTGGACCGTCGAGACCTCCACCAAAGCGAGGTCCATCAGCCTCGCCATCCACGGCGACTGGCTGCGGACGGTAAGGCTGCGGGTGCCCCAGCTGGGGGTCTCGGCAGTCGCTGGCCTGTGCGAAGATCTCGCGTTGCACGACTGGCTGCTGACCACATTACTGACCCAGGTCGCTTGGGCTCGGGTCGGCACCGGCCCGCGATCGGACGTGGTTAGGCGGCTTCAGCCGGCTATCGACAGCCTCTTCCATCTCTGGATGCCCGCTGCCCGGGTCGACCCGCAGCTGACCGACCTCTGGGCAGCCCTTGACCGTCAGCCTGGGGGCCTGACCCATCAGTGGCGGGCCACTGTGGACAGGGTCCGTGACCAGCTGGCACTGGCGACAGTAGATGTTCTCCTCAGCCCCAGCGCGGCCACTGATTGAGGTGACAATGGAAAAGCTCGGCCAGGCCCCGCAACGGCCCCGCGCTAAAGAACACTGGAAGCTTGTCTCGAAGATCGCCGTGAGCTTCGCCGGCTTCGTCATCGCTTTTGGCATCTCCCGGAGGTCGCCGTCCACTGAGCCGAACGACCTCCTATGGAGCATCTGCGCTTCCTTATCCGTGGCTGGCATTGTGTTCACCGCGCAGTATCTGGTGGATGTCGAGAAGCGTCTTGAGGTGCTGGAGCGTACCTTCGAAGGCCGCCTGGACAGGATTGAATGGAAGTTCGACGAGCACGTGACCCGCACGACTGTCCAGCTCGAGGAGCATGCCGAGGTCACCGAGCGGCAGATCACCGAGGGGTTCTCGAAGATCCATCTGGCCACCGAGCTGTTCAGCCTCCGTGAGGCGTCGCAGCTCAACCCCGATGAGATGCGGCACATGACGAAGCTGGTGCGGAGCTCCACCAAGATAAACTCCGAGGCGTCGAAGCTCGTACACGACTTCGCCCAGGCGGAGATCGCCCGTCTCGCGAACTACCTGAAGCAGCTCGGCGACGGCAGTGACCTGACGTATGAGGGTGAGGACCGGGACTGGCTCATCGGGCTCACCAAGTCGGTCCGGTCGAGCCTGCGTGCCACCAGCCTCAGCACGGTCGACGCCGGGGGTCGCGGCTTTGTCGACGGCGGCCTGTGGCGCAGCGACCTGGGCCAGCGGTACATCGAGGAGCAACAGCTGGCGATCGAGCGCGGCGTGCGGATCCAGCGGATCTTCGTCATCGACCGCCAGGATTTCAACATCGAGGACAAGCATCTCCAGGAGGTGCTGGAGAGCCACGCCCACATCGGTGTGGAGGTGCGCACGCTGGACGCGACCGCCTCCCCGGCGGTCCACTCCAAGCTGCGGGACATCATCATCTTTGACGAGGTGCTCAGCTACCAGACGACGCCGGCGACGCCGATGACGAACCTTAACCCGATCATCGTGAACACGTCCCTGGTCACCCAGCCCGAGAAGGTCAAGGAACGGCGGCGGCTGTTCGACCAGCTCTGGAACAACCCCAACGTCAAGGTCGTCACTGTGGACGCGTCGAACAACCTGGTCTTCCGCCCGATCAGCGGGTGACCGCGAGAAAGTCGCACAGCACCTGGTTGAGCGCGGCGGCGTTCTCGGTGGGGATGGTGTGGTGGGTGGCGTCCGGCAGCACGGCGGTGAAGATGTGCGGGACCAGCCGCCGCGCGTTCGCCCCGACCTTGCGGATGTCGTGCGCCCTGCTCCGGCCGGCCAGGACCAGGAGCGTCGGCACGGAGAAGCCGGCGAAGCGCTCGTCGGCCGGCCGCCGCGGCAGGACGAGCCTCGGCCCCGGCTGCTCGACGCCGAGCGCCATGACCGAAAGCCACGCCGGGTCCAGCCGGGCGCCGCGCGTCTCCCACGCCAGGAAGCTGCGCATCCGCTGCGCGCTGGGGCGTACGAAGAGCGGCACCGCGCGCAGCCGGTAGGCCAGCCGCATGCCGCCGAAGCAGTCGGTGGAGTCGAGCACCGCGAGCCGGTGCACCCGGTGCGGGGCGTACAGGGCGTAGCGCAGGGCCATCCACCCGCCGTACGAGTGGCCGCACAGCGCCGCGCCCGCACCCAGCCCGAGCCCGTCGAGCACCGCGTCCAGCCACGCCATCAGGTCGTCCACGGTCCGGAACGGGGCGCCGTCGAGTACACTGCGCCCGCTGCGGTCCACCGCGTACACCCGGTGGGTGCGGGTGAGGTCACCGACGTTGGCGAACCACACCGTCGAGGTGGCGCCCCCGCCGTGCAGCAGGACCAATGGGGTGCCGTCGGCCGGCCCGCAGATGTTGACGCGGGTCATCCCGTACGCCGAACGCACATCGACCGGGGTCACCGGCACCGGCCACTGGGCGAGGACCGCGTCGTACGCCGCCAGGTAGTCCTTTGTGGACGGGTCCATGCCGGCTCCGGTCAAGGTAGGGCCGGGCCGCTGGTCTCCAGCGGCCCGGCATCTGGACGAGTATGCCGGTCGGCTACGGGCCGCCGGTGTACCGGAAGACGTACAGGCCGGTGTCGCGCTCGCTGGCGAGCACGTACTCGACATTGTCGCGGACGATCACCTGCACACCCCAGAAGTCGCTGAGGCGCCCCTCGGAGAAGTGCGCGACCTCGGTGATCTTCTCGCCCCGGACGCTGATCACGCGCAGCCCGCCGTCGTAGTACGACAGGTACGCCAGCAGCGGGTTCTGTGCCGACACCGCGACCTCGTGCACGGTGAGGTTGCCGAAGCCGTTGGCGTACGCCGGGTCCATGCCCTCCCGGATCGCGTACGTGTCCAGCTCCTGGAGCTTGCCCGGGCCGTTGCGGTAGAGGTGCACGTAGCCCCAGCCGTCGAAGGACGCCTTGAGGGAGACGGTGTCCCCGACCGTGCCGACCGGCACCGGCAGCGTCGCCGAGCTCGCCACGCACGCCGCGTCGGTGTAGCCGGCGTCGGCGTCCACAACGGACAGCCCCGCCTGCCGGTTGACGAAGAAGAACGGCTTGGTCGCGGTGACCGACGCGCTGATCAGGGAGCTGCAGCCGCCGTCCGGGCCGGTGCGGTTGAAGACCAGCGTCGCGTCCCACCCGCGGCTCTCGACGTTGGCGGTCTTCTCCGTGAAGGTACAGGCGCCGCGCTCGACCAGGGCGATGTACGGCCCGCCGGTGGCGGGTGGCGCCGGCGGCGGGGCGCTGTTGCAGGCCAGGCCCACGAAGATCGCGGTACCGGTGAAGCTGCCGCCGGTGGGCAGCGTCGCCGAGCCGGCCTGGGCGGCCCGGAACTCGCCGCCGTCATCGGTCTTGACCAGGACCCGGGTGGACCCGAAGTCCTCGTCGGTGGTGATGATCATCTGGTTGTTGTGGATGAACTCGGCGTAGTGGCCGTTGCCCTCAGGGTTCAGCGACTCGCCGGTGGTCTCCTTCAGCTGCGGGTCCGGCAGGCGGTAGTCGCTGTCACCGGCGTAGGTCGGGTGCGCCGGGTCGGTCACGTCGAGCTTGAGGTAGCCGGCGTCCCACATCGACAGCAGCATGATGTAGCGGTCGCCGTGCTTGCGGACCACCACGTCGTGGAAGAA
>DASSUC010000304.1:0-11466 GCA_035707405.1 Micromonosporaceae bacterium | reverse complement strand
ATCCTCAACCTGACCAACGTGGCCACCCCGGCAAGCCTCACCGAGGCCGGGTACTTCGACGTCGAGCCGGCCAGCAACGCCTCCGGGTACGCCGGCACGTGGACCAACTACCCGTACTACAACAGCGGCGTGGTCGCGGTGTTCAGCATCCAGCGCGGCCTGTTCGTGCTGCGGCCGCGGCTGGGCACCACCCCGCCGCCGACCCGGGTCTACTTCGACGACTTCGAGACCGCCACCGGCTGGGTCACCAACCCCAACGGCACCGACACCGCAACGACCGGCATGTGGGAGCGCGGTGACCCGCAGGAGACCAGCTCCTCCGGCGTCAAGCAGCTGGGCACCACGGTCAGCGGGGTCAACGACCTGGTCACCGGCCGGCTCGCCGGGGTGGGGCCGGGTGACTACGACATCGACAACGGCACCACGAGCATCCGGTCCCCGGCGATCACCCTGCCGAGCGCCGCCACGCTGACCCTGTCGCTGTCGTGGTACCTGGGGCACGGCTCCAACTCCTCGTCCGCGGACTTCTTCCGGGTGTCGGTCGTGCACAGCGGCGGCACCACGGTGGTCTTCTCGCAGCTGGGCGCGGCGGTCAACCGCAACGCCGCATGGGCCGTGGCGAGCGCCAGCCTGACGCCGTACGCCGGGCAGTCCATCCGGATCCTGGTCGAGGCGGCCGACGCCAGCACGGCCAGCCTGGTCGAGGCCGGTGTCGACAACGTAGAGATCACCCGCAGCTGACCGGTGCCAGCCGTACTCGGGTAGGGGTCCGGGTTGCCCGGGCCCCTACCACCACGGCCACGCCCGCGCGTACCCGTGATCGGCCAGGTCCGCATCGACCCCGGCACCGGGTGGGCACGAACGGTGCTTTCGTCGCTTTTGGCCTTGTGCGGCGGGTGGCTCCTCCCGCGACACTTGCTTGATCAAATCAGTTTCACTGGAATCGGCCTTATCCAGCCCGCCGATAACCCCAACTACCCTGATATTGATTTGATCTTGCATCCACCGGCCGCGTGGGTGGCGGCCAGGGCAGTGACTCGACCATGGGGACACGCCAGGCGACCCGCGTTGCGCTGGCTGGGCGTAGTCGGAGCACCGGGGACCTTCCACGTCGCAGCGGCTGCCCATGCCGGGCGCACAGCGGCGGGTGGGCCGGGAGCACAAGCTCCCGGCCCACCCTGTCTGTGCCTACCTGGCTAGCTCACCTGCTGGATGACCACGTCACCACTGCCGATGAGCACGTTGCCGTCGGTGCGTACCTGGACGTTGCCGAGCAGCACGCGACCTGCCGCCGGGGCGGTGTTCGCGGTCACCGTGCCGGAGACCGTCCAGGTGGCGCCCGCGTCACGCAGCGCGTCCGCGTCGGTCACCGCCACCGACCCGAAGGTCGGGTTGCTGAACACGTCCACGTAGCTGTATGACGTGGACCCGGCCGGCACGTTGAACCCGTCGATGAGCACCCGCCAGGCGCCTGCCGCCGGGTTGTTGATGGTCACCGACTCCTCGGAGTCGCCGTCCGCCGCCTGCCCCGCCAGCACGCACGTGCCGGAGGTGCAGTTGTAGACGAACAGGTCCAGGTCGGCGGCCGGGTCGGACGGCCCGCCGATGGTGGCCCGCAGCTGCGTCGAGCCCGGCGTCACCGTCAGGTCGTACGTCTGCTGCTGGAGGTGGCCGATGGTGAACGGGCCGAGCCGGGCGCTGCCCAGCGTGGTCCCGGTCGCCCGGCCGGTGAACGCCCCGAACAGGTTACTGAGCGTGTACGAGCGGGACACCGGCACGCCGGCCTGAGCGGACGCGATGACGTCCGGGTTCGGCGACACGCTGGCGCCCAGGATCGACGCGGTCAGGGTGAACGGGACCATCTCGATGTCGGAGGTGCGCCGGGCCTCGACCACGACCTCCCACACGCCGGCCATCGGCTGGCTCGCGGTACGGCTGTTGGGCGAGCCGGGGCAGCCCCCGCCGGCCGGCGGGCTGTAGCAGGACGTCGACGCGTTCGAGTCGACCGGCAGGCCCCACGGGTTGAACCGCAGGAACCGGGCCTGCCCGGTGCCCGGGGTGGCGTCCGGCCCGGTGAAGTCGACCTTCAGCGCCGGCGTGCCGGCCGGGACCCGGAAGAAGTAGTGCCTGGCCTGGTTACGCCCGACCGTCCCGCTGAGCGACACCCGGTAGTTGCCGGCCGCGGTGAACTCGTGCGCCGCGACGACGACGTTCAGGGTGGCGAAGTCGACGCCGGTCGTGGCCGGGTCGTCGAACCGCAGGATCGCCGAGTGCTCGCCCACGGTGGCCGGGTTGATGCTCACCGGGAGCGAGACCGCCCGGTTCAGGGGCAGCGAGACCGACCCTGCCGTGCTGAACGTGCCGTCGTTGCCGACCCACGACAGGTTGTAGGTGACCGCCTTGGACCCACCCGTGGTACGGGTGAGCGTGTACGTGCGGGTGTAGGCCACGCCGGCCCGCACGCCCTCACGGTCGTGGATGCCCGTGCCAACGCCCGGGGTGGCCAGGAACCCGGCCAGCACCGTGTTCACCGGCACCTTGGCGGTGATGTCAACGGTCTTGATGTTGGTACGCAGCAGGTTGTACGCCGCACCCACGTCGAGCAGGCCGTTGCCCTGCTCGTACGCCTGGTAGTTGGCGATGAACCGGGTGCTGGAGGACAGCGCCTGGCGCAGCTGGGCCGGCGACCGCTGGAAGCCCTCCTGCTTGGCCGCGCTGACCAGCAGCGCGCCCGCGCCCGTGGCCTGCGGGGCCGCCATCGAGGTGCCGTTGAACATCGAGTAGCCCGGCGGCAGGGTGTAGGTCCCCGGCACCGGCCCGCCCGGCTGCCACAGCGGCGTGGTGGAGATCGCCGCACCCGGCGCGATCAGGGTCGGCTTGAATCCGCCGTCCTCGCGCGGGCCCCGCGAGCTGAACGGGTGCTGGTTGTCGGCGAACGGCGAGGTGGAGCCGTAGTTCGCCTGCCAGGTGGCGTTGGAGATGTAGGTGCCGACGCTGACGACCTTGTCCGCGACGGACGGGTCGCCGATGGTGTTCATGCCCGCGCCGCTGTTGCCCGCGGAGATGTACATCTGCACGTTGTACTGCTCGATGAGCCGGTTGTAGAGGACGGCCCGGGCGTTGTTGCCGTCGTTGAGCGCCGGCAGCCCGCCGATCGACATGTTGACGACGTCGACGTTCGCCTGCTTGACGGCGTAGATCATGCCCTCCAGCAGCGCGTGCGAGGTGCAGCCCGCGACGAACAGGCAGGCCCGTACGGACACCAGCTTGGCACCGGGCGCGCCACCGTTCATCGCCCCGCCGAACAGGCGGTTACCGGCGGCGATGCCGGCCACGTGCGAGCCGTGCGCGCCGGCGACGATGCCAATGTTGACGTACTTGTTGGCACCGTCGACCTGCACCACGAACGGCAGGGACTCGACCACCGCGGTGGCCGGGTTGTCCACGCCGAAGGCGCCGACGTGGAAGCTGTTCTTGTAGCCGGTCATCGCCGACTGGTCGGCGAAGGACCGGTTCTGGTTGGTGTCCACCCAGACCGTGCCCGCGCCGTCCCAGAGCACCGCGAACAGGCCGCTGCTGCCGGCCGGGTTGCCGTCGCGGTTGACGTCGTTGCCCAGCTCGCCGCCGAGCCGCGGGTCGCGCTCGTTGAACACTCCGAACCGGTACGTGCCCGCGGCCGGTGCGGTGTAGGTCTGCCCGCCCACGGTGAAGGTCGGCCCGGTGACGTTGGTGTTCATGTTGACCCAGGTCGGGTCGTTGTCGTTCACCGGGTGGGTGCCGGTGATCCAGTCGACGATCTTGCGCTCGCCGGTGGACGTCGTCTGCAGCGAGGGGTGCGCCAGGTCGACACCGGTATCCACGATGCCGATGGTGACGCCGCGCCCGTCGTAGGTCGGGTGCGCCGCCACGAACTGCGCGGCACCGATGTCGCCGGTCGGCATGTAGGGGTTGACCGCCGGCGTGCTTGCACCCGGCGCCGGCTGCGGCGTGGGCACGGTCGCGCCGTCCGGCCTGGGCTCCGGCACGTCGACGACCGAGTCGAGCTCGACCGCCTCCACGCCGGAGTGCGCGCGTACCTGCTCGACGTCGGCGGTGTCGACGAGCGCCCGCAGGTAGCCCAGGGCGTCGTCGCGGTAGTGCACGGCGGCGCCCAGCTGGTCGAGCGCGCTGGCGACCGAGGTCGTGGCGCCCGACTTGGTGGCGATGAGCAGGGTCACCGACCCCTCGCCGGCGGCCTGCGCCGCGGCGAGCCGGGCGCGGTCCTGCTTGGAGAGCTTGGACGGGTCGGGAGCCGCCGACGCGCCGGTGCCCGCGGCGGCGGAGACGAGAGTTGCGATGGCAGCTATGACGATTGCGGGTTTAGCCCAGCGGTGAGACATCTATCCCCCAGCAGGAGTTGGGAACCGGCATGGGCGCGGGTCACCCGGACCCCTTCCGGCACTACTGTGGTGCATCTCGCAGGAGCTGGGCGGTGTCCATTGATCGACGTCGCCCAGCCTCGGCGCACGGTAACACCCGGGGCACGACCAGTGAAAGCAGCTGGTCGCCTCCTGTTGGCTTACCAGATATGCCCGGTATAGGACGGTTGCTCGATGATCGTCCTTGCCCGTGTCGCCCCGTCCGGCACGTAGGTGGGCCCGGAGCTAGGCCGGGTGTCTACAAGTGGACGCCGATCGGAGGAGCCCACGGCGAGGGGCGCCACCCTCCGGCGCGGCGTGGCCGTACCCGGAGAGGGTAAGGACAAGGGTCCGGCGAGGGACGGTCCGGCGAGCCGGGCGGCGGCCGCGGACAGCGGAGGAGCCGGTCACGCTCCTCGAATATGATCAACTTCGTCCAGCGCCAGCTGATAACGGGACGGCGCGGCCGGGAAGCCGTCCCCGGCCGCGCCGTCCCGGACTGACGGGCTACCCGATGGTCACCGTGGCCCGCCGGTAGTTCTCGCCGTTCTGCTCGGGGTGGTAGTTGCCCTCCACGTTCCCGGCGGCGTCCACCGAGAACCACCGCAGCGTCGTGGTCTGCGTGATGACGAGCGGCTGGGCGCCCTCCCGTACCCCACTGGACTGGACCATGGGTGAGGCCAGCGTCGGCCGGCTGCCGTCGGTCGTGTAGTAGACGGTGACCGGCTCGCTGGCGGCGAAGTGCACCGCGACCGGCCCGGGGTAGCTGCCGGGGCCGGGCAGCAGCGTGGTCGCCGGGCGCTGGCGGTCGGTGGCCCACCGGTGCGCGACGCCGAGCAGCGCGACCAGACCGCCCGCGAACTCCAGCGCCTGCGCATGCCCCTCCGGCGCGAAGGCGTGCTGGAAGCCGGAGTCACCAACCTCGAAGTTCCAGGCGAAGATCCCGTAGCGGTAGTACATCATGTCGCCGGAGTTGCCGGCCGCGGAGTAGAGGACGTCGGCGACCGGGCCGGTCCGGGCCGGCGTGACGACGGTGCCCCGGCTGGCCTTGATCGCGGTGAGGATCTGCTGGGAGGCCGACCAGAAGAACGCCTCGGTGCCGAACGACGGGCGCGGCAGCGTGGTCCGCCCGGGCACCTGGTACGCCCCCGGCGACCACATGAAGTAGTTGCCGAAGCTGTGGATGTTCATCGAGAACCTGATGTTCGGGTACTGCTGCGGCAGCCACGCCACGTTGCGGCTCTCCTGCTCGGAGAGCTCGGCCGGCCCGGCGAACACGTCACTGGTGCAGCTGGGCGAGGCGCCCGAGTAGCCGTCGAAGATCGACCCGTCCGGGTAGTTGCGGTTCTGGTCCACCCCCCAGGAGTTGCGCCGGTTGGGGTCGGAGCTGTTGTCGGCACAGTGGTTGAGCATCGTGCGCCGCTGCCCGTTGAAGTCGTAGAACGAGTAGTGCCCGCCGTCCGGGTTGACCGACGGGACCAGGAAGATGTCCAGGTTGTCCACGAGCTGGCGGGTGGCCCCGTCGTGGGCGTAGTTGCGCAGCACCCGCTCGGCGGTCTCCACCACCACCAGCGGCGTCACCCACTCGCGCGCGTGCTCCTGTGCGTAGCCGAGCACCCCCACCCGCGACCCGTCGCGGTGCTTGCCGATCCGCAGCGCCTTGACCGTGAACGGCGCCCGGGAGACCGCCGCCGGCGCGTTGAGGAAGTCGGTGAGCGCCACCGGCCCGCCGGTCGCGGTGACCACGCCCGTCCCGGTGCTGCCGCGGTAGGTGAACGCGTCGACCAGCGTCGCGGCGCCCGCGTCCAGCGCGGCCACGACCTGCGCCGCGGTGCTCGTCACCGCGCCCGCCGCGTCGGTGCCGAGCCACACCAGGACCGCCGTGCCGCTCACCGTGACGCCCAGCGGGGACGAGGCGGCACCGGGGTCGCGCAGCTCGACCGTCAGCGCGTTGCCACCCTCGCTGCCCCACGCCCGCGAGGTGACCACCACCCGGTTGGCGGTGGCGGCGCCGAGCAGCGCCTGGGCCTTGCGCCGGTAGCCGTTGGTCCGGTACGGCAGCTCGATGATCTCGGTCAGCCCGGGGAACTCCGCGTGCAGCTGCTCGATGCGCGCGGTCGCCTCGGTCGGGTCCAGGTAGTGGTCGACGAAGTCGGTCAGGTACGGGTCCCGGCGGTCGCCGTGCTCGTCCAGGGGCAGCCAGTCGCGGGCCGCCGCGGTCGCCGCGTCACCGCCCGCCGCGGTGCTGGCCACCTCGACCAGGTACGGCCGCGTGGCGACCGCGACCTGGCGCCGGTGGTAGAGGTAGACGCCCGCGTCGACAAAGGCCCCCAGCGCGACGCTGCCGCCGGAGCCCATCGCGGTGCCCGGCCCGGAGTCCCACCGCAGGGTGAGGGTGTCCCCCGCACCGGCCGAGCTCTTCGCCTCGACCGAGAGGAACCGGCCCTGGCTGCTCGTGAAGTAGTCGGCCCGCAGCAGCCGTACCGCGCCGCCCGGCGACACGGCCAGCGTCTGGTAGCCCTCCCCGCGCCGCTTGGCCTGGATGGTCGCCTCGCGCTCGGCCACCGCCGCCGCCCAGTTGGCCTCGGTCTCGACCGTACGGCCGATCGTGAAGCCCCGCTCGCGCAGGTCCTGCGCCTCGCTCGGGGTGAGCACCGCGTAGACCGTGATGCCCGAGTCGCTCTCCGCCACCTTCTCAGCCAGGTCGGCGCCGGTGGCGATGAGCCGGTCCAGCGCGGCCCGGCCGTCGAGGTGCACCTCGACCAGGGCCGCCGGCTCCAGCTCGGAGGACGGCTCCGGCTCGGCCACCGCCCCGGTCGGGATGGTCGCCACGACCAGGCCCAGCGCGGCCACGACCACCGCCCAGCGGGCGTGCTGAAGGATCTGCCTACCCATCACATGCCTCCTGCCGCTCCTCGTCGTGCGGACGTGCCGCTTCGACCAGGACAGACTCCTCTGTGCGGCGCAGCTGGGGCAACCATCCAGGACGACAACTATCGGGGGCTCTCAAGACCGGGGCCGTCGCTGCGTACCCGCAGGCCGTTGATGCTCCAGGTGAGCTCGCCGTCGGCCGGCCCCACCCCGGCGTGGCGCTGCCGTCGATCTTGCGGCTCAGGTGCCGCGAATTTACGCGAGGCTGCGGCATTGCGGCATAGGGTCCTTGGACCCTCCCCCACTGTCCACTTTGCATCTAGCATACAAACCGTATTGAAATCAATTACTACCACCGAGGAGGTGCGTGGTGAGCTTCACCAGCCACGAGTGGTGGGGGCTGATCCACGGCATGGGGTTTGGCGCGCTGTTCCTGCTCGCCTTCGCCGGCGGGCTGGCCGGCCTGTACAGCCTGCGGCCAGGCCTGCTCACCCCGGCGGGCCTGGCCGAGCGGCTACGCCGGCTCAAGGTCGGTGTCGTCACGATGGCCGTGGCCGCGTGGGGGACGGTGCTGACCGGCACCTGGGTGGTCTACCCGTGGTACCGGGAGAAGACACCGGACAGCCCGCGGTCGAAGCTGCTCGCCAACCCTGACACCGAGCAGTGGCACACCTTCGGCATGGAGTGGAAGGAGCACGTGGCCTGGCTCGCCCCGATCCTGGCCACGGCGGTCGCGTTCATCGTCGTCTACTACGGCGCCCAGCTGGTCCGCCACGAGCGGGTACGCCGCACCGCGCTCGGCCTCTACGTGCTCGCGTTCGCCTTCGCCGCCGTCGCCGGGGCGTTCGGCGCGTTCATCACCAAGGTCGCCCCGGTCCTGTAGGAGGGTTTGAGAGGACATGGCCGTCAACGACTTCACCGACACCCGGCCCGAGGCCGGGGACCACACCCCAGCCGCCGAGGCGGACAAGCCCGAGGGGCCGGTCTCCGCGGCCATCCTCGCCGCCGGCGTCGGCTCCTTCGCCCTCGGGCTGTTCACCACGCTCGCCGAGGCGAGCAAGGGGTTCAAGGAATGGCTCCAGTGGAGCGACCCGGTCGGGCCGCTGTCCGGAAAGACCACCCTGGCGGTCATCGTCTGGCTGGTCTCCTGGGTCGTGCTGCACGTGTCGCTGCGGGGCAGGACCTACGAGACCCGCCGGGCGCTGACCATCGCCCTGGTGCTCATCGCGCTGGGCGTGCTCGGCACGTTCCCGACCTTCTTCGAGGCGTTCGCGGCGGAGTAGGCGCCGGGCTGCCGCCTTGCCGGCCTCCGGCCGGCAAGGCGGCAGGACTCCGGCAGAGCGGCAGGACTTTCGTCCCAGGAGCGGGTGACCTCGTCCCGTACCGGCGCGGCCGGGGTGGACGGAGCCTGGTGGCGTCCGATGAGGACCTTGTGTCACCCGAGAGCCGAGGTATGCCATGACCGCAGCCACGGGAGCGCCGGTCGTCGCCGGTGTTGACGGCTCCACCCACCAACAGCGGGTGGTCGAGTGGGCGGTGGCAGAGGCCCGGCTGCGTAAGCGCCCACTGGTGCTGGTGCACGCCTACGACTGGGCGCGGCTCGGCGAGCCCTTCGCCGCCGCCCCGTACGGTGCGGTGCAGGAGGCGTACCACGAGGTGGCCGCGGGTATCCGCGACGCGGCCCTCGCGGCCGCGTGCGCCGCAGCGCCCGACCTCGACGTCACCGCCCGGGTGGCCGACGGCGGGGCGGCCGGTGTGCTGGTCGCGGCGTCGCGGTCGGCCGCGCTCGTGGTGGTCGGGCACCGGGGACGCGGCGGCTTCGCCGAGCTGCTGACCGGCTCGGTGGCGACCCAGCTCGCCGCGCACGCCGCGAGCCCGGTGGTCGTGGTGCGCCCGCCGGCCGGCGAAGGCCCGCAGGCCGGGCGCGTCGTCCTCGGTGTGGACGGCTCGCCCGGCTCGGCCGCCGCCATCGACTTCGCGTTCGAGGAGGCGGCGCTGCGAGAGCTCGGGGTCACCGCGGTGCACGCCTGGACCGGGCCGGTCTCCACCGGCCCCGGCGACATGCTTCCGCTCGTCTACGACGCCGACGAGGTCCGCGCCGAGGAGACGCGCGTGCTGGCGGAGGCCCTGGCCGGCCGGCGGGAGCGGTACCCGGAGGTGGACGTGCGCCGCCTGGTGGTCCGGGGTCGCCCCGCCCACGCCCTGCGCACCCTGTCGGCCGGCGCCGCGCTGCTGGTCGTGGGCGCCCGGGGCCGGGGTGGATTCGCCGGACTGCGGCTGGGCTCGGTCAGCCGGACCGTCCTGCACCACGCCCACGGTCCGCTGGCTGTGGTGCACCGCCCGGCACCGCGCGGCTGACCGCCGGCACGAACCAGGTGGGTCACTAACCGGGTGAGTCCAGTGACCAAGGTCCCGGCCGGGCGGCGCGATGGCCTCTTCTCCTGCCGGCTCCGCCCGCCCGAGTCTGTAGCTGAGCCGAGAGGAGGCGCCCGATGAGAGTCATCAACCGCTGGGTCGTCGAGGTTACGGTCGGCGAGGAGGACGGCCGTACGTACGCCGAGGCGGAGCTGCACGACGACATCGGCAACCACCTGGTGGGCACCGGGAGGGCCGTGCTGAACCCGTCCGACGAGGACGTGCCGGAGATCGGCGACGAGATCGCGGTGGCCCGGGCGCTGTCCGACCTCGGTCGCCGGTTGCTCGATACGGCCGCCATGGACATCGAGTCGATCACCCACGAACCGGTCCGACTGTCCCGTTGAGCTGGGACCTTGGTACCTGACCAGCCCGCCGGCCGGCCCATACGTTCGAGATAGATCGATCTCGTTCGTGCCCGGCGAGCGTAGCGCCGGCGGGCTTTCAGGTTGGAGCAAGAGATGTCCATTCAGGACACTGCCGCGGGCGCACCTGCGCGCCGCGGCCTCGGTATGTGGATGACGACCGCGCTGGTCGTCGGCAACATGATCGGCTCGGGCATCTTCCTGCTGCCCAGCGCCCTCGCCGGCTACGGCGGGATCAGCATCTTCGGCTGGCTGTTCACCGCCGCCGGCGCCATGCTGCTGGCCGTGGTGTTCGCCCGGCTCGGCCGGGCGTTCCCGCACACCGGCGGCCCGTACGCGTACACCCGGCGCGCCTTCGGCGACTTCGTCGGGTTCCTCACGGCGTGGGGCTACTGGATCGCGGCGTGGGTCGGCAACGCGGCGCTCGCGGTCGCGTTCGTCAGCTACCTCGGCTACTTCTCCGCCTTTGACGAGCTCAACAGCAACCGGGTGCTGGCCGCCCTCGTCGCGGTCGTCGCGGTCTGGCTGCTGACCTTCGTCAACGTGCTCGGCGTCCGGCAGGGCGGGTGGATGCAGCTGGTCACCACGGTGCTCAAGTTCCTCCCGCTGCTCGCGCTCGGGCTGGTCGGCGTCTTCCTCATCAGCGCGGACAACTTCGGCGGCTTCAACACCAGCGGGCGCAGCGGCTACGGGGCGCTCACCGCCGTCGCCGCGCTCACCCTGTGGGCGTTCATCGGGGTCGAGTCGGCCACCGTGCCGGCCGGGGACGTACGGGACCCGAAGCGCACCATCCCCCGGGCCACCATCGTCGGCACCGCGGTCACCGCGCTCGTCTACCTGCTCGGCACCGTCGCGGTGATGGGCATCCTGCCGGCGGCCACGCTCGCCGGCTCCGGCGCGCCGTTCGCCGACGCGGCCGACTCCGCGTTCGGCGGCTGGGCCGGCCCGCTGGTCGCGGCGGCCGCCGTGGTCAGCGTCTTCGGCTGCCTCAACGGGTGGATCCTGCTCCAGGGCCAGATCCCGATGGCGGCGGCGCGGGACAGCCTCTTCCCCAGGATCTTCACCCGCACCACGCGCTCCGGCGCCCCGGTGGTGGGCCTGGTGGCGTCCAGCGTCCTGATCACCGCGCTCACCGTGCTCAACTACAACGCCAGCCTGGTCGACCAGTTCACCTTCGTGATCCTGCTGGCCACGCTGACCACCCTGGTGCCGTACGTGTTCTCGGCGGCGGCGCAGCTGCTGCTGCTCGTCACCGACCGGGCCAGGTTCGAGGTGCGGCGGCTGGCCGGTCACGCCACGGTCGCGGGGCTGGCGTTGGCGTACGCTATCTGGACCGTCGCCGGCTCCGGCTACGAGGTCGTCTACAAAGGGTTCCTGCTGATCCTGCTCGGCATCCCGGTCTTCCTGTGGATGAGGTA
>DASSUC010000303.1:0-7234 GCA_035707405.1 Micromonosporaceae bacterium | reverse complement strand
CGCCGCACGCTCCACCGTAGACCAGGCCGACCCCGATGGCGGAGACGATCTGCCGGCTGATGAACCGCCCGAACAGCACCCCGAACAGGCCGCCGGCGACGGCGCAGATGCCCAGCAGCACGGTCCAGGCGACCGAGTAGGTCTGCGCCCCGGCCAGCTCCGCGAAGTCGGTCACCTCGCCCATCACCTGAAGGATCGCGCCGAGCAGCAGGCCACCGGCGAGCCCGCCGACCACTCCGGCCCCGGCCCTGCTGACCACATTGGACGGCGAGGCGTACGCTTCTGACATGTCCAGCTCTCCTCGTCAACGGTTACCGCTGGACAGTAGACGCCGAGCCGGGCGCCGGCGTCAGCCGGGCTCCGACGTCCGGATGCAACGGCCTCCGCCGTACGGCCACGCTTGGACGCTCACACCGTTATCCGCAGGATGCGGTCGTCGTCCCGGGCCGGGGAGCCCCGGCCGTCCCGGTTGGACGTGAGCACCCACAGCGCGCCGGTGACCAGGGCGGTCCCGTCGGGCAGGAAGGCCAGCCCCCACGGCGCCCGCAGGCCCGTGACGAGCGGCCGGACCGCTCCCTCCGGCAGGCGCAGCTCGGACGCCCCGGACACCGACGGGTCGATGAACCACCCGCGGGGGTCGGGGAGCCATCCCCGCCATACGCCGACGCCGAGCACGGCACCGGTGAGGACGAGCACCGCGGCGACCAGCGCCAGGACCCTGCTGGCCTTCACGGCGGCGCGTCAGCCCGGCCAGGTGCCGGTGACCTTGCGGACGCCTTCGGCGCCGGCCCGGTCCACTGCCGCCTTGACCACCGCGAAGATCGCGCCTTGCAGCGCCGCGGCGGCCAGGATCTCGCCCCAGCCGCGGCCCTCGTCCGTAGCGCTCGGCGCGTCGTCCTCGCCCGCGACCACCCGCCACACCTGTTTGAACGCGACCCCGGCGAGCGCGCCGGCGGCAAGGCCCAAGGCCACGCCGACGGGCTTGTACATCACCCTCTTCACCAAAACCTCCGAAGGATGCCCTGGCCTCCAGGCCGGGGAGGAACTCGGACTCTGTCAGGAGCGGCCCGGCCAAGCCGGAGCACTGCGCGAATAAAGCCCGCTGGCGTTCGTGGTGTCGTTCTACACGAACCTTGGCCATCCGTAAGATGACCATCATGCGCACGGCGTACAAATGCCGGGCCTACCCGGACCCTGAGCAAGCGGCAGTGTTCAACCGCACGTTCGGGTGTGTACGCCTGGTGTGGAACAAGATCCTCGCCCAACGCCGCGCCGCCTATCACGAGCGGGGCGAGAGGACCTCGTACCGGCAGACCGACGCGGCGTTGACCGCGTGGAAGAAGACCGCCGACCTGGCGTTTTTGTCCGAAGTCTCGTCTGTGCCGTTGCAGCAGACGCTGCGCCACCAGCACGCCGCGTTCGCGCACTTCTTCGCCGGACGCGCCCGCTACCCCCGCTTCAAGACCCGCAACGGCCGCCAGTGCGCGCACTACACCCGGTCGGCGTTTCGTATAAAGGGCACCGAGCTGCATGTGGCGAAGACGAAGACGCCACTGGCGTTCGTGTGGTCCTTCGACGTGGACCTGGCCACCCTCGACCCGACCATGGTCGTGGTCTCCCGTGAGGCGGCCGACCGCTGGTACGTCACGTTCGCCGTCGACACCGAGGCCCCCCAACCGCTGGAGAAAACCGGGCACGAGGTCGGTGTCGACCTCGGCGTGGCCGACTTCGCCGTGCTGTCCACCGGGCAACGCATCGCCAACCCGCGTCCCCTGGAGCGGAAGGCCCGTAATCTGGCCCGGTACCAGCGGCGTATGGCCCGCTGCCAGCGCGGCAGCATAAACCGCCGTAAGGCCAAGGCCAAAGTCGCCCGGGCCCATCGCAAGGTCCGCCACGCCCGTGCCGACTTCCTGCACCGCACCAGCACCAACCTGGTCCGCACCGCGGACACCATCGTGGTTGAGGACCTCGCGGTGGAGAACATGGTCAAAAACCGCAGACTGGCCAAGGCCATCTCCGACTGTGGCTGGAGGGAGTTTCGCCGCCAGCCGCAGTACAAGGCCGAACGCGTCGGGCGCACGCTGGTCGTGGTTGACCGCTGGTACCCCAGCTCCAAGACCTGCTCGGCGTGCGGGTACCTGCTGGCCGTGCTGAGTCTTTCCACCCGGCGCTGGACGTGCCCTGCGTGCCGTACCCGACATGATCGGGACGTGAATGCGGCGAAGAACATTCTTGCGGCTGGTCGAGCCGTAGCCGGGCAGGAGCCTGGCGATGCCTGTGGAGCTGATGTTAGACGGCAAGGGTCCTCCCTTCCGCGGTCGGCGGTGAAGCAGGAACCCCGCGCCGTGAGGCGCCCGGCGTAAGCCGGATCGGCCGCAAGGCCGATGGGACTCCTCCGTCCTTTAGGAGGGGGAGGACGTCAACGGCGCCTCCGTCCCAGCACGATGAGCAGCACGGCAGCCAGCGCACCCGCGGCGACTAGCGCCCACGGTACCGGCCGGCGGGCGGCTGCATGGCCGGCCCGGGCGACCTCGCGGGCGGTGGTGTCCATGGCGTGCCGTACCTCGCCGGCCGTCCCCGACGCCGCGCCCGCGACCCGGTTCTTGACCTCGGCCGCCACGTCGCCAGCGCGGTGTGCCGCATCCGACACCGCGTGCCCGGCCCGCGCCGTCGCGTCCGTCACCGCCTGCTCCGCGCGCGCCTTGACATCGGCCTTCGCGGCCAGGGCCTCGACCGTCTCGCCCAGCTCTGCCCGGGTCTGCCGGATCTCCTCGCGGATCAGCTCGGTCTCGCTCGGCCCGTTGCCGGCGGCTTGGTCCGCCCCGGTCATCGGTGCTCACCCCTCTCCTTGACAGCGCTCGCCACAGCGCCGATGTCGCGGCGCACGCTCGCGACGGTCTCCTCCGGGACCGGTGGGGCCGCCTCACGCACCCGGCCGCGCCCGACAAGCGCGAGCACCCCGGCCACCGCGAGGAGCACGACGCCCACCAGGAGGGCGGCCGCCCAGGCCGGCATCGCCTCGGCCAGGCCGAGGACCAGCGCGGTCAGCAACGCGGCGACCCCGTACAGGGCGACGATCCCGCCGCCGCCGAGCAGGCCGACACCGATGCCTGCGGTACGCCCTTTGCTGGTCAGCTCGGCCCGGGCGAGCCGCAGCTCGTCCCGGACGAGCCGGGAGATCTGTTCCGAGGCGTTCTGGATCAGCTCAGCCGTGGACTGCTCCGCCGGTGGCTTCACCCCCCCGCCCACCACATCGGACATGGCTGCTCCTTTCAACCACTCCGTGATTGCCCCGTTCCGGCGCCGCCCAACCCCGCCGGACTAGTTTCCCGCGGCTGCGGGGAACACAGGCCACCGATGTCTGAGCTGCGGCCGGCGGGAGCCCCATTACCAGCCGGCCCGCGACTGCCCTCCCCCACGGGCCCGGCGGATCACTGCCGGCCCGCTGCCCTCCGCAACTGCTTGATCCTCACCGCAACCTCGACCACCACCAGTCCGGAGCCGGCACCGCGCGGCCCCGGTGACCAGCCACCTCGCGGTTCAGGGTCGAGCATGACGTCGATACGACCAGATAGCCCGTTTTCACCCATATGGCAGGTGTGCGCAGCAGCTGTTCGTTCATGACGATGAACGCACCCAGCCGTGGAGGTCGTTCGTGGCGCGGGATGCGGGATGGTAAGCGTACGGAGGCGCCCTGCAAGGGGGAGTGTGGTCTGCAATGGCGCCGCCGACGTGCCGTTGGCGCCAGCGGGAAGGCATCATTAGGAGGTGATCGACCTGCAGGTCAGCAGCGCAGGCTGACTCCGCAGACACGAGGGAGGTCCAGAGTGGATGACGGCAGGTTCGCGTCGTTCCGCAGCGCCGGCGATGCTGCCAGGACCGCAGTGAGGATGCTTGCTGCCAACGAGCCCCTCCGGCATGTCTGGCGTTTCGTTGTGATGCAGCTGCTGGACGACTACCGTAGCGCGCTGCGACACGAAGGGATCGGGGCCGCGGAACATATGTGGCGGACCGCTCCCGACCGTACCGGCGACGTTCGCATAGACGCGGCGCTGGCCGCACTGGCTGAGTTTCTGGCCCGCCGCGATGGATGGCGGGTGCCGGAATGGGCACGTGAGCCGGATCGGGAGGCGGTGCCGTGGTGGTTCGTGACTGAGCTGCGCGGTCTGCATCCTCGAGCTTTGGTGGAGTCGCCAGCATCGTTCCGGCGTAGAGGCGTATTCATCACGCGTGACGCTCTGGAGCGAGTGTGAACGTAGGACTGGGTGGCGAGGACATCCGGCTCCTGCTGGATGACCTGAGCACCGAGCTCGCTTCGCGAGGTGCCAAGGCAGACTTGTTCCTGGTGGGCGGCGCCGCATTGGCTGTGGCGTACGACCAGGCGCGGTCCACCCGTGACCTGGACGCGGTGTTCCTGCCTACCGAGGTCGTACGCGAGGCTGCGGCGGCCGTGGCCCACCAGCGGGGGCTTGCCCTGGACTAGCTCAACGATGCGGTCAAGGGTTTCCTCCCAGGGCCTGATCCGGACTCCCAGCGGTTCTACGAGAGCCCTTCTCTCACGGTTGACGTGGCATCGCCGCGGTACCTGCTTGCCATGAAGCTGTTCGCCGCCCGGGTGGAAAGCGACGCGGACGACATCATGTTTCTCTATCGACAGCTGGGGTTCACCACGGTTGAAAAAGGGCTCGACCTCGTCCAGAACGTCTACAGTGGAAGGCAGATCAGCCCTAAGGTGCAGTACCTGCTGACCGAGATCGTTGAAGAGCTGCGCCGTCGAGATGACTGATGACGAGGGTACGCGCACCGGCCTGCGCAGGAGCTGCCTCCTGGCACGTTCAGAGGGCATGGAGGGCCGCGCTGTCAGGTTTCTCCGTGCGGTGGCTGGCCTTCCGGGCCAGGTGCAGCGCGGTCACCGCTACGGCAAAGGCCAGCCAGGCGCCACCGAGGGCGAGGAGGCGGTTGCGGTCTTGGAGGGCCCAGTACCCGGCGAAGAAGGCGATCAAGGCACTGCTGTTCAGGGCGAAGTGCCGGGCGAAGTCACCGAGGTGTTGCCGGGTTTCGATGACGACCAGCACACCCGAGTATGGGAACGTCACGACCAAGCCGTTGATCAGGCGTCCGACCGCGACGATGAGCAGTGACGACGCTGCAACGGTCGCGACCTTGGCCAGGCGCTCCCTCGGCGGACCCGTGGTGGCAGTGGTCTCGTCACCGGGACGAAGGACCGCCATTGCCAACAGCCACAGCAGGCAGACGGCGGCGAGGATCGGAACAAACGGGATGGGCGGCAGCATGGCAATCAGCCAAGCCAATGCGAGGTACGCGGCGACGCCGCCGGCGTCGGCGAGCAGGATGTGCCAACCGGCCCGGGAGTGGAGCAGCGCCACAACGGCGACGAACACGTTGAGCAGCAGCACGCCGAGCAGCTGGCTGCCGTCCACGCGGGTCGTGGTGGTGGCGATCACCAGGGTGATCGGTATCGGCATCGAGTAGACCAGCGCGCGCCACCGGATCGAGCGGATGGCGCCGATCGCCAGCACGGTAGCCGCGACCAGGGCGACGGAGACCAGGGTCATCCGTTCACCGCTATCCCGGGCATCCGGCTGGCCGCGGCGCAGGCCCGGTAGATGCCGTGGACGCGGTCAACCTCCGCCTCGTTGACCACGAACACGTTGGCCACGATGTCGCCATGGGCGTTCATCCTTCCCTCCCACGCCCGTCGCCGGTCCCACACGACGACGTTGAGGTGCAGCGCCGGGTCGACATGCCGACGGTCGACAACCGTGACGTTTGCCCCAGCCCGTCGCTGTGACTCGACAAGAGCGACCACCTTGGTGGTGAGACGTTCGCAGACGACGATCCGGGTGATGGCGACTCCGCGAGCGAGCGCAGCGACGTTGGCCTGCCAGTAGCGTTGCCCTATGGGGCTGTGCCACCAGGTCGGTTCGTCGAGGATGTTGGTCACCGCCTCGATACGTTCCCGGCACGCCTCGGTCGCGGCTATGAGATGGTCGTGGTCGTGACGGGCCTGGACGATTCGTCCCCGGCGTAGCTCGTCCAGCTCGTCTATCAGGCGTTCGAGGCGTCGGCGGGCGTCGGCTTCGATCTCGGTGCCTGGGTACCTGTCCAGGATCTCGCGTGTGAGCTGTGCCATCGAGGTCAAAGCGTCGCCCAGCCACGGGCGACCACGCACGAGGTGGCGCAGCTCAAAACGGCGCTCGGCACGGGCGGACGCGTCGAGCACCAGCGCAATGGTCGTACCCAACAGACCCGCCAGCAGTGACTCGGCTGGACTCGCAACGTTGGTCAGGTCGAGGGCGACCGCCATGGCGATGGACAACACGATGCCGGCCAGCGTCAGCGGGTCGAAGTGTGTAGTGAGGTGGACGACGCTGGCCCGGTAGTGCCGGCGCCGCCGGGGACTACGCGCAGTTGTCGTCATACTCGCGAAGAGTATCGACATCTGTCCAGGCTGTCGTGGAAAGGCAGGCACAGTGGCGGCCAGGTCGCCGAGAAGACCGGGCCGCCACGCCCGGGGGGTGTTGCTACGGGTTGTCGTTACGGGTTGGTGAAGCCCAGCGTGTAGGCGCCGGACCCGCTGTACGAGTACACGCGGTACCGGTAGTAGCCGGCGGTGCCGCTGTAGCTCAGCGTCTCGTCTGGCAGCGAGCTCAGCGCGCTGGCCACGGTGGCCCAGCTGAACCCGTTCCACTTCTGCAGGTAGAGGTCGAAGTCAACGCCGTTCGGGCCGTCCAGGCAGGCCCGGTGGGTGCCGGACAGGCTCGAGTAGTAGTAGCTGCCGTCCGGCTGGTACTGGCTGGCACCGGTGCCCGACAGCGAGCCGGTACGGGTGAACTCGTACCCCGAGCAGCCGGTCGGCGGCGGCGGGCCACCGCCGGTGACCAGGGTCAGGCCGTACGCCGAGAGGATCTCGTTGACCGGCTGGTAGTAGGTCGTCCCACCGGAGGTGCAGTTGCCGGAGCCACCGGAGGTGACGCCCTGGGCCTGGTTGCCGGAGAGCCACGAGCCACCGGAGTCGCCCGGCTCGGCGCACACGTTGGTGCGGGTGAGGCCGTTCACCGTGCCCTGGGGATAGTTCACGGTCTGGTTCTTCGCCTGGATGCTGCCGCAGTGCCACCCGGTGGTGGAGCCGGAGCGGCAGATCGACGCGCCAACGGCCGCCTCGGTGCTGCCGGAGACCCCCACCGTGCCGCCGCTGTAGTTGTTCACCACG
>DASSUC010000302.1:0-8999 GCA_035707405.1 Micromonosporaceae bacterium | reverse complement strand
TCCGCGAGTCGTACCCGATCGCCTTGGCCAGCAGCGTCACGTCGGCGCCGGTGGCCTCGCAGACCTCGGCCATGGCGTTGATGAAGGAGATCTTGGTGGCGAGGAACGAGTTGGCGGCGACCTTGACCAGCTCCGCGGTGGAGAAGTCGGTGATCACCACGGGGACCTCCCGGTCCTCGGTGGCGGCCAGGTCGAACACTCCCTTGTGGACGGAGTAGAGCATGTCGCGGGCCCACTCGGTCTTGACCCCGAAGATCACGCGGTTGGGGCGCAGCACGTCCTCCACCGCGTAGCCCTCCTGGAGGAACTCCGGGCTCCAGGCGACCTCGACGTCCGCGGTCCCGGCGGCGTGCTTGTGCACGAGCTGCTCGACCCACTCGGCGGTGCCGACCGGCACGGTGGACTTGCCGACGATGAGGGCCTTGCGGGTCAGGTGCGGGGCCAGCGCGGTGACCGCCGACTCGACGTAGGACAGGTCGGCGGCCATGCCGTCGGCCCGCTGCGGGGTGCCGACGCAGATGAAGTGCACGTCGCCGAAGACCGCCGCCTCGGTGTAGTCGGTGGTGAAGCGCAGCCGTCCTGCGCTCAGGTTCTTGTGTAGCAGCTCGTCCAGGCCGGGCTCGTGGAACGGCAGCGTGCCGGTGGCGAGCTTGTCGATCTTCGGGCCGTCGACATCGACGCCGAGCACCTCGTAACCCAGCTCGGCGAAGCAGACCGCGTACGTGGCGCCCAGGTAGCCGGTGCCGATGAAGGTGAGCCGCGGGCGCTGGGCCCCGGACGGTGGGGACACCGCGCCGAGGGGTGGCAACGTCTGGATGCTTGGGTACGGAATCGTCACTGCGTGTTCTCCGCTCGCACTTCGCGCCGCTCTGCGCGCCGCTGTGGACCATCACCAGCGATATGACGGTCGATGGACTCTGACCGCTGTTACCCCCACCCGGCCGGCGCACACGTGCCGGGGCAACCACCGCGACGATAGTCGGTCAGCCTACGCCTGTGCGCAAGGCGCCCGGCACTGTGGCGGGCCCCCGCAGCATGGAAGATCTGCAGGTGGGGACGGAGGCGCGGTGAGGTGGCAGGATTGCGGGAGAGCGGCGTTGGGGCCGGCCGCGGACTGGAGATGCGATGGCGACAGGTTTCGGCGCGTACCGCCTGCCCGAGCAGCACGTGGCGCTCCGCGAGACGGTGCGGGCCATGTGCGAAGGCAAGATCGCGCCCAATGCCGCAGAAGTTGACGAGTCGGGGCAGTTCCCGCAGACCTCCTACGACGTGCTCCGCGCGTCGGAGTTCCACGCCCCGCACATCCCGACCGAGTACGGCGGCGCCGGCGCGGACGCACTCGCCACCGCGATCGTGATCGAGGAGGTGGCCCGGGCCTGCGCGTCCTCCTCCCTGATCCCGGCGGTCAACAAGCTCGGGTCGATGCCGCTGCTGCTCGCCGGCTCGGCTGAGGTGAAGCGCCGCTACCTGCCCCGGGTCGCCCGGGGGGAGAGCCTGTTCTCCTACTGCCTGTCCGAGCCGGAGGCGGGCAGCGACGCGGCGGCGATGACCACCCGGGCCCGGGTCGACGGCGACCACTTCGTCCTCAACGGGACCAAGCGGTGGATCACCAACGCCGGAGCCGCCGACCTCTACACGGTCTTCGCCGTCACCGACCCTGCCGCGGGCACGCGGGGCATCTCCGCCTTCGTGGTCGAGCGGTCCGACTCCGGGGTCAGCTTCGGCGCGCCCGAGCGCAAGCTCGGCATCAAGGCCTCACCCACCCGCGAGGTCTACTTCGACGACGTGCGCATCCCGGCCGACCGGCTGGTGGGCCAGCTCGGCGAGGGGTTCCGGCTGGCGCTGCGCACGCTCGACCACACCCGGGTCACCATCGCCGCGCAGGCGGTCGGCATCGCACAGGGGGCGCTGGACGTGGCAAAGCGCTACGTGCAGGAGCGCCACCAGTTCGGGCGCCCGGTCGCCGACTTCCAGGGCGTCCAGTTCATGCTCGCCGACATGGGCATGAAGCTGGAGGCGGCGCGGCAGCTCACCTACGTGGCGGCGGCCAAGTCCGAGCGGGACGAGGCGGACCTGACCTTCTTCGGCGCCGCGGCGAAATGCTTCGCCTCCGACGCCGCCATGGAGATCACCACGGACGCGGTGCAGCTGCTCGGCGGGTACGGATGCACCAAGGACTTCCCGCTCGAGCGGATGATGCGCGATGCCAAGATCACCCAGATCTACGAGGGTACGAACCAGGTGCAGCGCATCGTGATGGCACGCCAGCTGCTGCGCGGCTGACCCTCGCGCCGGCTACGGCGGCCGTCACCGGCCCGGCAGCGTCGGGGTGTCGTCCTGGTCGTCCCCCCGGCGGTACGTGGGGCTGGTCGACGAGTACGACGAGCCGTACCGCGACGACCCGTAGGAGTCGTAGCTCGACGAGTCGTACCCGCCGTAGCCGGAGGAGCCGCCGTAGCCGTAGGAGCCGTAGTCCCCGCTGTAGCTGCTGGTCCGCCGGGTGTCGCTCAGCGACCCGCCGCCGTACCCGGTCTGGCTTGAGTCCTCCGGCTCGTAGTCGTAGCGCCGCCAGCGGCGGGGGCTGAAGATCGTGGCGAGCAGCGGCACGGCCAGCATTGCCGCGTAGCCGGAGGCGGGCAGCCGCCCGGCACCGGACACGCCGAGGAAGTCCTCGGGCACCAGGTCGCGGAACGAGCCCGCGGCGACCACCGCCCACACCGTGGCCCCGCCGAACGCGAGCCCGACGAGCACCGGGCCGAGGGGCGACAGCCGGGAGAGCACCAGCAGGCCGTAGAGCAGGCCGCCGACGCCGATGGCGACCAGGCCGACGAAGGCGGAACGGCGGTCCGGGTCGTCGGCCAGCCCCTCCGCGAGCTTGCCGGCGCCGACGCCGGCACTCAACCAGATCAACGGGGCCAGCACGAGGGAGAGCAGGACGCTGCCGAAGTGGCGCATATACCGGACGGTACCTCGTACCGCCAAGACCCCGCCCGCCTCCGGCGTGCCCTGACCTCGTCGACCTCGGGCGTTGCGGAGCGGGCGGGGCGGGTGGCGGGTGGGTCAGGCGGTGTCGTCGCGCCGAGCCGGCGGCCCGGCCCACGGGGAGTCCGCGGTCGATGCGCGCTCCGCCGGCTCCCGGGGTGGCCAGGCCGGTGGCGCCGAGGGCGGTGCCGGAGCGACCGGCACTGACGGCGCCGGGGAGCGGCGCTCGGTCGGCTCCGTCGGGGAGCGGCGCCCGGTCGGCTCCGTCGGGGAGCGGCGCCCGGTCGGCTCCGCCGGGGAGCGGCGCCCGGTCGGCTCCGCCGGGGAGCGGCGCTCGGTCGGCTCCGCCGAGGACAGGCGCCATGGCGTCGTCACCACCTCGTCATCGGCCGTGTGCGACATCGAGATGTGCGAGGTCGAGGCGGGCGGGGTCGAGGCGGGCGGGGTCGGGGTGGACGGGCGCCATGGTGAGCTGTCCGCCGGGACGGTCAGCGGCTCGGTGGCCGGGTCGGTCGGCTCGCCCGACGGTCCCGGCAGCACCTCGGTCTCCGGCTCGGTCTCCGCGTCCGGCTCAGCCACCGGCCAGCGCCGCCAGCGCTGGACGCTGAACGCGGCGACCACCAGGAGCAGGCCGAGGAGCAGCAGGGTGCCGTTGTCCAGAGGGGTGCGCACGTGCACCGTCTGCCCGGCGAGCGTGAAGTCGTCCGGCAGGCCGTCGCGCACGGACGCCGGGTCGACGAAGAGGCCGACCGCGGGCGCCAGGAACAGCAGGCCCGCGACGAGCGCGCCGGCCGGCGAGAACCGCAGCGTCGCGACCAGGCCCAGCAGGATCGCCGCGACGGCCAGGAAGGCGGCCGGCTTGAGCAGGTCCCCGGTGTAGATCGTGTCCTGCTGCTCCCACTCCGCGACGGTCTCGCTCGACTGGGGCTGGCCGATCGCGAGGAGTCCCCAGACCAGCGGGGCTATCACGACTCCGGCGATCAGGCTCCAAAGATGACGCATGGGCGCACCGTACCGCCTTCCGAACCCACAGGCAGCCCGCGTCCGGGCGTTCCGCGCGGACGTCACGCTAGGTTGCACTTGTCCATAGTGGAGAGCGGTGACGTGGACAGCTCATAGAACACCCAGCACGAGCCGGACTGCCTGGTCGAGCTCGTCTACTTCGTCGGGGTCCAGACGCCCGGCGAAGTCTCCGAGCCTTGTCGCGTCAACGGCCCTCATCTGGTCGACCAGGATCCGGGTGGCCGTGCCGTCCATCTCGATGGTGGGACGGAAGGTCGCGGGTTGAGCACTGGTCGACGTGGGCGCGACCACCAACGTGGAGAGGCGGATCATGTCGCTCTGCACCGCCACCGCATATCGAGGTACACGCTGCTCATGCCCGATGGCATCCTTGTCGGCACGCAGCCGGTACAGGTCACCACGCACTGATCTCGTCCAGCACCTCGTTGACCGCCTTGATCTCGGCAAGGTCGTCGGGATCGTTGCGCAACCGCTCAGCGTCCGCCGCCGCGGCGGCGTAGAGGCTGGCTACGTACTGTGCGTGGATAGCCTCACGGATGGTGTCGGAGTAGCTGCGGCCGGCCGCGAGCGCCTTCAGCTCACGGCCGGTGCGCTCATCTACCCGGAAGCTGACCGTAGTCTGTGTCATACGACCAGTGTAGTTATCCCGTGTAGGACGGACCACGGTACGGCTGGCTGGCCAGATACAAGCTGATCATGGGAGACGGCCGCGGGCCGGCCGCGTGGACGGCCCGCGGCGCGGCTCACTCACCCGGTGTGCCGTGGTGGCCCGCGCCGGCGTGCTCCCACCCGGCCCGGTCCCCGTGCCGCCCGCGACACCCCCGGCCGGACCAGCCCGGCCGCTCCTGCCCGGACCAGCCCTGCCCGGACCAGCCCTGCCCGGACCAGTCCCGATCGGACCAGCCGCGGCCGTGCCGGTGCCCGGACCAGCCCCACCGGGCGCCGCGCCGGTACCACGCGACGTGACGGAGCAGGCTGACCGCGAGGAAGGCGAGCAGGATCGCCGGCCAGAAGAACACCGCCCCGGACGCGACCCACAGGCCGGCCAGGACCGTCGCCGCCACGGCGACGAACGTGCCGTGCCGGCGCAGCCGGTGCCGGGCGTACGCGGCCAGCCGCGCCTTCGCCTCCGGCGTCTCCAGCAGCGCCTGCCGCCCGCCACCGGGCAGGTCCGTGGTGAGCGGGCCCAGCTCGTCCCGGTACGTCGCCGCGTAGGCCGCCGCGATCCGTTCCTCGCCCTCGGCCAGGGTCAGCCGGCCCTCGCCGATGGCCGCCCGCAGGATGGTGACCACGTCCTCCCGCTCGGCGTCCGAGGTGCGTACCCGGGGCGGGCCAGCCGGTTGCGTCGACATCGGTGCCTCCTTGTCATGCCGTCAGCTGAGTTCCAGGGTGGCCGGCCGCCGGGTCCGCCCGCGTCGGCCCGCGGAGGGCACCGCAGCTGCCCCGCCCGGCGTACGCCCTGGCGGCAGGCGTACTCCCGGGGGAGTAGGGCGGTGCGGCAGGATGGCCGCAGGCGTAGCCGGAAGCAGCCGGAGGGAGAGCGCGATGACAGCAGGCGACGTGCTGTGGCGGCCACCGGCCGACGTGCGCCAGACCACCCGCGCCGGCGACTACCTGAGCTGGCTGGCCCGGGAGCGGGGCCTGGACCTTGCCGGCTACGACGCCCTGTGGCGCTGGTCAGTGACTGACCTGCCGGCGTTCTGGCGGTCGGTCTGGGACTACTTCGACGTGGTCGCGCACGCGGCACCCGACCAGACGCTGACCGGCCGGCAGATGCCGGGTGCGCGGTGGTTCCCCGGGGCCCGGCTCAACTACGCCGAGCATGTGCTGCGCATGCCCGGCCGGGCCGACGCGGACCCGGTCGTGCTCGCCTACTCGCAGACCCGGGACCCGGTCACGCTGACCGCCGCGCAGCTGCGCGAGCAGGTCCGCCGGGCCCGGGCCGGGCTGCGCCGGCTGGGCGTCGGGTCGGGCGACCGGGTCGCGGCGTACGCCCCGAACATCCCGGAGACCTTCGTGCTCATGCTCGCCGCGGCGAGCCTGGGAGCGGTGTTCTCCTCGTGCGCGCCGGAGTTCGGCACCCGCTCCGTGGTGGACCGCTGGCAGCAGATCGAGCCGCGGGTGCTGCTCGCCGTCGACGGCTACCGGTACGGCGACAAGCCGGTCGACCGTGGCCCCGAGGTGGCCGCGATCCGGGCCGCGCTGCCGTCGCTCACCCATACCGTCTGGCTGTCCTACCTGGACCCGGACGCGGCGCCCCCGGACGGCGCGCTGCCCTGGGCGGACCTGGTGGCCGACACCGAAGAGCCGCTCGAGCTCGCGGCCGTGCCGTTCGACCACCCGCTGTACGTGCTCTACTCCTCCGGCACCACCGGCCTGCCCAAGCCGATCGTGCACGGCCACGGCGGCATCCTGCTGGAGCACCTGAAGATGCTGGCGCTGCACCACGACCTGGGGCCGGCCGACCGGTTCTTCTGGTTCACCACCACCGGCTGGATGATGTGGAACTTCCTGGTCTCCGCACCCGCCGTGGGCGCGAGCATCGTGCTCTTCGACGGCAACCCGGCGTATCCCGACCTGACCGCGCTGTGGCGGCTGGCCGCCGAGGCCGGCATGACCTACTTCGGCACCTCGGCGCCGTTCCTGCTCTCCTGCCGCAAGGCCGGTGTCGAGCCAAAGTCCGTTGTGGACCTGACGGCGCTGCGCGGGCTGGGGTCGACCGGCGCCCCGCTGCCGCCGGAGGGCTTCCGCTGGGTGTACGAGGCGGTCAGCGGGACGGTGCAGCTCCAGTCGCTGTCCGGGGGCACCGACGTGTGCACCGGGTTCGTCGGCGGCTCACCCCTGCTGCCGGTCTACGAGGGCGAGATCGCCTGCCGCTGCCTGGGCGCCAAGGTCGAGGCGTACGACCCGACCGGGCAGCCGGTGGTCGGCGAGCTCGGCGAGCTGGTGATCACCGAGCCGATGCCGAGCATGCCGGTGGGCTTCTGGAACGACCCGTCCGGAGAGCGCTACCGGGCCGCGTACTTCGACGTGTTCCCCGGCGTATGGCGGCACGGGGACTGGGTCACCTTCACCGAGCGCGGCACCTGCGTGATCACCGGCCGGTCCGACGCGACGCTCAACCGCGGCGGGGTGCGCCTGGGCACCGCCGAGTTCTACTCGGTCGTGGAAGGGCTCGACGAGGTGGCCGACTCCGTCGTGGTCCACCTCGAGGACGCCGAGGGCGGTCCCGGCGAGCTGCTGCTGTTCGTGGTGCTCCGGGAGGGGCTGGAGCTGGACGAGGCGCTGCGCCGGCGGATCGCGGGCGAGCTGCGTACGGCGCTGTCGCCGCGGCACGTGCCGGACGAGATCTACCAGGTCCGGGCGGTGCCGCGGACGCTGAGCGCGAAGAAGCTCGAGGTGCCGGTGAAGCGGATCCTCGGCGGCACGCCGGTGGACCGGGCCGCGGCGAAGGGCGCGCTGGCCAACCCGGAGTCACTCTCCGCGTTCGAGCAGCTCGCCAAGGAACGCACGGCGACCTGACGCCGGCCCTGCTCAGCCGGGCTCCACCGTCGCGGTGACCCGCTCGTCGGTGAGCCGCCGGGGCAGCCGGCCCCGGTCCAGGTGGGCGCAGAGCACCACCGAGGCGCCGGCCGCCAGCGGCGCCACCAGCCAGTCGACCGGGTCGGGCGTTGCCGCGGCGTCGAGCAGCACCCGGGCACCACCCGCCAGGCCCAGCGCCGCGGACCGCGCGGCGGCCGCCGCGCACAGCTCGCCGTGGGAGACGCCCGGCAGCGCCGGGGACCCGGCCAGGACCGGGTACGCCGGGCGGAACTCGTCGCCGTGCCCGCGTACCTCGAGCACGAAGTCGCTCACGCCCGGCGGCGGCTGGCGCATCGGCGTGGCGAACGGGGTCAGGCCCAGCCCGAAGATCTCGGCGGCCGGCGGCGGGACGAGCCGGCCTGTGCCGGCCACGGCGATGAACGCGACCTCGGCCGGCCCACCGCCGGACCCGGCCGGGTCCAGGTCCACGACCACCCCGGCCGACCAGCAGCCGAGCAGCACCGCCGCGGCCTGCCAGTGCGGCGGCAGCAGCACCGCGGCCCGGTCACCCGGGACCAGTCCAAGGCCGTCCACCAGGAGGTTGGCGGTCTTGGCCACCCAGTTGCCGAGCGTCGCCCCGGACAGCTCGGTGCGCTCGCCGGTCGCGTCGTCGTAGTAGGTCAGCAGCGGCCGGGTCGGGTCGGCCGCGACAGCGGCGGCGAAGATCGCGGGGATCGTGGCCATGCCCGGACCCTACCCAGGTACGGACTACCGATTACTGTCATCGGGTCGCGTCGCGGACATCTGCCTACTGACGACGCGGCGTAGGCTGGAGGTCAACAGTCGACTCCGAAGATGTAGCCGAGAAGTGCAAGGAGCTGCCCTGTGACCGCCGGCCGTCCACCCCGCGTGCTCGTCGACGCCACCAGCGTCCCGGCCGACCGTGGTGGCGTCGGCCGATACGTCGACGGCCTGCTCGGTGCGCTCTGCCGCGTCTCCGGCACCGCGGTGGAGCTTGCTGTGGTGGGCCAGCGCACCGATGCGGAGCGCTACACCCGGCTGCTGCCGGGCGTCGAGGTGATCGGCGCGCCGGCCGCCCTCGCCCACCGCCCGGCCCGGCTCGCCTGGGAGCAGACCGGCCTGCCGCTGCTCGCCCAGCAGGTGGGCGTGGACGTGCTGCACTCGCCGTTCTACACCTGCCCGCTGCGGGCCAGCTGCCCGGTGACCGTGACCGTGCACGACGCGACGTTCTTCACCGAGCCCGAGCACTACGACAAGTCCCGGCGCACGTTCTTCCGGTCCGCCATCAAGACCTCGCTGCGCCGCGCCGCCCGGGTCATCGTGCCCAGCAAGGCGACCCGCGACGAGCTGATCCGGCTGCTTGACGCCGACCCCACCCGCATCGACGTGGCCTACCACGGGGTGGACCCGGTCGCGTTCCACGCGCCGAGCGACGACGAGAAGGCGCGGGT